>CBDUCX010000001.1:0-73945 GCA_965365755.1 uncultured Pleurocapsa sp.
GCAAAAACGGTTTTTTATCGTTCTGTACTGCTCTTAAGCTAGTACCAAATTCCTTTTGAACATCTTTGGGTAAAGCTTTGTATTCTCTTTCTGCTGCATCGCTAACAAAAGCAAACTGTTTCATTTGTATTTTTATTTAACTTTGTGAGCGGGAAGTCCCCCGATTTATCGGAGGGATGAAAGCGAACTTGGCGGTTTAGACATAAAATCTTCATATAGTAACAGTTCCAAGCGTAGTATAATACTTTTGTACGTAAAATCTAGCTATAAATTGCTGTAACTTCGTACAAATAGCGCACCTAGACAATTGGGAATATGGGGTTCGGCAAGAGAGTCTTGTCGGTAAAATTCCAAGCGTATATAGATGTATGAGTATTCTCTAATACGTTAGTACCCAGGGACTCTGGGGGAAAGAAATTGCCTGTAAATGTCGGGCTGTCGGGGAATTATGATAGCTGTCATGATTCTAGACAAGTGGCGCGGTGCAGGAATGCCTACTCGTGAGTGTAGCAAGCCCGCGATAAATCGCGGGAGGATGTCACATAGTATCTCAAGGAATAAACCTCTACCAGGATTAGCCACGGCAAAACATTTGCCCTACTATCTTAATCACTAATACCCTATTGCCCTTTCCTCTCTTGTAACTGCAAACGAATGTTAGCGTGGACTTCTTTAGTAATAGGATAGAAATAGGTTAAAACTAAGCCGATGATCAAAAATATAGTCGGCAAAGGCGCGATCGCAATTCGGATCGCTAGCAATGCACTTTCTGGTTGTACAGGTATGGCTTCTCCTGGGACTCGTGCAATAAAGCCAGAGAACTCTAAAGCTTGACCCACTAAAAACAAGGCTAGAGCCAGACCAAGTTTTTGCAGCAAAACCATAAAGCTATAGAAAATTCCTTCCCTTCTTTGACCAGTATTCAATTCATCAAGCTCAATCACGTCGGGAATCATTGACCAAGGAATTAGATATGCCACCGAGACACCGAAACCAGCCATGATTGCTCCGAGGTAAAGTAGACCAATTTGTCCTGGTTGAATTAGAAATAATGCTGCTTGAGCCACAATCCAAACCACCATGCCTAGATAGTAGACGGTTTTCTTGCCTAACTTGTTACTGACAAATTTCCAGAAAAACAACATCACTAAGGCTGTTCCCTGTACGGCGATCGCTACTGTAGGAAAAGCAGCCTCGTCCATTCCCATCCAGCTAACTACGTAATAGATCAAAATCGAAGCTGTTAGCTGCACTCCCAGCCAAGAACAAAGATAAATACCAATTACATATAAAAAAGCTTTGTTGGCAAAAGCAATCTTTAACTGTTCCCCAATCGGCGTACTGGGAATACTACTGGCATGAGTTCTGGCTGCAACCGCCTCAATGCTATTCAAATGGGATTCGGTTTTAGCAAAAATGAGCGTCATCCCAAAGCCAATAAACTGTATGCCAAATAAAACAGCTACAATTCCTCCTACACTAATACCTTCTGTGCCACCAAGTAATTGACTAATCCCATAGACGATTCCTAATGCACCCGTAGCAGCTAAAACAAAGCCCAGTATTTTTTTACCTTGCTGTGGCAATAGCGGCGCAGCACCTCGTTCTTGAATCCGAAACGTACACCAGAATAGGGCTATGATTGAAAGTAGACTGGAAACTATTCCCAAGACTAAATATTGCTGTCGGGGATCATCGGGATAAGCCTGAAAAATAACAGTTGCCAAAATTAAAGAAAGAATGCTTCCGCCAATAGAAAAAGCAAAGCGAAAACTGTTAAGAGTGGTGCGTTCGTTATAATCTTGGGTTAATTCTGGGGTTAATGCTGTATAGGGTAAATTGACAGCAGTATAGGCTAGATTGAATAAGGTAGCGACGATAACATAGTAAGCAAACAAGCACCAGTTATTTACAGTAGGATCTGGACTAAAGTTAGGTACAATCCACTGCAAAAAAAAGAAGATCCCAAAAGGAATCGCCCCCAATAGCATCCAGGGAATGCGTCTTCCCCAACGAGTACGAGTGCGATCGCTCAAGATGCCAGCAATGGGATCGTTAATTGCATCCCCAATTTTTCCAATCGCTAAAATACTACCGGCTAATCCCGCAGGTAATCCCGCCACATTAGTAAAAAAATATAGTAGAAAAAATACTAGAATATTTGCTGTAATTGCTGGACCCATGTCTCCTGAACCATAGGCCAGTTTAGTGGTAAAGTTAAGCTTTTCTCGGTCTATTGGCTTCTCACGACTATCCAATTTTCTTAGGTTCCTATTTTTATGGCAGATTTATATGTAACTTGGTCAGAATATCATCATAAAGTTGAAAGCTTAGCTGTCAAGATCCATCGGTCTAATTGGCAGTTTGATCACATTGTCTGTTTGGCAAAAGGCGGCTTAAGAGTGGGAGATATTCTTTGTCGCCTATATGATAAACCTTTGGCTATTTTATCTACTGCCTCCTACGGAGGAGAAAATAATCAAAAACGTAGTAAAATTAAGTTTTCTGAGCATCTATCGACGATTCACCCCCTGGGCGATCGCATTTTACTAGTAGATGACTTAGTAGATTCTGGAATTAGCCTTAAAGAATCGATTAACTGGCTCAAGTCTAAGTACCAAAAAAATATGATTGAGATCCGTACCGCAGTACTTTGGTACAAAGATACCTCGATAGAAACACCCGATTACTACGTGGACTATTTACCCGATAATCCCTGGATACATCAACCGTTTGAAAGGTACGAACAAACTTCCATTACTGAACTTGCAGCAAAACTCTGTCAAGATTAAATCAAGTTTATCGGGTTAACCACCTAAAAGATGATCAAAACTTTAAATTTGCATGGTTAAAATAGTGGCAAAAATTAGTATATTTACGGACGACATAACATAGGGTTTCCCACTAACCTGTATTCTAGTTGGTAAGCCAAAAAAAATTAGGAGCGTTGTCAGCCAAACAACACCCCTAACACCAACCATATAGAACCGTTAAGCAATACTTAATTCGAGTCGTAAATTACCAAGAGCATTAGCTGATTCCTAATTGCTCTTGCAATGGTTATGCCACCCATTCTAAATTTGATCCCCACTTAAAACTAGATCTCTATCAATCTAAAATGTCTTGTAGTGGCTTCAGTTTAGTCTTATTAACGGTTAGAGAAATTATTAATTTTTGTTAAACACCACTGTTGCAGCATTAAGACCTTGCTCCAAATCAACAATCTGCTTTCTCTCCGCCACCAGTTTCTCTCGACAAGCCACAAATCTTTGTTATTTTTTTACGTTTGCTTTTTTACTTGTTCCCCAGAGTCGAGGGAAGGTTGAAAAAGAAATATAGAGGCATAGTCAGCCAAACAATGCCCCTAACACCAAATATAGTTGAACTGTTAAGCAATATCTTGATTGAGTCGCTTAGGTAAGAGTAGCTAGCTCATTAATTTATTGAGTTTCTTTCTTTACCTATACTTGATTATATATTAATAAAAACTTTATATTTCATTTTTGCTAATAAACTTTATATTTCTTAACAATCAATAATTTTAGAACAAGCTCAACTGTGTAGGATGGGGTTCAAGATTATTCCAGGGTAAGGGAGGAATCAGAGAATTAGCATCATTTCTCCTTAACAAGGAGTGAAAATATTTGGCAGTATCAGGCGATCGCACTTCTTGGGGACAATGGACAAAAAAGTAAATAGTTTTTCCCGAATTCAGCCAACTATGAAGAGAGTTAACCCATTGTCCGAGATAAGCCTGGTTGTATTTTCTCTCAGGATGACTAATAAAACGCACAAATCCAAGATTACCGATAATTTCTGGTTGGAGGGGTAACTTGGGTTTTTTACGCGGTGAACTTACTTGGGGATCATTAGAGCAATTGTAAATTGGGCGAGTATCCAATAGGACTTTAGTAATATTGAGTTTGGTGAGAAGATCGTTCAGGCGATCGCTATGCTGGGGTTTAAACCAGTCCAAGTGACGCACTTCTAAAGCCAAAGATAAGCCAGACTGACTACAGGCGCGCAAAAATTCCGTCAAGTCTTTCCAATATTCAGGGCTATAGCTGGGGGGAAGTTGTATAAAAGTTGTTCCCAGGCGATCGCCCAAACCAGAGATTCTCTCTAAAAAGCTGAGGGCATCATCAATACGAGGGGTTAATAAGCCTTGGTGGGTAACTTCTCGATGTAGCTTGGGACAGAACTTAAATCCTGGAGGAGTCTGTGCCACCCATTTTGCAATTGTTTCGGTAGTAGGTATGGCATAGAAAGTAGTATTGCCCTCAACTGTCGTAAAACGGCGACTATATAAGTTTAAAAAATCTCGCGGTTGGCTTTTTGGGGGATATAAGTTCCCAACCCAATCTTTATAAGACCAAACCGCACAGCCTAAATAAATCATGCTTTAATTGATGGCTAGTGTTGTCTGAATTTAGAATCCCCGCCTTTCCAGGGCGTGGGAGTATGTCAATGCTGACTGCTCATATTATGCCCTTGTGGTACTGTTCACTGTCTATGCTTGCTCCCTGGCGATCGCCTTTATCTCGTGCTATACACCGCAATCGTTCTCAACCTCATTCCCGTTATTTTCAATTAGCTACTGTTACTCCCGAAGGCTATCCTGCTAACCGCACCGTCGTTTTTCGCGGATTTCTCGACGAGCAATTAAATCGTCTGCAAATCATTACCGATTCTCGCAGTGCCAAAATTCAAGATATTGAATATCAGACTAGGGCTGAAATCTGCTGGTATTTTACTAAAACCAGGGAACAGTTTCGCATTAAGGGAAGTCTGCAATTAGTTACCGCCACAGAAGCAGATAGCTACCTGCAACAAGCTCGTCATCAAACTTGGCATAATCTCTCAGATGCCGCGCGATCGCAATTTGCTTGGCCAGATCCCGCCCAACCAGTAGTGGATAAATCTGCTTTTGAAGTAAATCCGCCTGATGAAAATTTTCCTTTAGACAATTTTTGTCTACTGTTACTGACTCCCCAAAAAATTGATCACCTGCAACTAAGGGGTGATCCTCAGCAACGCTGTTGGTATACTCTCCAAGACGATCAAACCTGGTCAACTCAGCAAGTAAACCCCTAGTACAACAAATCTTTCCCCTGCATTTGGTCAATCCAATTCTTAATAATGATATCTGCCAATTTTTTGAGTGGGGGAGACTTGAGAAATAACAAGAACCCTAGTCGAGCAGTTGAGTTAGTATTTGCAGAAAATTACTGACATCTAGAGGTTTGTTTATATGACAATCGAATCCTGATGCCAGGCTTTTTTGACGCTCGGCATCGGAAGCATAAGCTGAAAGAGCGATCGCCTTGAAATTTCCTTTTTGAATTGTCGGTAATTTTTTTACTCTTTTAATTAACTGATAACCATCCATACTAGGCATCCCAATATCACTGACTAAAATATCGGGTTGAAATTGCTCGATTGTGCTTAAAGCCTCGGTTGCTGAGACTGCACTTTTAGTCCTTACACCTTCATTTTCTAAAATAAATAGTACTAAATCCCTGGAACTATCATCATCATCAACTACCAATACTTTAAGACCTGCCAAATTTTTGGTGGTTGAAGATAAATTATTGGTCGATTCTAATTCATTATTGGCATCTAGTGCTGGTAAAGCAAAGATAAAAGTTGCTCCTCGATCTACTCCAAGACTATCTACACTGATAGTTCCTCCATGCAGTTCTATTAAATGACGCACGATTGCCAGTCCTAATCCCAATCCTCCTTTAGCTCTGGTTTTAGCATTTTCTGCCTGACGAAAATAATCAAAAACATAGGGTAAAAAGTCTGGTTCGATTCCTTTTCCTGTATCTTTAACTTGTACTCGAACTTGATTATTGATAAAAGTTAGGTTAATATCAACCCTGCCACCATTAGGAGTAAACTTAATCGCATTAGTTAGCAGATTCCAAATTACTTGTTGTAGTCGAGTAGAGTCTCCAAAAACTAAATCTTCATTGCTAGAGAAATTGGTGTTGATTTGAATTGATTTAGCCTGTGCTGCTAATTTAACCGTATCTAGAGCATTATTAATAACGGTGCTTAATTTAACTGGTGCAGCTTGCAGTTCAATTTTCCCGCGAATAATCCGCGAGATGTCTAAAATATCTTCTATCAATTGCGATTGCAACATAGCGTTGCGTTGAATAATGTCTGCCCCTTTCTTGATTTGCGCTTCGCTAAGAGTGCCACTTTGTAATAATTGCGACCAACCAACAATAGGATTTAAAGGAGTTCTCAGTTCGTGGGAAAGAATGGCTAAAAACTGATCTTTAGCGCGATTAGCTGCTTGCGCCTCTTCTAAGAGTTTGGCTCTTTCTGATTCAGCTTGTTTAATGTGGGTAATATCTCGCAGGGATAGGATATAAGCGTTTTTTCCTTGCCAGCGAATTTGACTGACTCGCATTTGTGCCACTAAATTTCGTCCCGAACTTTGCCGAAGATCTACTTCTACATAATCACCATTAACAACAGGAAAACCTAAAGGTTCGCCAATTAATTCTGCCTCCGATTTACCAAAAAGTTGTAGTGCTGCGGGATTAATAAACCGAACTATTCCGCGATCGCTTACTACAAGAATGCCATCAGCATTGTCTGTAATTAGTTGTTGTAGTTGTTGTTCTGTTTGAGCGGTGCATTGTGCTAAATGAGAACAAGTATTTGGTTTGGCTAAGGCTTGGGTAACTGCTGTGGGTAATTGCTCTAAATCCGTTGCAGGGATGTAGTCGGTTGCTCCTGTTTTGATTGCTGCTACCGCTTGAGAAATGCTAGCTGCACCATTTACTACTAGCATGGGAATATCTAAATTATTGACTAACAACAGGTCAATTGCTTCTGCTAAAGACAGTTGATTAGAATCAGCATCATAGAGAATTATATCAAATTGGAACCCAAGAGATTGTTCGTATTCTTCTTTAGTTGCTACTTGCTGCCAATTAATCGTCAATGACCCTTGACTGAGAAATGACCCTTGACTGAGAATAGAAGCGATCGCTGTTGTGGCAGCAGAGGAATCAGACACAATTAAGACCGCGATCTTATCTAAGCTAGATTCAGGCGATCGAGGCAGTTTAGCTAAATTGTTTTTTTCTTTTGATACTTTCATCTCAAATTGCTCAAAAATCCCTAAAATCTGCTATCAACTCCCTAGCTAACAATCTCTTATCATCAACTACCTACTACCCATTACCCACTACCTATTACCCATTACCCTCATTCAATAAATCGTTTAACCGATCCAATTCATCTGCATCCACAAAAGTAGGATTGCCTGCCAAAATCCCCGTAACATTGCGAAATGCCTGACCCAAGTGCATTCCATCCTCGTCGATAAAAAACTCGCGAATATCTTTATCATGTTTAGAACCACGCATTTTCAAAACTGCCAATCCTCGTTTAATTTCTCCATATACTTCAACGTAGCGCAATAAAATAATTAAATCTGTATTGGTAGAAATATTTGATTCGGTAATTGACTCGCTGCCAATGAGATTAGCAGTATTGGCAGTACCCAAAGCAGTAATTCCTTGTTCTTTGAATAGAGTGTTTAGAGTCAATAAAAATTCGCGAAAGCTTTTTAAGGATGAAACTCGCTCTAAGGCAGAGATACTATCGATCGCCACTCTCTGGGGCTGAAATTGCTCGATTTCTGCTTTGATATTAATAAAATGGGACTCTAACCCCACTAATTCGGGATAGCGACAGATGATTTTTAGTTTCCCTGCTTGTTCCATCTGTTCAAAGTCTATCCCCCAACCCAAGGCGTTACGCAGTATTTGTTCGCGACTTTCTTCAAACGCAAACAGTAAACATTTTTCGTCGTTTTTCACCCCTCCTGCAATAAATTCTGTTGCCATTAGGGTTTTACCCGTTCCCGTTGCTCCCGACAATAAAATAATCGAACCTTCAAACCAGCCACCCCCACACATATCATCTAGATCGCGACTACCAGAAGTAATGCGATGTCTAGAAGATTTGCGTTTAAAAACATCTTTGGAGAAAGGAATAGCCACGATACCCCGTTGGGACATAATGGCAAAAGGAAATTCCCCACTTTGGTGGGAAACACCACGAAACTTAAGAATTTCAACGGTACGACGACGCTTTTCTTCGCTGAGGGCATTACGCATCAAAATCACGTTATCAGCGACAAATTCTTCAATACCGTAGCGACTAATATCTCCATAATCAGAAGTACGTTCCGAAGTTAAAATTGCCGTAATATTCATTTCTCGAATCACCTGCGCCAGCCTAAATAAAGTTGCTCTCACCTGACCGATATCTGGCACGTAACTAAAAATTGCTCCCAAAGAATCCATAGCTACTCGCTTGGCATTAACTTGCTCGATCGCATAACTAAGACGTGATATTAAAGGATCTAGATCGTATTCACCACTAACTAAAGGCATATCTCGGTCTAACGGAGAAGCATCGACAAAATACCACTTATTTTCTGCTTCCCACTGGGCAATATCCCAGTTAAAACCGCGCATATTCTTTCGTAGCATTTTAGGCGGTTCTTCAAAAGAGACAAACACGCCATTTTGTCCCTGATTAATTCCTTCAGCTAAAAATTGAGTAGCAAAGATCGTTTTCCCACTACCAGCAGTTCCTGAAATTAGAGTGGTTCTTCCTTCTGGCAATCCTCCTTCAGAAATTACGTCAAAACCAGGTATTCCTGTAGCAATTTTAACTAACCGATCTTGTTCTTGAGCTTGGTTCATTAGGAATTTTATATCAGCAGTGAGTTTGGAATACTTATAGATTAATAATCAAGTTCTAGTAGAATTAAAGAAAAGTCAAGTTTTAGGGGAAAGGTCAAGGGCAAAGTAAAGCACTTCTCGATTGGAAAGATCGCCAATAATCCTTTCTTGGGGTAAGGGTAATTCTTTTACTAAAGTAGGAGTAATTAAAATTTTTTCGGCTTCGGCAATTTCGGGGAATTTAAGTAAATCGACAATCTGAATCTGGCTATTTTGTGGCAATTCGCGATCGCAAAATTCCTGCAAGTTAGCGATCGCCCGCCGACTTCGGGGGGAGTCTCCACTGACATATAGTTTCAAAATATATTTTTGACACATTAATTAAAAAGAGTTATTAAAAGATGTTGGCAAATGCCAGTTGAGTATACATCTTAATTTGTAGGAGAAATGTCTTGGTAGCTAGAAGCCAAGTTAATTTTGTTTAATCCAATATAATACCGACGATAGTAAGCAGCCAATTTCCCCATCGACTCTAGCAATAAATAACGTCCTTCAATGGTATAGACTCGGCTTTTACGTTGACCCAAATCCTGTTGTTTTTGTTTTAATAGATTGGTATGGAGCGAGAGCAAATCTTTAGGTGTGGCTTGGAGATAACCCAATTGCTCGATGAGAACGTTAAGGCGGTCGTTAATATTATGCTCTACTTTATAAATTTTTTGTTCTACTACGTGATCGAGTAAAGTGTTATATCTTGCTTCTAATTCCTTAAACACATCAGGCATCCTTTGTTGTAGAGAATCAGTATATTGATTGTGAAAACTATTATCGTCGCTCAATAAACTTTCTAATACATCAAATTCTTGCTTCTGCTGTTGTTGTTGAGATTGCTCTAAATTAGCCAACTGCCATTGTCGCTCGATCGCAGCACGAATAGCGTACAAGAGTAAATCGCGATCGGAGGATACTTTAGGCAGGTAGCCACAAGCTCCCATTTCTAAAGCTTTAACTGCCACTACCTCGTCTTCCAAAGCAGTCTGCACGATGATAGGTGTCTGCGATGTTTCTGCTTGCACTAACTCTAAGCTATTTAGATAACGACTGTCGGGCAGCATCAGATCGAGTAAGATGACATCAAATTCCTGTTGGGACAATATTGGTTTGGCTGCCGATAAGGTTTCGGCACAAGTCAATTCAAATCCACGCTTAAAAAAAGCCGAACGAGTATCTTCTAGGATATTGCGGATATTTGCTATGTCATCTGGTTCATCTTCGATTAGTAAAACTCGACAAGGAGAATTTAACATGGGAATCAGGAAGTAAGGGTTTTTTCTATCTAGGATTGTTCAGCGAGCTTGGTATAAATTATTCAATAGCTGAACGTATCTCTCCTTAAAAGTGCGATCGCCTAAAATTAAAGAATACTCGCTCATATAGTCTCATAATTTAGGCAGGGCTTGTTTATATCTTAAGTTGTATTACCTATGTTTAACTCTTACTAGAAGTAGATAAAGGTTGATTAATTTACTCAAATTCGTCATTAGAGTTGTTTGGAAATAAGAACCAATATGCTCTGAAATAACTTTACGTAAAAGATTGAGACTTTTCTTTGATGACAAAAACTGAAAGTTTTGTGTGTCGAGAGTTTTAGTAAATTTTAAAGCTATTTCTCAACAAGTGTATTTACTAATACGTCCAGAAAAAATTTATTTCTCAATTAGATTAATTATGCAACTTTAGTTAGAGGTAATCTCTAGGTAATGTCGATAGGTTGTAACTGTAAGCAAGCTTTACTTTAGCAAACCTACCTAGAAATAGAGAATCTTAGGTCGTAGCTGTCCTTTCTAAAATGATTGAGGTTTGCTATTAGAGTAATTGTAATAATTACCCTTCAGCAGATTTTTCCCCTAGCAGAAATTAACTATAGGTAAAATTTTTTCTCATGAATAACCAGAACAAATTAACAAAGATTTTTCAACAATTAAGGCTTAGTAGAATTGTCACTGCTTTTCTTTTAGCAACAGTTTTATTAATAACCACAGCCTGTAATAGTGGCGATAAACTCGCTGCGCGTCCTCATAATTCTTCTGTTACCCCTACTTTATTAGCAACAGCTAATCAAAGCGAAACCACCTATCCCAATGACGATCGACAAATGGAAGGTTTGCTTTATTCAAATTCCAATGAAGTGAAATCTTTAAATAGTGTCGATGATTTTGTCAGTCCCCAAAGACAAAAAGAATTATTAGACCCCACCCAAATTCCTGCTAAGAAACAGCCAATTATCGACCGCTCCGATCCTAATAACAAGCTTTTGGAAAAAACCGTACAAATGTTTAAGGATGCTACCGATTTTTAACCGCGGAATGCGGTCAGCGCAGGCACCGTCGTTTCATATGGGTCGCGGTATCCTCTAGGACGGCGGTGTAACGCTGACTAACCAAATAGATGTGTAATTGTAAATAAGGAAAGAAACAACTATGTCACAAGAATTACAAGGTATTAATATTGCCATTTTACTCACCGATGGCTTTGAACAGGTTGAGATGACTAAACCTCGCCAAGCATTTAACGATGCAGGTGCAAGTACCTATTTAATCTCTCCTGCGGGAGAACAAGTACAAGGATGGAATCACTACGATAAAGGCGATCGCTTTAAAGTCGATCTCCCTTTAGATAAGGCTAATCCCGATGATTATGATGCGCTGCTACTTCCTGGTGGGGTAGCTAATCCAGACCAACTAAGAACTAATGAAACAGCCGTTAAGTTTATTAAAGCTTTTTTTGAAGCAGATAAACCAGTGGCAGCCATTTGTCATGGTCCTTGGACTTTAATCGAAGCGGAAGTAGTTAAAGGACACAAGATTACATCTTGGTCTTCCTTAAAAACCGACCTCATCAATGCAGGTGCCAACTGGGTAGACGAAGAAGTAGTGGTAGACGGTAATTTAATCACCAGTCGCAACCCTAACGATCTGCCCTGGTTTATCAACGCGGCGATCGCTTTATTTTCTAGCCAAAAAGCCAGACTTCAATCTGTTTAGATTACATCCAAAAGATCGGGTTGAGATAACAACGATAGTTATTTGTTCCCGATATCGCACATTAATTAAATTATTTGTACATTAAATTACGTTTAAATTCTTCTGATTGATGGCGATCGCTATATTTAGCGATCGCCATATAACTTTTTAACCATGTGTGAGAGAATTCCCTATCTTCGCATCTTTAGGGATGAATCGAACTGAACAACGTAGTGGGATGATTTTAACTCTTTAAATTAATCTAATCAAAAGCTTTATATGTAAAACATTTCAGCCGTTGTACAATGATGCAAGTTGCTCAATCCTCAGCGAAGCAGGTTGGAGTAGTTCATATGCATATCTTAATAGCTATTTCGGCAAGTAAACTATAAAAGTAGCTCCCTGTTGAGGTTGACTGCAAGCTACAATTTTACCCTGATGGCGTTGAACGATCTTGTCACAAATAGCTAAACCCAAACCCGTACCTGCATATTTACTTTGACTATATAGGCGGTGAAAGGGAGTAAAGATTTTCTCTTGTTGTTCTGGTTCAAAGCCAATACCGTTATCGATAATGTTTATCTGATAAAAGTTATTGTCTGTCGGGCTTTGAGAGATTTTAATTTCTGGAGTGCGATCGCTGGCGTGAAATTTGAGGGCATTTTGCAGTAAATTTTGAAATAGCTGTTGTAACTGGGAGCGATCGCCTGTAACGGTGGGTAATTCCCCAATTTTTATTTGGGCTTGGATACGACTAATTTCTGGTTCGAGATCGTATAAGACATCTTCGACAACATCTTTAAGGGATACTGGGGTAAAAGGCTGTGCTTGGGTAGTGATGCGAGCGTAGGTTAATAAGTTGACAATCAACGCTTTCATTCTTAAATTTAAGCCAGTCATTTTGGTTAAATATTCTCTGCCTTCTTCGTCTAAAACTGCACCGTAATCTTCTTGTAGAGATTCAATAAATAAATTTTGTTTGCGTAGGGGAGAAATCAAATCGTGAGATACCACACTGGCAAATTCTTCTAATTCCTGATTACTGCGTTCGAGTTCTTGTAATAAAGCGTTTAATTTAGCTTCAGCTTGTTTACGTTGGTTGATATCTTGAATTTGGGCAATAAAATATAGCGGTTTGTCTTCAATATCTTTAACCAGAGAAACGCTCAATAAAATCCAAATCCAACGACTAGAAGCCTGAAGATAGCGTTTTTCCATTTGATAAGTACGAATTTCTCCCGCCAGCATTTGTCGCACATAATTAAGATCGAGGTCGAGATCGTCGGGATGGGTAATTTCCTGAAAAGTTTTTTGCAGTAATTCTGCTTCACTGTAACCGACAATTTCGCACAAAGAGCGATTAACTTTAATAAACCTCCCGTCAGGAGAAACTAATGCTTCTCCCGTAGCAGCATCTTCAAAGGCTAGCCGAAATCTTACTTCACTTTCTCGCAACTTGGCTTCTATTTCTTTGAGGATGGTAATATCTCGCCCTACCGCTTGATATTCGCTAATTGCTCCTGCTTTATCCAATATTAGCCGATTGTTCCATTGATTCCAACGCACCTTGCCGTTGACCCACACCCGATGGGTAATAGTTACGGTGGGATTAGTTAAGCTCATGGAGTTAATCTTTTGAGTGACTAGATCGCGATCGCGATCATAAATTAGAGGCGCAAATGGGCGATCAACTAATTGCTCTTTTTTTACCCCAAAGTAGCGACAGTAAGCTTCATTGACAAAAGAAATCGTGGAATCTGGACGATAGCGACAAATTAGTTCGGTTTGATCTTCCACAATTGCCCGAAATCGTGTTTCGGCTTCTAGTAAATTGGCATATAATTGCTGTCGCTTGCGATCGCTTTGATTTAATTTCCGAGCCATCCACCAGACAAGAAAGCTTAAAATCAATATTTCTAGAGTAATTGTGAGAGCGATCGCTATTTCCGAAGCTTGAGGCATATCTGGCACAAGCCACCAAATCAAACCACCTAGCACAGGAGGAACAATTATCATCAGAGGCAATAACCAACGAGCCATCACCCCCCCTGCTTCTTTTCTGGTCAATACTCGCATCCAACCCCTTTCTGAACGAGTAGCCAGCAAAGCACCAGACAACAAAAGAAAGCCAATACTAGTGTGAATTGCCACCCCTGTGGACGAACCAGCAGTATAGAGGAGACGGACATAATAGAGATGTCCGATTAGACTAGCAGCAGCGATCGCTAAAATGCCAATTATTAATAGTTGAGCAGTTAAATAATATTCTCGAACTAAACATAAAATTGCCGTATTCAGTAGTAAAAATCCCCAAGCGGTGGGAGGCGACATTCTACCTCGAACTACCGCATCTATTGCATCGGGAGAATCGGGCAAGGCAAGCCAACTTGTACCTAAATCGAGGTTAAAACCATATTCAATTAAAGTTATTAAACTAAAAGCGATCGCGATACTAGGTAAGAGATACAAGGCAACTCTAACAATTACACGCTGATTCTTTTGCTGTTGATGCCATAACAGTAAAGCAATTCCCCCCATGATCAAACCAAGAGCGGTACTAACTTTCATGGTTACCCGATGGGCAATAATGCTTTTGAGCCAAGTTATGTCAAACAGCCAACCCACAATGACACTACTGCCTAAACAAATAACAATCATACAGATAATTATCGACGCATAACGTAGTTGACTGGGTAATTTAGCTGCTTGCGATCGCTTTTGGATGAGGGACATGGAAAGGTACTGGGTGATTTTTCCTCAGAGTGGGAAATATTGCTTTGGTTAGATACATCTAAGGGCAAGGTTGAAGTTAAATATTAAAAGAACCAATTTATTTTAAGATCTTGGCAAATCCGCTTCAGCAACAGAAATTTTTAATCAAGTAAACATTTCTATAATTTATTATGATCTCAATTTTAACGAACTTGATCGCCGTAGTTTTGGTGAGTATGGCGATCGCTTTATGTTCTGCTAATTCGGCTCTAGCGGATACAGTTAAATCCAACAGCAGCGATACTTTACGACAAGCAGCCCAAGAAGTAGTCAAAAACACGGGAGTTAAAGAGCAGTTCGGTCAATCGGAAAATGGCGATCGCCTGTTAGACCAAGCTCAAGAAAAAGCCAGCCATAAGCTAGACAATCTAGCGCAAGAGGCTGATTCCGAACCAGAACTTCCCGCAAGTAAAAAGCTATTTATCAAAAATTTAACCAATCAATCGTGACTTTTCATATTTATGGTCTAATAAAAAATCAGAGGAGTAATAAGAAGTGAATCAGCAAAATTTAGGCGAGTAAGCTATTGCTAAAGTGATAGAAATTGTCGTAGATAGTCAATTAGATAGAGTTTAAAATGCTATGTTTAAAATTAATAGAATCGATCTCAAGCAGGGCAAAATAACTCTCGGTGGTAAAGCTTTAATCAACGACTTCCCAACACAATAATTAACTATAGTCGGTTGTTAATTTTGATACATTATATTTTTTTTGTTGGGGTAATTGAGAAGAATTTATACAAGTTTAATTTGTATTACTCATTACTTGATTTTACTAAGTAATTTAACTATTTAATCACGCCCAATCTCGGTGCAATATTCTTTGTTTTACTCGGTATCTTTGGCTTGGCATTTCCTCCTTGTGATGGGTTCGGAAGGATAGATAGTTAGTAGTTAGTAGTTAGTAGTTAGTAGTTAGTAGTTAGTAGTTAGTAGTTATTATCTACTTTCCGATACAGAAGCGGCTAAAAATTCGGTCTAGTACAGATTCCGTGACTTCTTCTCCCGTAATTTCTCCTAGAGCTTGAATTGCGCCCCTGAGGTCAATTGTCCAAAAATCCAACGGCAGTTGATTGGCGACAGTTTCTTGTACTTGTTCTAAGGCTACTTTAGCCCTGGTTAAAGCAGATGCCTGTCTTTGATTAACTGCCACTTCAGAGTTAGCTGCCGTAACTGATCCCTGACGAGTTAAGGAAAGAATCTCTGTTTCTAAATCCGTAATCCCCTGATTATAGGCGGCACTAGTGTAAACTACCTGCTGGATCTCTGGGGGGTATTTAACCGACTGGGGAGAAGCTAAATCGGCTTTATTGATTACCAGAATTAGAGGGTAATTTTTGACCTGCTCATATATTTCCCAGTCGGCAGTTGTCCAGCCCAGTTGAGCGTCAACGGTTAATAAGACTAAATCTGCCGTTGCTGCTGCGTCACGCGATCGCTCTACTCCAATTTTTTCTACAGTATCGGCAGTTTCTCTAATCCCTGCAGTGTCTAATACTTGGACGGGAATTCCCCCCACAACCAAAGTGGACTCAATCACATCACGAGTTGTCCCTGGAAGATCGGTCACGATCGCGCGATCGCTTTTACTCCAAGCATTAAGTAGGCTAGATTTCCCAACGTTAGGACAGCCGACAATCGCCACTTTTAAGCCATTTCTCAATAATTCTCCTTGTTCTGCCGTAGCTAAAATATGTTCAACTTTAAGCAATACTTGCTGTAGTTGCTGTTCAATTTCTGCTTCATTTAGAGGTGGAAGATCGTCAGCAAAATCAATTCTGGCTTCCACTTCCGCTAAAATATCCAAGCAAACATTTCTCAAATCGCGAATGGGACTGCCTAGTTTGCCCTGTAAACCAGCTAAAGCAACTTGCGAGGCGGCTTGTGATTGAGCAGATACTAATTCCGCAATACTTTCAGCTTGAGTTAGATCAATTCTACCGTTAAGGAAAGCTCTTAGACTGAATTCCCCTGGTTGAGCTAATCTCGCTCCTTGAGTAACGCACAGTTGCAAAACTGATTGCACCGCAATAATCCCACCGTGGCAGTGAAATTCCACTACATCTTCACGGGTAAAAGAACGGGGTTGTAGCATTAAAAGTAATAATGCTTCGTCTACCACCTGTTTCGTTTCAGGATGACGAACATAACCATAAAGAATGCGATGAGTTGACCATTCCTGCTTTCCTGGAGAGTGAAATAGGGTTTTAGCGATCGCCAGAGACTTGGCTCCTGATAAGCGCACAATACCGACACTACCCTGCTGTGGCATGATAGCAGTGGCGATCGCAACTATGGTTTCTCCCTGAACTAAAGACATTGAAAAGGCTTGATATATGGGCTTCGTCTATATTAACTTGACTTGTTCGAGCTATCAGCCATAAACCGATGAATTCACATTATTAGAAATGTTCCTATTGGGGAAGAATTTTGATCAATGGCAGGTTGAATATTCCAGCATCCAGACCGCGATTACCCTCTCAAAGCATTTAAGATAGATAGAATCAATAGTACTATTTTATAGCCTATAATTTAGGTACTAGTATCTAGTCTAATTACTATGCCTCAAATAAAAATTGTTCTCAATGAAACCGAAACTAATTTTATCAAAAACTATTCCCGATATGGGTTCAAAAGCAAAACTGCATTAGTTAACGAAGCTGTATCTGCATATCGTAAGCAATTACGAGAGAAAGCAATTGCGGAATCTGCCGATCTCTATCAAGAAATCTACGAATCAGATCAAGAACTTCAAGAATTAACTGACGATGCTGCTGGTTTATGTCTGGAGTAGGAAACTTTCGTCCCAAACGAGGGATCATTGCCGACTTTAATTTAGATCCCACAAAAGGTAGTGAGACAGGTAAGATTCGACCATGCATTATAGTTTCCAATGATATTTACAATCAAAAACTAAGTGTCATTCAGGTTGTCCCAATTACTCAATGGTCAGAAAAAAAAGCTAGGATTATTACCAATGTACTACTCAATCCCAGCAAAGAAAACGGACTAGCGAAAAAGTCGATTGCTGACTGTTTACAAACTCGTCCCATAGATTATCCTAAACGTTATGTTAGTCAGCGTGGTCAACTCAATGAGCAATTGCTACTAGAAATTGACGAAGCATTAAAAATAATTTTTGCCCTTGAATAGTTCAGGCGATCCGAAGGCTACGGGTCGCGTAATCGCTAATCTAAAAACGATTAAAATTCAACAACTATGATCGCTAAATCTTCAAACTCTTAGCTAGTTTAGCTCGCAGGTTGAGCCAAGAGAGGATCTAACTCATTTTTAGCATCCAAATCATAGAGATCATCACAACCTCCCACATGACGATCATTGATAAAAATCTGGGGTACAGTTCTCTTGCCATTTGCTCTGTTCGCCATATTATTGCGGGCGTTGTCGTTGCCATCAATCTTATACTCAGTAAAATCGACTCCTTTCCACCACAAAAGTAGTTTGGCACGGATACAGAAAGGGCAGGTAGCCCAAGTATAGATCTCAACCTTAGCTTTGATGCGTTCTGGATGGCGGTTGAGAATGGGATTGAGAAAATCTAGCATAATTAAGAAATGCGATCGCAAACTTGAAGATTGGGTCTGATCTTTAGATGATAATATATTTCGTGATATTCAGAGCGTAACTAACAATGGACTTCACCGCTATATTACCAACATTTATTGTCACCTTACGAGAAGGATTTGAGGCGGCTTTAGTTGTCGGGATAGTCATGGCTTGTCTGAAGAAAGCAGGACAAACACAACTCTATCGCTGGGTTTACTTGGGAATTTTGGGGGGAATTATTGCTAGTATTGCCGTCGGTTTTTTATTAACTGGTTTGGTGTCTGGTGTAGAGACTGCGGGAGGAATTTATGCTTCTGTAGTTAAACAGTTACTAGAGGGGATTTTTGGCTTAGTGGCGATCGCTATGCTCAGTTGGATGCTGCTGTGGATGACTAAACAGGCAAAATCTCTCAAAGGAGAGGTAGAAGGAGCAATTAGCTCGGCTTTAAGAGATGATAGTGCTGGAAAGGCAACATTTCTCTTAATCTTTATTGCAGTGGTGCGAGAAGGTTTTGAAACGGTCTTATTTATTTTGGCCAAGTTTCAGCAGGATTGGACATTACCCGCTGTGGGTGCAGTGGCGGGTTTATCTCTCGCTAGCATTATGGGAGTAGCTTTGTTTTCCTTGGGAGTACGAATTAATATTCGTCTCTTTTTTCAGGTGATGGGAATATTTTTATTATTAATTGTCGCTGGTTTAGTCGTGGGTGCATTGAAGCACTTTGATACTGCTTTGACTTTATTAAATCAACTAACTCTTAATCAGCTATGTTTATTTAATAATGGCTCTTGCATTCTCGGTACTCAGGTGTGGGATGGTTCTAATCTATTACCTGACAAAGAATTTCCAGGTATTATCTTAAAAGCTTTGTTTGGCTACCGACAAACTTTATATCTCGTACAGATTATTGCCTATTTTTCTTTTCTGTTAGTAGTTGGCACTGCATATTTTCGGAGTCTTGGTATCAAGTTGTTCTTGAATAATCAACAATCAACTTCTTCTTCTTAAACTCTGATGTTAGCCAATACAATGAACGATACAAACAAATACAAATAAGTTATTCCCTCTTTATTTCTAATTCAGAACTCCGAACTCTATTTCCCCAGTTTGTATTAAGCAATGTAACAAAATTGCAGAAAATTCATACTTAGTCGAGATAGATCAAAAGAAGCTTACAAAGAAATATTTGTAGGTGGCTAAAATACGATCGCTTTTATCTATTTCCTCTAGCTCTGGGGCGATCGCTTTTCTGGAAATTTCTGTAACCGAATCATAGGTAGGATTTTACGAAATTGGTTGAATAAACGGCACATGATCTCTTCATCAGAAATAGATAGGATTAGCAGCAAGTTAACTAATTCAAAACTTAAGATTCACTCCAGAGGATCGCAACGAATTTCAACAATAAAGCCGTCAGGATCATAAACATAAAACCCTCTACCAGTCAGACGAGTTACCACATCTATTGCCACAGGAACTTGCAGTTGTTTTAAAGTTTGTACCGCCTGATCAAATAGCTGAGGAGCGATATCGAATGCTAGATGATTAGCACGGGTAAACTGTTTCTCTGGATCAGAATCGGGGGGGGATAAATCGGGTTCGGCAAATAAATCCAGAATTATACCGTCAGGAGTTTTAAAATTACAGACTTTTCCTGCTGCAACTAACTCTACTAAAGTAGATGGCACTTCTTTCCCCACTAGCTGATGCAAACCCAAAATACTGCCATAAAAAAGCTTTGATGCCTCCATATCCTTGACATTCAAAGCAATATGATGCACTTTCCTCAAAGTACCAACTGCTAACCCCTGAGACAATTGTTTTTGAAGCTGTTCCTGAAGCATAGCTACCAATCCCTGTTGACTGTTACTGTTAAATGCTAAATGCTAACTGATTAACGTAATTCTACACGATGGGTTGTTCCCGCAATGGTAACGCGATCGCCTGTAACTAATTTGCGTCCTCGTCTCGTTTCTTCTTCTCCGTTTACCTCAACCCCTCCCTGTTGGATCATAATTTTAGCTTCGCCTCCAGTTTGGGCAATTCCTTGCCATTTAAGAAACTGATCGAGTTTGATATATGATTTTGATTTTAATGTTGAATCATTCATGAGTTTTTGAAAGGATAAAACTTTTTAAGCTTTTTATATAAAGGGAGACTATCTATAAATTTATCTAGGTTGCTAATATTAGCACTAATGCCAAAAGATATTGCCAAATTAATTCCCAATGCAGAAAATGCAGCTGTTGATATTCGCAAGTTGCGGGATTATTGTCTCAATTTAGAACATAGTACAGGTAAACATAAAGCGCGACTTTTTCTTTCTACGCTAGGGATGACGGCAGAGAATGCGCCTGAGTTACGTCAAATTTTGCTAAAAAAAAATTATTACAACCTATCCAGCTAAGCTGGGAAGAAAAGACACATTTGGACAACGTTATACTCTAGATTTTATCTTGGAATGGCAAAATAAAAAGATAGTCATTCGCAGTGGCTGGATTATTGAAAGTGATTCATCAATTCCCCACTTGACCAGTTGCTACCCTCTCACATGAGCCTTGGAGGTAAACCTAAAAATGACAACCAAAAATATTAAACTCCTTGATGTAGTGGCATTAACAGTTAATCTCCCCAAAGACAATCTTTGGCGGGGTCAAGTTGGAACTATAGTTAAAATTTTGGTGATAAACAAGGACGCACTTATGAATCTTTGGGTTTGCTTCCCGAACAGTTTATGGTGTTACAATTTGAGCCAGCTAGCCCCAATTCCCAATCTGAGATGGCGACAGTGTAAGTGTATCAGAAATAGTCTAAATGCGATCGCAGGATCTTGAATTTTAATTTTATTTCTTACCTTGAACTTGTTTAACTAAATGGTTTAATTCGGGCAAAATTAGCTGATTCATGGCTAATTTTACGGCATTAGAAGATCCAGGCAAGGAAAAGATCAATTTTTGGTTTTTTACCCCAGCTACAGCGCGAGAAGCGATCGCTCTGGAGCCAATTTCCTGATAGCTTAAATAGCGAAATATTTCCCCAAAACCAGGAATAGTCTTATCCAACCAGTTGCTAATCACGTCGTAGGTTGTATCTCTGGGGGCAATTCCCGTTCCACCATTAAAAATGATTGCTGACAGTTCAAATTGATAGTCACAATAGGTCAACAAATCCTGAATCTGTTTTGGCTCGTCCTTGACAATGCTATAGAACCAGATTTGATGTTTCGCATCTGATAATAATTGCTTGATTATTTGACCACTTTTGTCAGTCTCTGGAGTACGAGTATCACTGACGGTGATGATGGCGCATTTAACGGCAATATCTTGAGAATCTGGGTGAGGAATCATGGGAGGAGAGATATCGCAGTACGTTAACTGGTTAGGACAAGTTTAGTTAATTGCTCGTAAGTAACAAGTAGCATGTGTCCTAATGTAACTGCCTATTGCTATATTATCGGGAAATTTCAGTTATATTCAACGCAATTTCCCGAATTTTATAAATTATCCTGATTTATTAATATCTAGAATTAATTAAGATTTAAGATTTACTTAGCTAAGCCGTGTTGTTCGGCGTATTTATTCATAAAGCGAACAAAACGTTCAAACTCATCGGCTGATTTCATAATTAACACAGCTTCAATAGCTCTCGCCTCGCCATTGATAAATTTGCCTTTGACTTCTTTACTAAAAATCTCTCCTTCATCGTCAATTAGGTACATACCAGTTATTTCATCACTGCTCTCTTTACTCAGAATTTTGGGGTCTTCAAAATAAAAAGTAGCAGTCCCAGTGTTTCCTGTTTTCGACCGAGTAACTCTGACATCAGGAACTATATCTTCGGTTACACCTCTAGCAAATTGAATTTCTGCCACTTTTAAAACCCCTTTTCTTTACAATCTGTTAATAACTCTTAATCATCTCATAAATTAAGGACGAGCATACGGATTTATGACAATTCTACTGAAGATTTTTTTCAACCGAAGAATATTAGCTCGCGATTGATCCCAATTGATCCCGGTTAATTCAAAGCCTCTGCCGTATCAGGTGATTGTGCCAATTCTTCCAGTCTGTCCTGTTGATCTTGGGAAATACAGGATTGAATCATGACATCAATATCTCCTTCCAGGGAATTAGCCAAAGGAAAGTTTTTCCCCAGACGATGATCGGTAATGCGGTTGTCCTTATAATTGTAGGTACGAATTTTTTCCGATCGCGCGCCTGTTCCTACCTGGGATAATCTTAAGCCTCTCACTTCTTTTTGCTGTTCTGCCAGCTTAATCTCATAAAGTTTGGCTCTGAGAATTTGCATCGCTCTTTCTCTGTTTTGTAGTTGCGATCGCTCTTCCGTACAGAAAATTCTGATTCCTGTAGGCTTGTGAATCAAATCTACCGCAGTTTCTACCTTGTTAACATTTTGTCCCCCAGCACCACCAGAACGAGCTGTTTTTAGCTCGATATCTTTAGGATCTATTTCAACCTCTACGTCATCTACCTCTGGCATTACGGCTACTGTGGCAGTGGAGGTATGAACTCTCCCACCTGCTTCCGTTTGTGGCACCCGCTGCACCCGATGAACCCCTGCTTCAAACTTGAGCTTACTATATACCGAGTCTCCTGTGACTTCCAGAATCGCTTCTTTAAAACCACCCATCTCTGCTGCTGACTCACTGAGCAGAAACACTTTCCAGTTTTGACTTTCGGCATACCGAGAGTACATCCGCACTAAGTCCCCCGCCCAGATACTCGCTTCATCACCCCCTGTTCCCGCACGAATCTCTAGCATGATGTTCTTATCATCATTAGGATCACTGGGTAATAACAGAACTTTGAGTTTCACTTCTAACTGTTCAATCTGCTCTTCCAATTCACTAGCTTCTAAACTAGCCATTTCTTTCATCTCAGGATCATCAGCTTCCTTAAGAATTTCCTTGGCTTCAGCTAATTCCTCAGTCGCCTCCTGCCATTTGTGGTAGGTAATGACAGTTTCTTCCAAAGAAGAACGAGCTTTGGCTATTTTTTGTAGTTCATCAGGATTAGTGGCAATATCAGGATCTGCCAAACGATGAGTAAGTTCCTGGAAAGTTTGTTCAACGGATTTTAGTTTGTCTAATAAGTATGCTTCTGCCATTGGTTTTCTCCGATTACACTAGAGTGGTCTACTAAAAAAACATCAAAATACAGCAAACCCAGCAGTCAATCTAAACTAACTACTGGGTATATATTCTGTATCAAATGGCTAATTCTCAGCGTCAGATTCAGACTCCGATTCAGGCTCACTAGTAGCATCGAGCATTCCGTACTTACGTAAAAAGCGATCAACTCGACCCTCAGTATCAATAATCTTCTGAGTACCAGTATAAAAAGGATGATTACCAGACCAGACATCGACATTAATTTCTGGCTGGGTTGAACCGACGGTCATCACGACTTCGCCGTTACAAATGACTTTGGCATCTGGATACCAGGTTGGATGAATATCAGGTTTGGGCATTTTAGTTTTCTGGGAGCAATTGTTATTTATTAGTGTTTAAGGATTAAATTAGTCTTTCTTACCTCGGTTTAACTTAGTTTAACTATCAGCCAACAGCTTAATAGCTAAAAGCCTTAAAATCTATTCTATCGTTTGGAGAATTGAGGAGCTTTACGAGCTTTCTTCAAACCATATTTCTTCCTTTCTTTACAACGAGGATCGCGGGTTAAATAACCTTCTGTCTTCAAAGGTTGACGATTATTGGGGTCTTGCTTACATAATGCTCTAGCTACACCTAATTTTACCGCATCAGCTTGACCAGTTAGACCACCACCATGAGCGTTAACCAAGATATCGTATTCGCTTTCAAAGCCCAGTGTTTCCAAAGGCCCTTTAATGGACATTAAATAGCTGGGAATACGGTTAAAATAGTCTTCTCCAGGTTTCCCATTGACTACCAGTTTACCTTCTCCTGGTACTAGACGAACTCGGGCGATCGCCGATTTACGACGACCTGTTGCCCAGTATACTACCTTGTCTTGTGTTCCTTCCATTTCCATGTTTTAGTTCCTCGCGGGGATAGTGTTAATAGTTAAAGTTTCAGGAGTTTGGGCTGCATGGGGATGATCTGCCCCTGTGTAAACTTTGAGCTTAGTAAATAGCTTACGTCCCATAGCATTCTTCGGCAGCATCCCTTTAACAGCTTTTTCCACAATACGTTCAGGAATGCGCTGTTGTAGTTGGTCAAAAGTTTCTGTTTTCATGCCACCTGGTCTACCAGAGTGACGGCGGTATAGTTTTTGCTCGTTTTTTCTGCCTGTGACCACGACTTTATCCGCGTTGATCACAATTACAAAGTCTCCAGTATCCATGTTGGGGGTGTAACTGGGTTTATTCTTACCCCGTAAAATCAGGGCTATTTCAGTAGCTAGACGACCGAGACGTTGACCTTCGGCATCGACTACGTACCACTTTTGTTCGAGGGTATCTGGGGTTGGTAAGGGGGTCTTGTTCATATTCCGTGATAATATTGTGTGGATTATTTTAAATAAAGAGGTTTACCGAGCTAGGTCAAAATTAGGCTGGGTATCAAACCACAATGGTTTAGGGAAAGGGAACTCAGGATAACCAACCCTCAGTAAGCACAGCCCTTTGGCAGGAGCAGAATACTTGACCTCGGCACGACGCTGGTTTTGCCAAATTTCCGTAAAGTTTTCTGGCGATCGCTTGCCGATTCCCACCTCCACTAGCATTCCTACTAATAGACGTACCATACCGTACAAAAAACTATTTGCCTGAATTTCTAGGTATAAAAATGCTCCTTGACGGTAACATTTAGCAGTCTGGATATCTACTAAAGCATCGGCTCGATCTGAACCAGATCTTTTGAAAGCAGAAAAATTATGTTCTCCCGCTAAAGGATCTAATGCTGCCTGAATCAAATCTTCTTGCAATACGGACTGATAGTAATGCCAGCAGGTTTGACTCACAAACACATTAGGTCGCTCATCAGTATAAATTGTGTAGCGGTAACGCCGCCAAACAGCCGAAAAACGAGCGTGCCAATCGTCAGCAACGGGAGCCGAAGCTCTTATTAGTATACCCTCTGGCAGTCTCGCGTTAATAATTTTTGCCCATTTAGCCGCAGGAATGGGCCCCTGATATTCAAAGTGGGCTACCTGGGCTGCGGCATGAACGCCAGAATCAGTTCTCCCCGCACCATGGATCTTAACAGGGTAGCCAGTAACTTCAGCGATCGCTTGTTCGATCCAGCCTTGGACAGTAACTTGGTTGGGTTGTCTTTGCCAGCCATGAAAGTTGGTTCCCAAATACTGAATTAGCAAAGCAACTCTTTGGTAAACATCTAAGGCTGATTGACCCTTTACAACCATCTACTAGATATCTCGCCTAAACTAGCTCAATAATTGCCATTTCAGCATTGTCACCGCGACGGCGTTTAGTTCTCACAATTCGAGTATAACCACCATTGCGATCGCCATAACGCTCGCCAACAGCTTTAAACAGTTCACTGACCAACTCCTTATCGTAGATATAGCCTAGTGCTTGTCTTCTGGCTGCCAAAGAACCATCTTTA
The DNA here is from genome assembly GCA_965365755.1 of uncultured Pleurocapsa sp. Taxonomy (GTDB): domain Bacteria; phylum Cyanobacteriota; class Cyanobacteriia; order Cyanobacteriales; family Xenococcaceae; genus Waterburya. The sequence goes on from CBDUCX010000001.1 coordinate 25,647, forward strand.
GCTAAAGTAATCATTTTTTCTACTTCACTACGTACTGCTTTAGCACGAATCAAAGTAGTTTTGATTTGTCCATGACGGATAATTTCCGTTGCTAGAGAGCGTAACAAAGCTTTTCTTTGGTCTGCTGGTAACCCCAGCATTTTGACTTTACATCGGTGACGCATGACTGAATAATAATTGTATTTAATATTTACTTACCTGACTTTTCCTGGGCTAAGGTAATCCCTAAACGTTGTTGCAGGGCTTCAATTACTTCATCCGCCGACTTTTGACCGAAGTTTTTAATTTCTAACAGGTCTTCTTGAGTATAATCAAGTAAATCGGAAACTGAATTAATCTGAGCCCGTTTCAAACAGTTATAGGCTCTAACGGACAACTGCAACTCTTCAATGGGAATTTGGCTCGTAGGATCTTCATCCTCTTGATAGTCGTCTTGAATTTCCTCTAGGGTAAGATCCTTGAGAGGATTAAATAAATCGACTACAATTCCCGCAGCTTGAGATAAAGCCTCTTCGGGCTTGATACTGCCATTAGTCCAAATTTCCATGAGCAGGCGCTCACGAATACCTGAACCGTCAACCCGAGCATCTTCAACGCTATAATTGACCTTGGTAACAGGCATAAATACCGCGTCTATTTGTAGAAAGTCCAAAGAACTCCCTTCTTCTTTCCCTCTTTCTACCGCACGGTAGCCCTTGCCTTTTTCAACCTTGAATTCCATTTCCAGGCTAGTGCCTTCGGCAATGGTAGCCACATACTGATTAGAATCTACTGTCTCCACCTCAGAGGGTAATTCAAACTGCGCCGCCGTAACAGTTCCAGGTCCAGTTGCCACTAGACGACCGATTTGAGGCTGACTAGTATAGCTTTTGAGGACTATTTCCTTCATATTGAGAATAATCTCTAAAACGTCCTCTCTGACTCCTTCAATGGTGGCAAATTCATGGGTAGCAAAGCCAAACTTATGTTCCTGCTTGCTTTCATCCTTTGCCATACCTCCACCAATACGGATTGCAGTAACGGCTGCTCCCTCTAAATTAGACAGTAAGACTCTTCTGAGGGCATTACCCAAGGTAGTTCCCTGTCCACGATCTAGGGGTTCTAAAATAAATTTGCTGTATTGATGCTGATTTTTTAGGGTTTTAGATTCTACACACTCAATTTGAAATTGCGCCACAGGCTGCTCTCCCTCTTGTTCGACAAGCGATCTGGTAAATCGAGATAAAATTAGTTGCACGATCCCACTGCAACTAACAAACTGACAATGACTGTCTAAAGACTGTCCAAGAATTACACTCTACGGCGTTTTGGTGGACGACAACCATTGTGGGGTATTGGCGTAACGTCACGAATTAAAGTAATCTCTAACCCTACGCCCTGCAAAGCTCTAATTGCAGTTTCTCGACCTGCACCAGGGCCACTAACCATTACCTCTACTTGACGCATCCCCTGATCCATCGCTCTTCTACCCGCACTATCTGCTGCTGTCTGAGCAGCAAAGGGAGTTCCTTTTTTTGCCCCTTTAAAACCGCTGGCTCCCGCAGAAGACCATGAGATGACGTCGCCTCTAGTATCAGAAATAGTTACGATAGTATTATTAAAGGTGGACTGGATATGTGCCACCCCATTAGGTACATTTTTTTTGTTTTTCTTTGCGCCGCTTCTTCTTTTTGGTTGCGCCATGTTTTTCTTTCTATATTTAACTTGTGGTTGAATCTATGTTGGCGGTCTACTTCTTACCTGGAGCTTTTTTCTTGCCCGCTACGGTCAATCTTCTGCCCCGCCTGGTACGAGCATTGGTACGAGTTCTTTGACCCCGAAGGGGTAAACCCATACGATGACGACGACCACGGTAAGTGCCAATATCAGCTAAACGCTTAATATTCATCGCTTCCCAGCGCCTTAAATCACCTTCAACCTGATAATTATCTTCGATGTAAGCTCTGAGTTTAGTTACATCTTCATCAGACAATTCTCGAACTCTTGTGTCTGGATTAACTCCAGTTTCCGCGATCGCTTGCTGCGCTCGGGATAAACCTACACCAAAAATGTAGGTAAGGGCGATTTCCACCCGCTTATCACGAGGAAGATCTACGCCAGAAATCCTTGCCACCTTATTTGCTCCCTGATTACTTTTGTTATTGTTATTGCCTGAGCCATTATACTGGCTCGCCCTTGAGGTAATAGTTTGCGCAAAATCAACTATCCTTGGCGTTGCTTATGCTTAGGATTGCTGCTACAAATAACCATTACCCTGCCCCGTCTTTTGATTACGCGGCACTTTTCGCACATTTTTTTAACTGATGGTCTAACTTTCATGCCTTACTTTGGCCATATTGCAAGCCTATTATTATATCGATTAATTTGTTTCACTGTCAAACTGCTAAATAATTTGCTTGATGGCAGATTATTTACTTGTTTTTGAGACGATAGGTAATCCTACCTTTAGTCAAGTCATAAGGAGTTAACTCCACTTTGACGCGATCGCCTGGTAAGATTTTGATGTAATTTCGCCGAATTTTACCTGAGATATGAGCTAAAACGTTGAAGCCATTATCCAAATCGACACGAAACATTGCATTCGGAAGAGATTCTGTGACAGTCCCCTCCATTTCAATTAAGTCTTGTTTAGCCAATGTTTATCTCCGCTATTTGGTGAACCTTTTGTGTGTGTCAAGTAGGACATAAAAAAATTCCTATGAGATAACCTCGCTCAATTGCTCCGTTACCTCTTCCATAGTCCGATTACCGTCAATGGTTTTTAGAGCATCTCTTTGCTGGTAGAAATCAATTACAGGTACTGTGTCCTGATGATAAACTTCTAAACGACGACGAATGGTTGATTCGTTGTCATCTTTACGCTTTCTTTCTAGTAATCTTGACACTAAAACTTCATCTGGGACTTCTAAATTCAAGACACAATCAGCATTTTGGTCTAATTTAGTGAGTAGCTCTTCCAGAAAGGCAGCTTGACTAACGTTTCGAGGGAAGCCGTCCAATATCCAGCCCTGAACGGTATCTTCATAGGATAAACGATCCTGAATTAAGCTTAAAATTAAGGCATCAGGGACAAGTTCCCCCCGATTCATATAGTCTTTTGCCTGTTTACCTAAAGGAGTTTCTTGAGCAACTGCTGCCCGCAAAATATCTCCAGTAGATACATGGGGAATTTGATAATTTTCTGATATTATCTGAGCCTGAGTTCCTTTTCCAGCCCCAGGTGGGCCAAGGAATATTAATCGCATTGCCATAACAACTCATAAAAATCGAGATTATTTACTAGCAAGCTCAAAATTAACAATCAAGCTTACTATTTTCTTCATGCAGTCTTAGATAACTGCGCTATCTTATTGTTTGACCATGCCTTCATAACGTTGAGATATAACGTAAGTCTGGATCTGCTTTGCTGTGTCAATTGCCACCCCTACTAGGATTAGGAGTGAAGTCGCTCCAAACCCGCTAAAAACAGTTGTTCCTGCAGGAATAGCATTTTCCACAAATGTGGGAATAGTTGCCACCAAACCCAAAAATATGGCACCTAAAAAAGTTAGACGATTGAGCACCTTTTCTAGATAAGCACTAGTAGTCTTACCTGGGCGAATTCCAGGAATAGAAGCACCCATTTTTTTTAGGTTTTGGGACATGTCAACGGGGTTAACAATTAAAGAAGCATAAAAATAGCTAAAGAATAGAATCAAAACCAAATAGACTACAGTATAAGCCCAGTTTCCAGGTTGAATGGCTGCGGCAATCCGACTCGCAAATTGAGTAAAAAAGTTATTATTAATAGCTTCATTACCCTGTAAAACCACAAGTAACTGTGCTGGCAAAAACAATACAGAAGAAGCGAAAATAATTGGCATTACTCCACCTTGATTTAGCCTCAATGGTAGATAATTACTTCTCTCACGGTAGACCCTTCTGCCAACCTGACGGCGAGCCGAAATAATCGGAATACGACGAGTTCCTTCTTGAATAAAAACAATACCCACAATCATAGTCAAAAAGACTAGTAGTAAAATAACTACCTGAGCAATCTCTTCTCTGCCGCCACTTTGAGCAAACTCAATAGTATTACCCAAAGTTTTAGGTAATACGGCCACTATATTGACAAATATCAATAACGAAGCACCGTTGCCAATTCCTTTTTCCGTGATTAACTCAGAAATCCACATCACAAACATGGAACCAGCAGTTAAGGCTAGTACTGTTCCACCAATGGGCACAATACTCTTTTCGATCACACCGTTACCTACTAGTAAGCCGAGAGTAATTCCCAAACTTTGGATAATTGCTCCACCTAAAGCAACATAGCGAGTAATTTGCGAGATCTTACGTCTTCCTGCTTCTCCTTCGTTCTTTTGCAAATTTTCTAAGCTTGGTATTGCAGTTGCCAATAACTGCATGATGATCGAGGCATTAATAAAGGGCAAAATACCTAAAGCAAAAATACCTAAGGCGGAAATACCACCACCAGTAAAGATATCTAAAAATCCCACTATTGAGGCATTACTTGAATTACTGATCAAGTTGCCAAATATTTCGCGGTTTATTCCAGGGACTGGAATAAATACCCCCAATCGGACTAATATGAGAAGACCAATGGTTACTAGCAGCCTGCCTCTAAGACCCGCTGCCTGTGCCATTTGTAAAAAAGTCTCCTGTGCTGATGGAGTTTTTTCTCTGACCATACAGGTTTACCTCTTATATGCTTGGTATTAAATAAGTTATTTACGGTGAAATATTATATAAATTTTAGATAAATTTATTTTTCTACCCTTGCTCCTTATGATATACCAATCGTGATTGCTTATTTAGCCATGACTTCGCAGCTACCACCAGCAGCTTCGATTTTCTGCCTAGCACTTTTGGTGAATGCTGCTGCCTTGACCTTTAATGCTACGTTTAGCTCTCCATCCCCTAAGATTTTCAGCGGGCCATCATTGCAGGTGACAATACCGTTTTCCAATAGAGATTCGAGAGTGACTTCTGTGTTTGCAGATAGCTCTCCCAAGGCTTTAACGTTAATAATGGTGTAATGTTTTTGATTGACCAGAGGAAAGTGCTTTAGTTTAGGAACTCGACGATAAAGGGGCATTTGACCACCTTCAAAACCAGCCTTGGTTCCCGTCCCAGAACGAGACTTTTGACCCCGCATCCCAAAACCACAGCTAGCTCCTTGACCCGCTGCAATACCGCGACCAACTCGACGTTTACGTCTTTTTGAACCCTCTTTGGGGCTAAGATTTTCTAGTTTCATTGGTTGTTCAATGTTAATTGTTATTTGCCCATTCCTTAGCTCCTGAAACAGCCACAACGTCGGTCATTAATGACCTAAGCATATAGCTGTTCAATGGGAATGTTTCTTTCCCTAGCGACTTCGCCAAAGGTACGTAGGCTAGCCAAAGCGTCGATCGCTGCTCTAGCATTATTTAAAGGACTATTAGAACCTAACTGCTTGGCCAAAATATTTTTGACTCCAGCAAGCTCCAGCACGGTGCGGACTGCTCCCCCAGCAATTACGCCAGTACCTGGAGCCGCAGGGCGCATAAACACCTTCGCTCCCCCAGCCACACCATTGGCTACATGCACGATCGAGTTGGCTTTGGTCAGGGACACTTCCACTAACTGTTTTTTGGCATCGGCAACACCTTTACGTACCGCACCAATTACATCCGCGGCTTTACCCACACCTACTCCAACCTGTCCTTTTTCGTTGCCGACGACAACAATGGCGCGAAAGCTAAGTTTTTTACCACCTTTCACCACTTTACTGACCCGACGAATTTGCACTACTCGCTCTTGCCAAGAGGAGTCTTTTTCTTTAGCGCGACCTTTTTTACGCGACTTAGTAGATTTAGCCATAGTGTTTATCCTTGATATTTTGATTTAAAAATCCAAGCCAGCTTCGCGGGCTGCTTCAGCTAAAGCTTTGACTCGACCGTGATAAAGATTACCACCTCGATCAAAAACCACCTGAGCAATACCCTTTTTTAAAGCTCTTTGAGCTACTAATTTGCCAACTTCTGCTGAAATCTCGCAGGTAGCACCAGAACTATCCAAATTGAAGTCTGATGCTGCCGCTAAGGTATGTTGCGCCACATCGTCAATAACTTGGGCATAAATATGATTGTTGGAGCGGAACACGCACAAACGAGGGCGTTCGGCAGTACCACTGACTTTTTTGCGTACCCGTCGATGACGGCGTTTTACTGATTCTTTGCGTGAAAGCTTCATAATTTCTACTTACCTGTCTTACCAGCCTTGCGTCTTACTTGCTCATCAAAGTAGCGAATCCCTTTTCCTTTGTAAGGTTCTGGTGGTCTAACTGCTCTAATTTGGGCAGCGATATTACCAACTACTTCTTTATTAATGCCACTAATAACGACTTCGGTATTTCTATTTTCGACAGCGACATCAATATCACTGGGCATTTCTATCTCGACGGGCTTACTGTAGCCAACGTTAAGAGTTAGTTTTTTGCCTTGAGCTTGGGCTCTGTATCCAACCCCTTGAATCAGGAGACGTTTCTGAAATCCTTTAGATACACCATCTACCATATTGGCGACTAAAGTTCGGCACAGACCATGACGCTGGCGACCGATACGAGATTCATTAGTAGGCTTGACGACGATGGTGTCTCCTTCCTGCTTAACCTCAATTGGTTCGGGGATTTCGCGCTCTAAAGTGCCCTTGGGCCCTTTAATTGTGACCTGCTGTCCCGATATTTGGGCGCTGACTTTATCGGGAATGGGGATCGGCAATTTGCCAATACGAGACATAATTTACTCCTGTTAAATTACCAGACGTAACAGAGGATCTCACCGCCAACTCCTTGACTGCGAGCTTCTCTATCGGTCATTACTCCACGGGAAGTGGAAACGATCGCAATACCAATACCACCCAAAACCCGAGGAATATCTTTTTTACGAGAATAGACTCTAAGTCCTGGTTTGCTGACCCGTTTGAGGGTACTGATAATTGGTTGACGATTTCTACCTTTATACTTTAAGGAAATTTGAATAAATTTTTTCGGGGCTGTCCCTGTTTCCTCAAAACCCTCAATGAAGCCTTCGCTCTGCAAAACCTGAGCGATGGCGCGAGTCATACGGGTAGAAGGCACTTGAGTTGTTTGATGCTTGACCATACAGGCATTACGGATGCGGGTCAGCATATCTGAAATAGTATCGGTTGCTGCCATTATTTCCTATTTTTATGTTTTAGATCCTAAGAAAGTTAGTTGTCGCGGAAAGGCATTCCCATTTCTTTGAGTAAAGCTCGCCCTTCTTCGTCGTTAGCTGCGGTGGTGACGATGGAAATATCCATCCCTCTGATTTGGTCGATGCTATCGTAGTCAATTTCGGGGAACATTAGCTGTTCTCTGACACCCAAGCTATAGTTACCCCGACCGTCAAAGCTTTTGGGACTGATGCCGCGAAAGTCACGAATACGAGGTAGGGCTAGGGCAATCAATCGCTCTAGGAAAGCATACATTTTCTCGCCCCGCAGGGTAACCATGACCCCAACAGGCATTCCTTCTCGAATTTTGAAAGAGGCGATCGCTTTTTTCGCTCTGGTAACTACTGGCTTTTGTCCTGTAATGACGGTTAGTTCATTAATGGAGGATTCTAAAGCTTTGGCATTTTGTGATGCTTCTCCCAAACCGCGATTAACGACGATTTTGACTACTTTAGGTACTTGGTGGACGTTGCTGAAGCTAAATTGCTCCGTTAGCTTGGGAACAATATCTTCTAAATATCTGGTTTTTAGTGGTTTTGGCATGGTAGTTAGTTTTTCCTGGGCTTGGTCAGGAGACTATAAATTTAATAAAATTATCAGCATTATCAGCGTATGTCGAAACGCTGGAAAACTAGTCAATAATTTCGCCAGTTTTTTTGAGCATCCGCACTTTGCGTCCGTCTTCGGTAAAGGTATAACCGACACGACTGACAGTTTTTTCCTTCGTAGAATAGAGCATCACGTTGGAACTATGAATCGGCGCTTCAAAAGTCACAATTTGACCTGATTCTCCTTCCTGTTGGGGTTTAACGTGCTTGGTACGGACATTAACTCCTTCAACAATCACTTGACTAGTTTTCGGATTTACGGTGGTTATTTCGCCTACTTTTCCCTTGTCACGTCCAGAGATCACTTGAATCGTGTCTCCTTTTTTGACATGCATTTTGTAACGAGTCGGTGCTTTTTTTGTTTTTGCCATTTAAATTACCTCTGGGGCTAAAGAGACGATCTTGGTAAAGTTTCTCTCTCTCAATTCTCTGGCTACAGGGCCAAAGACACGAGTACCTCTGGGACTACCCTGCTCGTTGATAATTACCGCAGCGTTGTCGTCAAAACGAATACTCATCCCACTAGGACGACTTACCGCTTGCTTGGTACGAACAATCACTGCTTTGACAACTTCGGATTTTTTCACTCCCATGTTGGGTAAAGCGTCTTTTACTACTGCCACTACGACATCACCGATAAAAGCATAGGGACTATTCCCTTTACCAATTACGCGCAAACACATTAGCTTGCGTGCGCCACTGTTATCAGCGACATTTAAATAGGTCTGTTGTTGAATCATGTTTGATCTCGACCGAGGAACTTGGGTTAATAAGAGTTAGGAATTTCTGGATTCAAGAATTTCCTCGACCGTCCAGCGTTTGGTTTTACTAAGGGGACGAGTTTCTTTAATGCGTACGCGATCGCCAATTTTACATTGGTTTTCGGCGTCATGAACTTTATACTTCTTGGTTCTGACGACAATTTTGCCGTACTTGGGGTGAGGAGAACGGTTTTCAATGGCGACCACAATGGTTTTGTCCATTTTGTCGCTAACTACTTCTCCGACTCTTTCTTTGACTGCCATAATCTATTCTCCTTTTGCAGCAGCGATTTCGCGCTCGCGTTCTACGGTTAATAGCTGCGCCAACCGGTGCTTGGCGTGCTTAAACAGATGAGGTTTTTCTAGACGGCGAGTTGCTTGCTCTAGTCTTAACTGAAACAATTCTCGTTTGACCGCTAAAATTTCTTCTGCCAGTTCATCTTCACCAAGCTTTCTGGCATCTTCGATCTTGGGTAAAGCCATAATTACTTATAATCCTCGTCACGAGTGATAAATTTAGTCTTAATTGGTAGTTTTTGGGCAGCTAAACGCATTGCCTCCTTGGCTACCTCTTCAGGAACACCAGCCATTTCAAACATAATTCTGCCTGGCTTAACCACCGCGACCCAAAATTCAGGTGAGCCTTTACCAGAACCCATCCGAGTTTCCGCAGGACGCATAGTTACAGGCTTATCAGGGAAAATCCGAATCCAGATTTTTCCTCCCCGTTTGACATAGCGAGTCATCGCTCGACGGGCGGCTTCTATTTGGCGGGAAGTGATCCAGGAAGGTTCGATCGCCTGGAGGGCATAATCGCCAAAATTGAGAGTACTGCCGCGATAAGCCATCCCCCTCATGCGACCGCGATGTTGTTTACGATATTTCGTTCTTCTGGGACTAAGCATAATAGTATTATTTTGCGTTTAGAAGTCTTGATAATAATTACTCTGAGCGATCGTCGAATTTTTGACGACGGCGCTGACGACGAGGAGCTTGAGTCGGTGCTGGCGCTTCTTCCTGTCCAGGAATAATTTCGCCTTTGAATACCCAAACTTTAACTCCCAGAATGCCGTAGATCGTCAAAGCAGTACGATAAGAGTAATCAATGTCGGCCCTCAGGGTATGTAGTGGGACTCGACCTTCCCTAACCCATTCTGTACGAGCAATTTCTGCCCCATTTAAGCGACCACTAACCTGGATTTTGATGCCCAAAACTTCGGCTCTTTGCGCTCTTTGAATTGCCTGCCGCACCACTCGACGAAAAGAAACTCTTCGCTCTAGCTGTTGACAGATATATTCAGCAATTAAAGCGGCATCGGCATCAACACGAGATACTTCGATTACGTTGATGCGAATTTGACGACCATTACCGACTTTAGATTGGAGTTCGGTACGCAGTTTTTCAATTCCTGAACCACCTCGACCCACAACTACTCCTGGTCTAGCGGTATGAATTGCCAAATCAATTTGATCTGCTTTACGTTCAATTTTGACTTGAGAAATACCTGCATTACTCAATTCTTTATTGACATATTCTCGGATCAGACGATCTTCTTGTAATAGTTCTGGGTAGCGTTTAGTGTCTGCATACCAGCAAGATTGGTGTTCTTTGGTGATCCCTAAACGAAAACCCGTCGGGTGTATCTTTTGTCCCACAAATGTTTCCTCGTAATAGTAATTAATTAAACTTCTAATCGGTTACTTCAGGAGCGACAGCCACAGTAATGTGACAGGTCGGCTTACGAATTTGATAAGCTCGACCTTGCGCTCTAGGACGATAACGTTTGAGAACGGGCCCACCATCAGCAAAAGCTTTGCTAATTACCAAAGTTGCAGGGTCTAACCCATTATTATGTTCTGCATTAGCCACAGCCGACCTCAATGCTTTGAGGATGGGACCGCAAGCTTTATAAGGCATGAATTCGAGAATAATTAAAGCTTCTCGATATTGACGACCGCGAATTTGGTCTAATACCCGTCTCACCTTAAAAGGAGACATACGGATGTATCTGGCGATCGCTTTTACTTCGTTACTTGTATCTATTGCCATAGTAGTATATACGATCTAGCGCCTCCCTTTCTTGTCGCTTTTAGCATGACCCCTAAAAGTACGGGTAGGAGCAAATTCTCCTAGTTTGTGACCGACCATTTGATCGCTAATGAACACAGGAATGTGTTGGCGACCGTTATGTACGGCGATGGTATGTCCTACCATTAAGGGCAAAATAGTTGAGGCTCTAGACCAAGTTTTGATTACTTCTTTCTTGTTATTAGCATTCAACCTTTCAATTTTTTTGAGTAGGCTATCGGCGATAAAGGGCCCTTTTTTTAAAGAACGACTCATAATTTTAGAATCAGTTTTGTAAGATCAACGATGAATTAACGACGGCGACGAACGATTAGCCTATCGCTAGGCTTATTTTTCTTGCGAGTTTTCTTCCCTAACGCTGGCTTACCCCAAGGAGATACAGGGCCACTTCTCCCAATAGGAGCGCGTCCTTCACCACCACCATGAGGGTGATCACAGGGGTTCATCGCACTACCACGCACTTCTGGTCTTCTACCTAGGTGGCGCATTCTTCCTGCTTTACCCAGTTTCAGGTTGCGATACTCAACATTGCCCACCTGTCCAATCGTGGCGTAACATTCTTTACGCACCATTCTCACTTCTTTGGAAGGTAGACCAATGGTTACGTAGTCACCTTCTTTGGCCATCACCTTAGCCGCAGCACCAGCAGCACGAACAATCTGACCGCCTTTTCCCGCTACCAATTCCACGTTATGAACTGTCTCGCCCAAGGGCATTTTGCTCAAAGGGAGGGCATTTCCTACTTCGATTGGTGCATCAGGGCTGGCGATAATTGGCGTACCAACTTTCATGCCCACAGCAGCTAAGATATAGCGTTTTTCGCCATCTTCGTACTGAACTAAGGCAATACGAGCATTACGGTTAGGATCGTATTCAATTGCAATTACTTCTGCGGGAATATTACGTTTATCACGACGAAAATCGATGATTCGGTAAAGACGTTTGTGCCCCCCTCCACGACGACGACTAGTGATTACACCACGGTTGTTACGACCTTTCTTACGGTGCTTGTATTTAGTTAAAGATTTTTCTGGCTTACTTTTAGTAATTTCCGAAAAATCGGGGACTACTGCTTGGCGAGTCCCTGGTGTGTATGGTCTAAATGAACGAGTACCCATAATTTGCTCTGGTTAGCTTTTTCGAGTTCGAGTTTGTTATACGTCAGGGAACAAGGCAATGGAATCACCTTCTTTTAAAGTTACAATCGCTCTTTTGTACTGAGCCTTGTAACCAATGAATCTCCCAACACGACGTTTTTTGCGAGGTAGAGTTAAAGTGTTTACTTTGGTTACGGTGACATCAAATAGGCTTTCAACCGCTGCTTTAATATCTGGCTTGGTAGCTTTAGGCAGTACATCAAATACGTACTTACCAAGCTCCATTTGAATTGTGCCTTTTTCGGTAATAATCGGTTTGAGGATTAAATCTGCTAAATCTCTCTCTTGATATTTAGTCTTCACCATAAACCTCCTGAATCTGTGATAAAGCGTCTTGGCTAACGACAATTTTGTTAGCGTGCAGGATATCCGCCACATTAAGATTAGTCGCCTTGATCAATTTGACAAGTGCGATGTTGCGCGTAGACAAGTTGACGTTATCGGAAACTTCTTTGAGAATCAACAACACTTTTTCCTCAGGCGAGACACCCCAACGTTCTAATGCTGCGATAACTTCTTTCGTCTTGGGACGTTCTAGTTCAGCAGCGAAGTTCTCTACCACAATCATGTCTTCAACACGAGCGCTAAAGGCAGTCCTCAATGCCAAGCGTCTTTCTTTGCGGTTCATTTTAGTGCTGTAGTCTCTAGGCTTAGGCCCAAAGATGACACCACCACCACGCCATAGGGGAGAACGAATCGAACCAGCACGAGCGCGACCAGTTCCTTTTTGTCTCCAGGGTTTGCGTCCACCACCACGAACTTCGGAGCGAGTTTTAGTAGAAGCTGTACCTTGACGAGCGTTATTTAATTGACGAACTAATGCTCTGTGAACAATATGTTCAGCATTTTCTGCTTTGGCTACTTTTAGTTCCAGGGTTGCCTCGCCAGCATCTTCCCCCTGCCAATTTTTGACTACACAATTAACCATAGTTATTTGTTTGTTATCTATCTATCTGTTTTTAAATAACCAACAAGTTGCGATTACTGTCCAACAATGTTGCTGGGAGAAATACTGAGCAGAGTTCCAGGTTTTCCTGGTACTGCACCCTTGATCAGCAACAAATTTTGTTCTGCATCAACTTTGACAACTTTTAGCTTGCGAGTAGTTACCTGTTTTCCGCCATAGCGTCCCGCCATTTTCTTACCAGGATAAGTACGACCAGGAGTAGTACCCGCACCAGTAGAACCAGGAGCACGGTGGTTTTTAGAACCGTGACTCATCAAGCCTCGTTTGAAATTATGCCTTTTCTGATAACCAGCAAAACCGCGACCCATTGTTTTGCCGCTAATATCTACGGTAGCGTCGGTGTTGAAAATCTCAGCAATGTCTAGAGCCTTGCCTAGTTCATAACTTGCTGTATCTTCAAGGCGATACTCTTTCAGATGACGTACAGGACTGGCTCCTGCTTTGCTTAAATGACCAAGTTCAGGCTTGGATAAAGCTTTTTCTTTGACTTCACCATAGCCAATTTGAATCGAACTATAGCCGTCTGTTTCTTTAGTTTTGATTTGGGTCACGACACAAGGTCCAGCTTGAACCACGGTTACAGGAATAACGTTTCCTGTTTCCTGGTCAAAAACTTGGGTCATGCCTAATTTAGTGCCAAGAATGCCGACAGACACGAGTTTTAGCTCCTCTATAATTGCAACACAATAAACCTTAGTTCTGTTTCCAGAAACTTTGGGTTGAGTGATTCACCTGCTGACTGACAAAAAATAACCATCTTGCAGAGGTTTGTGCTAGTTTGCGATCGCAGATTGCTTGTACTCAAATGGGTATACCCTTCGGTTAATCGCAGATCTCGACAATCGAAAACCAGCTAAAACTACTCTTTACAAGATGCAAAGCAGCAAATATATATATTTTTCTAAGATTTACGGCTAGATCCAGACTTGGCTGTCTCTATGTACAATTACCTTGACCCTCAAAGACTTAAAGAAATAAATTCCTCAGTTTCTTACGAGGAGGTAGCAAATCCTAATAATATTCTCACTTACCCCATAACAAGTTTGTTTTATCTTTTGTAAAAACTCCCTTATTTAGTCTTTAGAATTCAATCTATTTACTACGGGGGATGATTTAGATTTTTACATCTACTATATCTATAAGGTGAGATTTGCCAGTTTTAACCACAATCACTAATGATACATGATTAACCGTGGTTCTGACAAGAATATTTTTTTACAATTTGGGAAATGACTCGTACAAAGTTAGGTTAGAACAAGAAGTATATTAGGCTCGAAAGTAACAAGTAACAACTTCCTGGCACAATTATGTATTGTTAGATCATTGCAGATCACCAAATTTTTGCTAAGTCCAGTACAAAACCTGACAAAAGAGGATCGCCATTAATAGTTAAAGGATTATCTAAGCACTGGACATCATGATCCTGAGTGTAGATATAAACTTGGCGAGTAGTGCGATCAATCAACCAGCCAAGAGATGCACCACACTCAATATACTCTTGCATTTTATCCTGAAGTACTGACAAGCTATCACTGGGAGACTTGAGTTCCACTACAAAGTCAGGACAGATGGGAGCAAACTTAGTTTTTTGTGCAGCAGAAAGACTGTTCCATCGGGTTAATTTAATCCAGCTAGCATCAGGAGATCTGGTTGCGCCATTGGGTAAAATAAAGCCCGCTGAGGAATCGAATTCTATTCCTGAAGCATCTTGATCTGTCCAATTGGCTAATTGCTGCATTAATTTGGCGTTACGATTGCCTGTTTCTGAACCTGCGGGAGACATGATAATGAGTTTTCCTGTGGCGTTGCGTTCAATGCGAAGATGGGAGTTAAGCTGACAAAAATCAAAAAAACTATCCGCACTCATTTCTAATACAGGAGACATCTGCAACACTAAATAATTATCGTTTTGGGGTGCAGTGGATAAAGTCATAGATCAATACTAGGTATCTAGTTTCAATTATAGAATGGGTCTTGATCTTTAAAGCGATTACGCGCCCCATAGCTTTGGAAGCGTCGAATAAACTACTCTCCTAGAGTAGTAAAGTAATAACATTGATTTTGTGTACAATAAGTACGTGTTTTTGTACAAGGTATGTATGCAATTAAACAATGAAAACTAATATTGATTTAGATGATCGTCTTGTAGAACAAGCTTTTGCCTTAACAGGATTAAGAACAAAAAAAGAATTAGTTAATTTTGCTTTAGCCGAATTAGTTAAAAGAGGCGAAAAAAAAGACTTATTAGATCTTGCTGGTGAAATCGAGTTTATTCAAGATTTTAATACAGATACAGTAAGAAGTAATCGATATGTTATTGATTGATACTTCAATTTGGATTGAGGTTTTACGAGACAAATCAAAAGTAAAAGCAACTAGACTTAAAACAATTATTGCTGATCGCAATTATTATTTGCCTATTTTTACCAAAATGGAGCTTTTGCAAGGATGTAAAAATGAAGCAGAATGGGACAAGATTAGTCTATATTTAGAAAATCAAAATTATTTTCAGCCTAACTACAATTCTATCTGGGAAAATTCAGCAAGATTGTATTTTGAACTGAGACGTAAAGGAATTACTATTCGTAGTAATATTGATTGTGCGATCGCTATTATTGCCATCGAAAATAATTTAACTCTTTATCATCTTGATCGAGATTTTGAAATGATTGCCAAACACACTGTTCTCAAACAACAAAAAATTAATTTATAAAACTTATTAACAATATTTTTTCCTACTCTGTTTCACCTTAGGATTAGATTAGTAGATAAATAATCTGAAATGCGATCGCCCTCCATGAAAAATATCGTAATTCAGCAATTGACTGAGAAGAGTACTGCCGTTCTCGAACAAGTTGAGTCGGATATGGAACAAAAAACCGAGAAGTTAATTTTTCTATTTCTAGAAGAGGAACTATAGCGATTCGGAATTTCAATATTTCAATTTCGGTGAGCTATAATCTGAGTGGATTCTGTAGTTAATAATTATAGATATGCCACAATTCTTTGCTTTTGTACTATTGGTCGTTTACGTCGGTGGAATTTGGAAGTTTTTATCTGGCTACCGTCTCACCAGCTTTAATCCCCGTTTGCCTGAGCGCATTACTCTGGCGCTGTTATGGCCAGTTTTACTGATTGGCAATAAATCTTATCGTCGCAATTTTCGCAAGGCTTTAAAAGGCAAGTAAAGAAGGCTAAAGAAAGAAATTTTGAGCGATTATTAATGGACGGGAAAGTTTGGTTGATCGGTGGAACCAGTGAGAGTGTAACTATAGCTCAAACATTTACTGCTAATCACGTACCCTTCATTATTACTGTAACTACGACTACTGCTCAATCTCTCTATTCTAATGCTGAAGTTGTGATTGGGCGTATGGACATGGCAAGAATGGGATCTTTTTGCTGTGAGCACAAAATTGTCACGGTAATTGATGCTTCCCATCCCTATGCAGTTAAAGTTTCTCGTCAGGCGATCGCCATTACTACTCAACTGGGTATTCCTTATTTACGTTATGAAAGAGCTAATTGTCCAGGGGCAACTGCTGCACCAGAAAACTCTTTGATCATTGAATTGGATAGTTTTGATTGCCTTCTGTCAGGTGATTATCTCAGCCACCAAAGAGTACTATTAACTGTTGGTTGTCAAACATTACCCCGATTCCAATCTTGGCATAGTAAATCTACCCTGTTTGCCAGAATCTTACCCCAAGTAGCATCTTTAGAAACTGCTTTAAATGCTGGATTTACTAGCGATCGCTTGATTGCCCTCCGTCCTCCCATTAACGCGGCAATGGAAACTGCTTTATGGCAACAGTGGCAAATATCATTAGTTGTGACCAAAGCGTCGGGTCAGGCAGGAGGGGAAGATGTTAAACGCGATGTAGCAGTTAACTTAGGAATTCCCTTAATTATCGTTGCTCGTCCCCAAATTATTTATCCCCAACAAACTTCAGTATTGTCAGAAACTATCGCTTTTTGTAAATCATCCTTAAAGAGGACTTAACCGAGAAGTATTGATCAGTGAGCGAAAATATTTGTGAGAAATCCTAACACTATTGATTGACAAACTATTAGGATGTAAGGGTGATGCAAGTTTATCCCTTATACTCATTAATCGAAGGTAGCTGGTTCAAGTTAATTTGTGGGGCTAGCTATCAACATCTTCCTGCGGTTCGTAGTTTGGCTTTAGCATATAGTTTAGCTGGTGCTGATTGCATTGACGTAGCCGCTGATCCTGCTGTAATTGCTGCTGCCCAGGAGGGGATCGCCGCAGCACAAAAATTAGCACCTGAATTATCTGAATTAATAACTGCCAAACAACCAAGTACGTTGCCCTGGTTAATGGTAAGTATTAATGATGGAGAAGATCCACATTTTCGTAAAGCAAAGTTTGATGCAACTCAATGTCCCCCTGATTGCCCCCAACCCTGTGTCCAAGTATGTCCTGCTGATGCGATAAAATTCAGTTCAGGAGGAGTTGTAGATCGTTTATGCTATGGATGTGGTCGCTGTGTACCAATTTGTCCCCAAGAGTTGATCACTACCCAGGCTCATCAATCGAGCTTAGGAGAAATCATACCTTGGATTGAATCAAGTTTGGTAAATGCCTTAGAAATTCACACTCAAGTTGGTCATTATGATGATTTTAAACGGGTGTGGCAAGAAGTTTTACCAGTAATTAAGCAGCTCAAATTATTAGCCATTAGCTGTACTGATGCACCGAATGCGATCGCTTATTTGCGATCGCTTTATGAATTGATTACTCCTCTGCCTTGCACTTTAATCTGGCAAACGGACGGACGTTCCATGAGTGGCGATATCGGCAAAGGCACAACCCATGCAGCGATCGCTTTTGCCCAAAAGGTTTTGCGTGCAAAATTGCCGGGATATATTCAACTAGCAGGAGGGACAAACGACTATACGGTGGACAAACTTAAGCAGTCCAAAATGTTACGCCAACATAATTCACCTAAAGCTAAGTCTGTTGCAGGGGTGGCATATGGTAGTTATGCTCGTGCTGTCCTGTCGCCAATATTAAACCAGTTAGAAATAACTCAACTGCAACCAAATCAATTTAATTCCACTATAAATCAGCCAATGAATCAGCTTAATTTAAAGCTAGAACAAGACAAGGCACTACTAGAGCAAGCTGTAAATACAGCTAGTTTGCTGGTAAATCAAATCAAAACAGCTAAACGCTAAAGACTTTGCCTTGTTTTCTTATAGAGCTTCCCAGGATTTGATAACTTATTCAATTTTTATTAACCAAATATATTTTTAGGATGCAGTCAGATATAGCTTCTCATCGGATGCAAGTGACCGATAACCTAGACCAATTACTTACTATTTTTCCTGAATCGATTCGCTCGAAGTTAGATGAACAACTCCAGGATGACAGTGATAACCTAATTGAGGTAGTTTTAGATTTAGGCAGACTACCAGAAGCCCGTTTTAGCGATCGCGTTACCTATATCCGCGATCAACCTGTCACCAAAGAGGAAATTCAGCACTGTATTGAGCGAGTGGGGATGTTTAGTAGTGATAACCGTGCTGGGATCGAACGGACGCTACACCGTATTAGTGCCATTCGTAACCGTACTGGAGACATTATCGGTTTAACCTGTCGGATCGGTCGGGCGATTTTCGGCACGATTGTGATGATCCGTGATTTAGTGGAAACAGGACAGTCTATTTTGCTCCTAGGTCGCCCTGGGGTAGGGAAAACCACTGCTTTGAGGGAAATTGCCCGAGTTTTGGCTGATGACTTGGAAAAACGAGTGGTAATTATCGATACTTCCAACGAAATTGCCGGAGATGGCGATGTTCCCCACCCAGCCATTGGTCGCGCTCGTCGGATGCAGGTGGCTCGTCCTGAGTTACAGCATCAGGTGATGATTGAGGCGGTAGAAAATCATATGCCCGAAGTAATTGTCATTGACGAGATTGGTACAGAACTGGAGGCATTGGCAGCTAGAACCATTGCTGAACGGGGAGTACAGCTAGTAGGAACCGCCCATGGTAATACGGTGGAGAACTTAATTAAAAACCCTACTCTCTCGGATTTAGTCGGTGGCATTCAAAGCGTTACTTTGGGAGATGACGAAGCCCGCCGTAGAAGAACCCAGAAGACCGTCTTAGAACGCAAAGCACCACCCACCTTTGCGATCGCTGTAGAGATGCTGGAACGGCAACGTTGGGTCGTTCACGATGACGTATCAGCCACGATTGATACTTTGTTGCGTGGTATTGAACCACCCGCCCAGGTAAGAACAGTAGATGATAGTGGGGAGGTGACTATTATTCATGAAGAATCAAAGTCCCCCTTCAAGCCCTTGCCTTCAAGAAATGCCAACGGTGTTACTCCTTTACATCCCCAAGGCTTAAGAGCATCAGGTAAAATGACCCCTGTATCTTTGAGTGCAAATCAGTCTAGCCGCAGTAATTCCGACTTTGAAACGATGTTAGAACGCTCTTGGCAGACCAAAGAACCCAAGAGCCGAAAAATACGTACTCCTGGCCCTAATGGAGAAGATTGGCCTGTATATATCTATGCCTATGGTATTGGTCGTTCTCAGATTGATCAGGTGATTGAGGTGCTGGATTTACCTGTGGTGTTAACTAAGGACTTAGACGAAGCAGATGCAGTAGTGGCATTGCGATCGCAAATTAAACACCATTCTAAACTGCGTTCCATAGCTAAAGATCGTCATCTTCCCATCTATACGGTCAAATCTAACACTATTCCCCAGATTACTCGTATATTTAGGCAAATCCTCAACTTAGATGATCCTCATATTCCAGAACCGACAGATTTACGTCTGTTTAGTAAAGCAGGTAGCGACGACGAAATCGAAGCCTTGGAAGAAGCCCGCTTAGCAGTAGAACAAATTGTGATTCCCCAGGGACAACCCGTAGAATTGCTCCCGCGATCGGCAAAAGTACGCAAAATGCAGCATGAGCTAATCGAACACTACCGTTTACAGTCTGATAGCTTCGGTGATGAGCCAAATCGCCGTTTAAGAATCTATCCTGCTTGAACATAAACTTAACGAGGGAAACCTCCAGATGAGCGAAAAAATAAATGTGTGAGGATTTGGGGATTTGGGGATTTAGGGACTTGAGGAATAATGATCTCCCTATCTCCCTACTTCCCTACTTCCCTCTAAGTGTTAAATATACTAGTGATGATGATGGGAATGAGCATGAACAGCCTGAACTTTAGCTAGTTGAGGATTTACCGTATTACCAGATTCTCCTAACAAAGCTTCAATTTGGGGATTTGCCCACTCTGCTGCCATGTGCATAAACTCAGGATGGCTATTAACGCAGGGCATGCGAATAAAAGTCACTGCTGAATTTTTATGTTGTAGATGATGAATAATATGATCTACATCTAGTAGAGTTTCGTGGTTTTCGGTAGCAAAACCAATCGGCATCATAACGATAGCAGTTGCACCCAAATCCATGAGATTTTGAGCTGCTAGTTTAACGTTAGGCTGCGTCCATTCAATTAAGGGTGTGTCATGATTGAGCCAGCCCACAGAGATCAGGGGATATTTATCGATTAATTCTTCTCTCACTAGTTCATACAATGCTTGGCTTTCATCAATGCCTGAAGTAAAGCCTTTTGCTTTATGGGGACAACCATGATTCATCAAAATAATCCCAATTTGAGATGCTAAGTGTCCCTGTGCCAATTCTTTCTCAATCTTTTCCTCTACCATGTGAGCCAGTAATTTGATGTAGTCTGGCTTGTTGAAGAAAGAAGGAATATAGCGAGAACTTTTTAACCAATGAGATTCGCCATTAGCTTGTTTGGCTAAAGCTTTATTGACTTGTTCGACGGCAATGCCGCTAGTAAAAATAGAATCAACCACTAACAAAGGATAAATTAGGATTTTTTCAAAGCCTTGCTCTTGGATTTCTGCTAATACCTGTTCTGGTAAATAAGGAGCGCAGAAGTTAAAAGCTTTAAATACTTTTACCTTATCACCCCAGGTTTCTTGCAATTCTTGTTCAATTCCTGCCCTTTGTTCTTCAAAGATGGCGTTGTGGGGTGAAATAAAATTGTCGTGCTGGTGACTCCATTCGTGGAGATCAAAGATTGCCAGTAACTTGGCGATCGCTGGATAAATCCAAGTCGGAACAGGGGCAAACTTGGCTGTCAAAAGGTTTAGAGCCTGTTCGTTATAGTTGGCAAAGTCTTCATAACTTTCTACTTCGCCATAGCCCATTAATAACACGGCAACCCGATTACTTTCATTATGTTCGGTTTCGTGATGATGGTGATGTTCATGAACTGTTGGGGTCGATTGATGGGAGATTGTAACCACTTGCTACTTCCTTTGATAAGTTGAATTAAGTTACGAGTCGGATTTAGAAGAGATTTTTACCGTATTTTGCAGGGACAAACTAAAATCCAAGTTCTATTAACGATTAAACTAGCACTCAATTTTTAGAAGGTATGGTCGAAATTGTCAAAAGTTAATATTTAGCAGCATAAATTAAACTTGAATTGAGGAGGAAAGACTCGAAATTAGAGTGAGAAACAGCTTGACTCTGATTCAATCAGCCTTGAACAATGGCTTATGGCAATTAGTATCGAAAAATCAACACAATGTAACTAAAAGCAAAATTATATTGACTTTGATTATAGATCAGGCTAAAAATACCCGTACCATTCATGGGAGGGGATGAAAAGCCTAGGAAATTAGATAGCTCGATGCCATTTAATTTTTTAATTTCGTAATCATTCTATAGGCTTACAAGAAATTTTATTTTATGGTAAGCTTTGGAGATGAAACAACTCAGAGGTTTTAAGTATCGACTATACCCCACTTCGGCGCAGCGATTAGAGTTAGCCCAGACATTCGGTTGCACTCGCTACGTCTACAATTGGGCACTAGCACTTAGAACCAGTAGCTATTACCAAGAAAACAAGCCACTGAGCTATACAGATACATCCAACGCTTTAACCAAACTCAAACAAGATCCTGAGAAATCTTGGTTGAAAGCCGTTTCTTCTGTGCCATTGCAGCAAGGATTGAGACACTTGAATACAGCCTTTAAAAACTTTTTTGAAGGCAGAAATAAATATCCTAAGTTTAAACAGAAAAATAACCGTCAATCTGCTACCTACGCCAGATCTGCTTTCACCTGGAAAGACGGTAAATTAACTCTGGCCAAGATGAAGCAGCCATTAAAAATCAAGTGGAGTAGATATTTCACTGGGGAACCAAGGAGTATAACTATATCTAAAGACCCCAGCAACAGATACTTTGTTTCGTTCTTGGTTGAAGAGGAATTAGAGCAGTGGAATAAAGTCGAAGGTAAAATCGGGATTGATTTAGGCATCAAAGACGTGGTTGTTGGCAGTAACGGATTCACTTCCGGCAACCCCAAGCACGCTTCAAAATATCAAGGGAGGCTGAAAACTCTACAACGCAGATTAGCCAAGAAAAAGAAAGGTTCAAACAACCGATACAAGGCCAGACTTAAAGTAGCAAAGCTCTATGCTAAAATAGCCGATTGTGGCTGGGGTGAAGCATTACGCCAGTTCCAATACAAGTGCAAATGGCATGACCGAGAATTGGGGGCAATAGACAGATGGTTTCCATCATCTAAACGTTGTTATCCCTGCGGTCATATTTTGGATAAGCTCCCTCTAGAGATTAGAGAGTGGGTTTGTCCTAGCTGCAACTCCAATAATCAAAGGGACAAAAATGCAGCGAAAAATATTTTAGCCGTCGGGCAGACGGTGTTTGCTTGTGGATCTGGCACTGGCGGGGAGGTAGATCTTCTATCTCTAGCTATCCAGGGATGAATCAAGAATCCTACCTCCTTTTAAGGGGTGGAAGCGTCAAATAGTTATGTCATCAGAAATACAGTTACCGTCAGTAAATAAAGTTAATTTATCTCAGCAGCATCCATCCCAAGAAAAAGTTGTAGTTTGTCGAGGACGTAGCTGTCGAAAATACAAAGCAGAAAAGGTATTCGATAACCTTAAGCAAAACTTACCCCCAAATGTAGAGTTGATGTCTGTACCTTGCTTAGGACAGTGTGGTAACGGAGCAATGGTGGTAGTGGAATTTGTTGACCAGACTTGGTATTCCGAAGTTCACCCTGATGAAGTTAAAATAATTATCCAACAGCACATCATTGGCAAATCGCCTGTCAAAGGAATGCTATATCCGAAGTTTCATAAGTAATTTGAAGCTTTGCAACTTAATCCAACCAATAGGTTTGTCGCTGAAAAGGATAGGTAGGGAGACTAATTTTTCTACCGGCAATGTTCTTTGCCCAAGGTTCCCAATCTATAGTTACTCCTAATATATATAGTTGAGCAAGCCCAGCCAGCAATATTTGCCAATCATCTGATTCTGGCTCGATTTGAGAAAAAATAGTATTTTGGTGCTCGTTATTTTCTCTGGTTTGTTTCTCGCCTATCTCCCAAACAATATTACCTGTATCGGGTGAAACTAGAGAATTACTAATGATAGATTCGATTAACTCCTTTAGCTCGTTATTTGCTTGTTCAGATATCAATGCCAATTTTAGTTCCTGATTAAGATTGACTTTCCCCTGCCATAATTCTGATGATCTTTCCTCGGCGATAAATTGAGTTAATTTAGTTTGCAAGTCTGTGGTAGAAGTGACAGTAGTAGCTAATCGGTAGTTAAAATGCGATCGCCCAACATTAGCTGTATAACAAATATCTTCTATTAAAAGATCAGGATGTAATTGTAGATAATCAAGATAATTAATAGCCAGTTGCCGTAAAGCCTTCTTATTCCTGGCAGATAAAGTAAACAGGTGTAAATTTCCCCCTTGTCCCCCTTGTCTTTCCCATTTCTCAACATCCCCATCAGCTTCCTGAACAATAATATGGGCATTCGTACCACTAAAGCCAAAACCACTAACACCAGCTATACGAGGTTGTGCCGTTTGCTTCCAGGCGATCGCTTCTAGTGGCAGTTGAAAGGGTAAATTTTGCCACTCTAGATTATTATTAGGCTGTTTTAAATGAAGATTAGCTGGAATAACTTGATTTTCTAAAACCAGAACAGTTTTAATCAAGCTTGCTATCCCCGATGCCGATTCTAAGTGACCAATGTTAGTTTTAACCGCACCCAGAACTAATTCTTGGTTGTCGGAAAAGATTTGACTAAGAGCCTCAATTTCGATCGCATCTCCTAAAGATGTTCCTGTACCATGAGTCTCTAGGTAACTTACCTGTTGTGCCGTAACTTTACTATTAACTAAAGCTTGTTTAATTACCGCCTGTTGGGAGAGACTATTGGGAGTAGTAATACTGCTGGTACGCCCATCCTGATTAGTAGCCGAACCTAGTAAGATAGCTCTAATACGATCACCATCTGCGATCGCATCATTTAATCTTTTTAAGAGGACAATTCCGCAACCCTCGGATCTCACGAAACCATTGGCACCCTGATCAAAAGTCTTGCAGCGTCCATCAGGAGACAGCATTTTTGCCTGAGAAAAATTAACGCTAATTTTAGGAGAAATCAGACGGTTTACCCCCCCTGCTAACGCCATATTGCACTCGCGATCGCGTAAGCTTTTAATAGCTAGGTGTACTGCAACTAAAGAAGATGAACAAGCCGTGTCGAGAGACATACTTGTGCCAGTGAAATCAAAAAAGTGAGATATGCGTCCAGATGCCAAACTATGAGTATTACCCGTAGTAAGATAGGCATCAATCTCTGTTGTTTTTCTACTCAGTAGTTGATGCCAATAATCTGTAGCTGAGACACCAATAAACACCCCCGTCTGACTTCCCTTAATTTTGTCTGCTGGTATAGCTGCATTTTCCAAAGCCTCCCAACTAACCTCCAGCAATAACCTTTGTTGCGGATCGAGACTAGCGGCTTCTCTGGGGGCAACGCGGAAAAAACTTGCGTCGAATTCTTTAAGATGAGGCACAAATCCACCATAGGTAGTGCAGATTTTTCCTGGTGTATTCGGTTGAGGGTCATAATACTTTGATCTATCCCAATATTCATCAGGAATCTGAGTAATCGCATCTCTCCCCTCTCGTAATAACTGCCAAAACTCCTCTGGATTATCTGCGCCAGGAAAACGACAACCCATCCCCACCACAG
Organism: uncultured Pleurocapsa sp.; assembly: GCA_965365755.1. Classification (GTDB taxonomy): domain Bacteria; phylum Cyanobacteriota; class Cyanobacteriia; order Cyanobacteriales; family Xenococcaceae; genus Waterburya. Next base: position 50,590 of record CBDUCX010000001.1, read on the forward strand.
CAATTGGCTCCTGTTTAGCCTGTTCCAGAACATCCAATTTGCTCTGCATTTGTCTCAATGCGAGTAAAGCTTTTTTCGTGGGGGATAGATTCATTTTGCAGGGATGAGAATAGGAAAAGTAGTTAAATGTTAATCAATTTTGGTATTTTTGCGATTATTTAACCTAAGAAACTACTTTGCATAATTATCATTCCGATGGTGATAAATAAGGAATTTCATCGTCTTCAACCACAATTACTTCATAAGGGGAAGATGCTTTTTTTATTTTATCCAAACAGTTCAGTTTGGGTTTACTAGTGTAAATCTTGATGGCATTTTGGGAACGATTTATACCCAACCCATGAATACCTTCCTTGCCTAAAAAATCTTTTTGCAAGCGTTTTTTTGTTTCTTTTAAGTTATCAGACATAGCTAACTATCTCCATTTGTTTTAATTTATAAAAGCTCTATTTGTAACTGACTAAGTACTACATCAATTTGGTTAGCAATACCGTATGTTCCTGAATCTGGCCCCGCAAAATATAACCCCACTGCTTTATTATCCCCTTTAGAAACTATCAAAGAGCCACTGTCGCCTCCCAAAGCAAAATAGGGAGCAGTAGATAGACGATCAATACGAAACTGGTCTTCAAATTTTGCTACTATATTTGGATTATTATGATCGATACCTACATTGATATCTAGGGACTCATCTGTTACTATCCCCTCTGTATATCCGCTTGTACGACCATGTTTGACGACTTCCATATTTTCAATTGCAACATCAGTACCAGTAATCGAACCAATAGAGCAGATAGAAACTTGATAGTTTATATTAGCATCAACAGTAGCGATCGCAGCATCAACTTCATTAACTGTTTGACCTCCTAATTGCAGTTGAACCATACGATGTAATTTAGCAACAGTGTCTACCGAAGTTCCAGTATCCAAAACTCCTGGTTGATAGATGTCATCCCCCTTATCTAGTTACTAAGGCGATGGCATCAAAATCTGTACCAGGGTCTTCTAATTGATTTCCGTCACTATCTACCGCCACTAATCTGACAGTAACTTCACCTTCATCAGCTAAATTACGAATACATTCTGTTGTATCCAGATAAAGTGTAAAAGGAGCAACATGAGAAGGAGGTCTAAGGTCAAATTTTCCACGGCGAACACGGTCAGGATCGCAGTGTCCCTCATCTCCTGCACACTCTCCATGTCCAAAGAAATATAAAGAGCCAGCATAATTACTATTGTTATTAGTTTCCGTGCTCGCGTCAGCATCAGGTTGATTTAAAAAGACACGCATTTCAAAAGAGTTTCGAGGATGTTTAACATTATGAAACTGTAATTCCGCTTCCTCAAAATCTGATTCTAATTGTCCCAAAGCAAAACCAACCACAGGGGCAGTAAATTTAGATGGGGCTGCTGCTGAAGCGGTAACGAGAGGGGAGGGAGTAATTTCTGAGGTAATATATTCATATATAAATGCTTCTCGTAAAGCAGCTAGTTCATCAGAAGATAAATTACGGATATTCTTACGGTAGCGAATAGCATCTTCATCTGCTACGTAATCACCAGCAACTCTTGCTGTTACTCTTTCTTCACTGGGATTAAGTTTCGCCAAGATAGTAGTCATGTCTTGAATACTCCATGTTTTATTAAGGCGATCGCACTTGTTAGAATGCCTAGCACGATCACGTATACATAGATTTTTACAATCTAACTACTAATAACTAGAATTTATCAAGGCTTTTTTACGCAAAATGATTTTTCTCTTAATGTTTCGTAACTGAAAACCTACTTATGGCAACATTTCTTCACTTGAGATGGAAGTTGTAATACTTAATTTATCACTAAAGAAATAGAAGCAACATCCAGTTTTTGATCACTTATATCATTTCCGTGAGCATCAACAGCAACTAATTTAACTGTTAATTCCGAATTCTCTGGTGCTATTTTTCTGAGATTAGTCGTAATATCGAGATAAAGAGGGAAAGGACTAGTATTTGATGCACCGGGACTCAAATCTAATTCTGGAGTCAGAGTGGCTTCTTGTCCATTGGAATCAAGATATTCACCTTGTCCATAAAAGTATAAAGAACCAGCAAAGTGTTCATTTTCTTCTATGTTAGTATTAGCATTGGCATCTGGTTGGTTTAAAAACACCCTTAATTCAAAAGAATTTTTGGTATGTTTAACTTTATTGAACTGTAATTCTGCTGTCTGAAAATCTACTGCTAGATGTTGTAGGTCGAACTTAGCTATGGGTTGATGAAAGTTGATAGATGCAATCATTACAGTTGTTATTGCAGCGATTGTGAACATTTTCTTTTTTGGGTAACTAGGTAACTATACTCTTCTTATATTGGCTGCTTACTTATATCTATTCTAACTAGACTTGATGTAATTCTGTATAAAGTCCAATGTCATCTCATATAGATGCGACAAACTACGTGCTTTTTTACCCCTCCAAATTAACGCTCTTGATGATCACAATACTCAGTCTGATAGAATCACTGAAGAAAAATTAGATTTTTGCTGTTTGTCCCATAACATTTTTAAATGCTAAAAGTCAAGATTTTCTCTAAGCTATTTGCATTTAATTGTTATTTTAAAGAACTCGTAACCAGAAATTTAAAGACGAATGAACCAATAAAATAATCCCCAACCAAATTAGTGATTTGTTACCTCAGACTAAATATTCTAAAATAAAACCAAGAATATTATTAAAAAAAACCTAATTATCATAAAGAAACTGTGACAACAGTGTAAATAAACGGTATATTTCTTATAATGTCAATTAAGATCAAATAATATTATGTTTGATTAGGCATAAACAATTAGATACAAGTTAAAGTAAATTATGAATGAAACTGCTACAGCACCATTGACGGGGAAAGCATTACTACAAAAAGTCAAAGAGCTATCCCATTTGCCAAGACGCGAAACCGCTAAAAAATGTGGATATTTTACGATTACTAAACAAGATCAAACTCGCGTAAACTTAACTGATTTTTACGATGCTGTACTTGCTGCTAAAGGAGTTCCTTTAGATCCAGAAGGAGCAAAAGATGGTCGTGGACGGGAACCTACTTATCGCGTAAGTGTTCATAAAAATGGGCAAATTGTTATCGGTTCTACTTATACCCAAGCAATGGGTTTGAAAGAAGGTGACAAATTTGAAATCAAATTAGGGTACAAACATATTCATCTCAAGCAGATTGATGGAGAAGAAAATGGTGCCTCAGACAACTAATTGTCCATAAACGATTTTTTGGTTTAAACTCGACATTGTTCAAACTCTAATTTTTAGATCAGGGTAACCTATTGTTGCCTGAGTTAAAGAATATGTTGAGTGCATCATGGTTCAAAGTGCTTACTTTTTTTGGAGTATGGGCTGCTATCTGGTTGCCGATTGCCTTGCTGGTATTGCGATTTATCGACTGGCAACCAAATGAACCTTTAATACCTAAACAAAAGTTGATTCTACTGGCATCTCTCTACATTATTGTTCCTGGGGTAGTTAAGTGGAAAATAAATTTAGAGTCGTTGTCTTGGGTGAATCTTGGTTTAAGTCCAATATCTCATATCTTATGGTATCTGCTATTAGGATTATTCCTTAGTCTTGGCAGTGTAATTATTGTTTTCAGCTTAGAATCTACTCTCAATTTAATTGATTGGCAGTGGCAAAACAAAGAGCAAATACTGCCCCTGTTTTTGCCAATATTATGTTTAAGCTTATTAATTAGCTTCATTGAAGAAGTAGTGTTTCGTGGCTACGTCTTGAGCACATTGTTAGTGGATAACTCTGTACTGATAGCTGCCCTAGCATCTAGTTTGATTTTTGCCCTATTGCATTTAATCTGGGAAAGAAATCAGACACTACCCCAAATTCCAGGTTTATTGTTGATGGGGATAGTATTGGTAGCAGCAAGATTTGTCGGAGATGGAAGTCTTTACCTGGCGATAGGACTTCATGCAGGATGGATTTGGGGTTTAACCTGTATTGACTCGGCAGAATTAGTAACTTATAAATACAAAAGCCATTGGCTCACTGGAGTCAATCAACAACCCTTGGCAGGTGTTGCTGGCATACTCTGTTTAGGTATCACTGGGGCAATTATGTTTGGTCTAATGTCCAGCAATCTTCTTGAGTTGTGAATAAACTAATTTAGTAATATCTTATGGTATTGTTTGAAGTTGAACTCTTTCTTTAAGATGATTCATCCATGACGGTTCAATCATTTTGTCATGCTGTAATCTTCCTACAACAATACCTGGATGAATACCTATATCTTGAGCAAAGGAAGTGACCGCAGCCTTAGACTTTAGTTCGGCTAATTCTGATTGATAAGTGGGTGGAATTAGAAAGTCTCGTGACCATTGATCAGCTTCATTTTCTTGCTCTGAGACAAGCTTTTTTCCACTGTCCCATTCATCAAGAAAAATTTGATCTTTCCCATGCAGCAGAATGTGAGCAACCTCATGAAAGAATGTAAACCAAAACTTATCATTACTTTTCCCATACAGTGATAATTGAATCATTGGCTTATGAGGGTTTAGCCACCGAACGACACCGCTAACATGAGCTTTGGGAATAGATGGCACTAGAGCAAAAACTACTCCAGACTCTCTGCATAAGCGTTTAATCTCTGGCAAGAATTGTTCTGCTGGGAGTACAGTAAGTTTTCTAATTTTACGAATTGCCTGTTGAAATTTAGCTTTATTATATTTTGGACAGTTTTGTCTTTCTGCTTCAATTTCACCCAACCTTAGCCAACTAGAAATCGCACCAATATTGCTCTGTCTTGTTCTGGTGCGGCGGTAAGCAAGCTCCAGCCCTGAATAGCATTTATAGTAATCATCAGGGGAAGCTACTCCAAAAAATAGCAGCATTTCTTTGACTATGGTAGGTTTATGTTTAGCAATCAGACGACGAGTAGCAATCACTTCCTGCTTCATCAGCTCTTTGACTGGTAATTCATCGAGCCAATCAACCCATGACTCTAAAAGCTTTTTTTCCTCAATCTGAGCTAGTTGAGCGCGATAGTCTGCTTCACGATTTAACCAAAATTTCTCTGTACTACCTAAAACTTTTGTTAGCTTGAGGGCTGTATCTTCAGTTATGGGAGCTTTCCCATTGATTAGTTGACTGACGTGCTTTGTGGTATATCCCAACCTCTCTGAGAGTTTTACCTGCGTCCAGTCTCTTTCCTCAAGTAGATCAGCGATGGTATCACCTGGAGGAGAAACCCAATCGGGAGCAAATTCGAGTGTGGTTTCAGTCATGATAATCTCCAATAAATACGATAAGTACAGCAGTAACCTCTGACCAATCGATACCGCCATCCTCTTTTCGGGGTAGAGATTCATTAGCTGGCTCAAAAACCAACCTTTTCCCCCCATCAAGTCTTACAGCATATTGACCCAGGCGATCGCCCTTTAAAGGATGAGGTTTTCCTGTTACAAGATCTGTAACTGACTCAGCAGCCTTAAGGTCTGCCAATCGAGCGCGTAGTTTTTTGGCGCAGTTAGCCCCCAACTTTTTTTGAGCTTCCCGTGATTTGTCACATAGCTTCTTGAGTTGACTATTGAGGTAGGTTACTTCCATGTATTAGTGTACCACTTTTTATTTACCAAATCGGTAAATTTTTTTGTAAAAGTCTACATGTGTCAAATGATACGCGCTAATTTGAAGAATGTCATATTTTCCTGAAAAGTGTGGTACTAAGAAGCTTTATCGTATAACTAAATCTGCCACATACTAATTGACAGGAGAAATAGAAAACAGGCAAACTTTTGACAAGGCGATTTCTTTTCTTATCCTTCATCCCTTATAAGTCATGGGCAGATATATCTTATCCGAGTTCAACCCGTCAGTTGATTTAGAGTTTGAATTTCCAGTTATTACGCCAAGTAAAGCGATCGCATCATACCTCAAAGTACCCCACTATAGCTTATTAAGTTTGACTCAAAATATTGTCCGTCGTCAGGGTATTGGTATTGCTTCTGCTTTATTGAGTCGGCGTTTGCTACAAAATGCGGTGAGGGAAGTCGTTGACACCAAGGATATTGAAGGGACAGCGAAGGCGTTTTTATCTATTATTAAAGATTTATTTCGTAGCGGGATAGATTTATCAAGACTGCAACAGAATCCTGATACTAGGATGCAACAGTTGGGTAATCTGGCTGTGGCTTATAGAAATCAGTTAAGACAAATGAATCGTATTGATGCTGCGGAATTATATTGGCAAGGTGCGGTTGAGATTACTTACCAAAAAGCTTATGTATTCTATGGTTATTTTGCTCCAGGTAAAGATGAATTAAAAGTCATAAATGCGATCGCAGGACAGGATAGTATTTTAATATTGCCTCTAAATGATTTATATCCTCAAAATCAACAGGCTTTAAGTTGGTTGCAATCTCAGGGGTGGGAATTAATCGAGAGTAAGTCAAAAAATACTACGGGCATTAATCATCAACTACAGCAGTGTTTTAAGCAGACATCGCCTCTCCCGTTACCAACAGGAGTATGTTTAAATATTTTTGCTAATTTAGCAGAGGAAGTACGAGGAGTATTAACTCAGGTCAAGGTTTTGCTATCTCAAAAAGTTGCGACTCAGGATATTGTTTTAGTAACTAGAGAAGAGCAGCTATATGGTGAAACTCTAATGGATCTTGCCTGGGAATATAATTTGCCTGTGCAGGTATCCTATGAAATTCCCCTACAACAAACCCGTATTGGTGCCTGGCTGAAATTATTACTGGAGGTGATTAGAGATAACTTTCCTTTTGAAACCACCGCTAAGTTACTATCTCATCCTTTAGCTAACTATATGTCGGCGGGAATATGGTTGCAAGCCAGACAAACTCATCCCCATGGCATAACAGCCTGGCAAGAATTAGGCATAGATCTCAGCCTACTTGATTTTCAAGATAATTATCATCGCCCTGTTTGGGTTAATCGTTTACTTGATATCCTGTCCACCTGGGATGTCTTAGAAAAAGCTAAATTCTGGGCACGGGAAATAGTCGCCTACTACCGTTTACAGGAAGGATTAAAAGAATTAATCAAACCAGAACAGCAAAAACTGAGTAAATCAGCTTTTATTAACGAAATTAATGAAATATTAGCTTTATTGACGGTTCCTGCCCAACCAGGGATGGGCGGAATTGAACTGCATTCCCCTACCGCTTTACTCGGTACGAATTATCCCCATGTCTTTGTATTAGGTAGTGCAGAAGGCATATTGCCAGCAGCGATCGCCAGCGACCCAATTTTAGACTTTCATAGTCGTAAACAGTTAGCTAAACAAGGTTTAAATATTAACACCGCCGTTGATCTTGCCCAGCAGGAAACCTGGGATTTTTACTGTTTGTTGAATGTTCCCACTAAAAGCATTACTTTTTCTTACCCCGAATTAGTTGATAAAAGCCCCGTCATAGCAAGTCCTTATCTAGATCGTTTAGGATTAAAACCAACTCCTGTTACTAATTTACCCATAGCTAGTATTGAGCGAGCGCGTCAACTATATCTGCGTCAACCAAATTCATTAAAACCTGAAGTTTGCGCTTCCCTGAGAATACCTCAAATTACCCAAGCCTTACAAGTAGAAGCACGAAGAGAAAGTGCAGTCGCACCAGACGAATATGATGGTGTAATTGGTATTACTATCGATCCGCAACGTAAGATTTTTAGTGCCTCTCAGTTAACACAATTAGGTCAATGTCCCTTTAAATGGTTTAGCGCGCGGTTACTAAAACTCAAAGAATTAAGCGAAGCCGAATCCGATCTTGGTGCAGCGATGCGGGGTAATCTCTACCATCGTTGTTTAGAATTATCCTTAGCCCAGATCAAAACCGCCAGTGACTTAGCCAAATTCAATCAAGCACAATTAGCCCAAGCCTTTGCCACCGCCGAACAAGAATTAAAACTAACTGAATTACCAGGCTGGGAGGCTCAACGTCAAGAACATCTTAATTTACTTGCGCTTAACTTAGCCACTGCTGAATTCTTACCTGCTGACAGAGAAGTCATTACCACCGAAACCAAGTTTGACATGGAATGGCATGGCTTACAAATACAGGGACAGGTAGACAGAATTGATCGCACCCCCGCAGGATTAACCGTAATCGACTACAAGACTAGTGGTGTCACCCCCGCAGGAGTAAAAGACGAGACAGGTAAAGCCAATCTTGATATCCAATTAGCAGTATACCAAGATGCGATCGCCGAACAATACCCCGAGGAAACCATCGACAGCGCAGCCTACTATTCCCTAACCCAACAAAAAACCATTAGTCGTCCGCAAAAAGACCCCGCAGAATTAGCCGCCTTTGCCCAAAAGGTAAAATCTCATTTAGAACAAGGATACTATCCCGTTGCCCCAGATAGCGATCGCAAAGCCTGTCGCTATTGTAATTATGATCTAGTTTGCCGCCAGGGTGATCGGCTTAGTCGGAAAAACGACACAAAAATTTGTTAATTGATAATCAACAAACGTTGCTGCTTGAGTTTTAATTAGAATTAAGGATAGCTATCAATTAACTTAGAATTCCCCTTTCCTAGTACCCCTGAATTAGCTAGGAAAAAAGTACCACCTTGACTCATAGTTAACTGATACAAATCCCTAAATATTTCTTGAGGATTGTTCCCATCATTGGCTAAAAATACTTGTGATGTAGGCTGACGTTGCGGTTTAAAGTATGGAGTGACTTTTGGGGTACTATCCCAATCTGTTGTGAATGCTTTGGGTATTTTATACAATACTGCCAATCTTTCCCAAGGACAAGGCTGTATTATTCCTGGGCGTAATGTACTTCCCTATGAATCAACCACCGATTTTACCAAGGCTGTTGCTAACTTTCTTGATTTAACAACCGACAGGCCAACCCCAGCTTAATTAATTGTTGCCTTCAATTTTATCTTCTTCAGTACAGCTAATGCTCAGCAATCTGTACAGTCATTTCTGATGCTTTTGTTCCAATCAGATATTTTCAAGTCAGTTCATGATGGCTACTTATTTATCTAATAGTCTTAACTGATGATTGATCCGACTCTGAACTGTCTGTAATTCTCTGAGGTTAGTTAATTCCGCAGAATCAAAGCAAGCCTGAATTCTTCTGAGAGTTTTTTCTAGTTGCTTGGCTAACTGTAAAGCCTGTTCGCTAACCTTATCCATCTGCTGTTGTTCATAAGCTGCCAAGGTTTTGTTACGTAAGATTTGGATTCCTACTTTTTCTATCCCCTCTTGGAGACTAAATTCTAAACGTAGTAAGATTCGCTCCTGTTGGTAAAATCTTTCCAATACTACTCTTTTAGGATGAGAGGATGTCGCTTGGGGAAGCCTTGCCATCCGCTTGATTTCATCGATCAAAGAGCAGAAAATCGGTAGAGATACTTGCTCAATACAGGATTGAGTTGATTCATTTTTACTGGCAACAATGCTACCGCGATCGCTATAGCGACTTAAGCTAATATATTCTGTATGATGGAGAAAGGCTTGTTCTAATAGTTTTTGCCAGGACAGTTGCGGAGTCAACTGGGGTAAAAAATCGACGGTTTCCGATGCTGCATCCTTTGGTGGCACTTTCTCTAAAGTTTCCGCAATTAGCTCGGAGATTTGTGCCTCACCAAAAGCAATTTCTGGATTGCTCTGGGCTGCCTCTTGGGCTAAAAGTTCAGCAGGATTGCCTCCAATGATAGTTGGTTTATCATCAAGATTATGAGGTTTTTTCTGATTGAGAAATTCTGGAGGAATTTCATACAAAGTTGCTGCTGAATCTGCTTCTGGTTTGACGGACTTTTGGGGCGTTGCTGGAGTTAAATTTAAATCTTTAAGAAAGTCTAAGTCTGGGGGCAAATCAGGTAATTCTGGGGCATTTGCCGACTCCACTGAGGAAATATTGGCTGGCTGGGAAATAATTGTTGGTGCAGAGTCGGCTAATCTTCGGCGATTGTTAGCATGAAGAGGTGCGCTAGGATTAAAGTTAGTATCAATAACAGTTTTGTTTTGGTCTTGCTCTGCTGTTGAAGACTGAGGTGTATCTTGAGGATAGTTGGCTAATATTATTTGATGAGTTTGCAAATCTATCAGTTGAATTTCTAAATCGTATTTAAAGACCTTGGCAATTGAATTAACAAATTTTAAGGACTCGTCATTCTGGGGATCTAACATTCCCAAGGTTAAATTGCTGCCAACTAACTTGAGTGGTAGAACCTCGTAGTGCCGACAAGAATCTAGGGGGAAAACCTGATCAATTAGCTGGAAAATTTCTTTACTATTGCCAAGACAATCGGCAAACATTGCTGTTTTGAAGTTACCAGAATTAGAATCATTATTCATTTGAGAGTGCCTATCTTGAAAATTTATTTAGTAGTAAATAGATAATCTAGTTGTTGGTGATTTAGTTTAATTACCCTGAGTTGCCGACTAATAATTTAACTCCTTGATAAATCTTTTCAATCTTAAGTTACCCAAATCAGCAAATAAGATTAGCATCGAGTAAGAATTGACCTATATCTATCTATTGCCATAGCTCAAGCTTTTCTTTCCAGGGAAAATCTGGATTTTGATTGAGGAATATATACCCACCAGCTACAACAACAGCAATAATTCCGCAGAGAAAGATCCCAACTAACCCAACTAAATTGTTACTTGATTTCGTTTGCTCGGTCTGTATTTTTGTGGGGGCTTGGGATGTAGATGTAATCTTGGCATTGGCTTTTGGTCTTTCTGTCACCGCCACGCTATTCTGATTACGATTGTTGACAGTGGATAGTTGAGTATGGCGATCGCTAATTACGGATTTGAGTTTAGCACCTTTAAGATTGGCTTGACTTAAATCAACACCACAAATGTTCGCTGCAAATAAATCAGTGTTGGTTAAATTAGCATTGGTTAAATTACTATGGCGTAAAATAGCGTGGCTTAATTTAGCATTAGTTAAATTAGCTGACTCGAAGTTAACTCCCTGAAGGTTAGCATTACTCAAATCGGCACCACTAAGATTCTTGTTCGCCGCGCCACAATTAACTATGTCCCAAACAGCATACCATTTAGGATCAATCATAGTTTTATGACTAAATTTAGCTGCTTTGAGATTGGCAAATTTTAAATCTGCATCTTTGAAATATGTCCCGCAACATAATGCATCACTAAAATAAGCCGAGGTAAGATCTGCGTGACTAAAATAGGCATTGCTTAAGTCAGCATTCTGAAGATTCGCCCCAGTTAAATCTGCTTTATAAAGATAGGCACCACTTAAGTTAGCACTATTTAGATTAACATTAATTAGCTTGGCATTACTAAGCTCTGCGTTACTTAAATCAGCACGAAATAAATTAGAATTACTTAAATCGATACCAGAAAAATCTTTTTGTTTAGCTTTATGATTAACAATTTCATAAACTTTAAGGTATTTAGCTGCCATTAATGTGTGGCGATTAATGATAGTCTGAAAAAAGATTGTATAATCTAAGTTGGCTCTTTTCAAATTAGCATCGTTAAGGTTAGCTCCTAGCAAATTTGCTCTGTTTAAATCGGCATTAATTAACTTCGATTTACTTAAGTCTACATTGCTAAGATTAGTCTGTTCAAGATTAGCTTTTGTTAAATTAATACCACTCAGATTAAAATTACTAAGGTTAGCATGGGAAAGGTCAGGAATTACTGTTTTATGCTTTTTATACCATTCGTTCCATACTGTAACACCTTGCTTAATTAATGCTAAATGCTCTAAGTTTGCCATCTTGGAAAAGTCCCTAACTCTACTATCATCTTAAAACTATAAAATTGCCAAACTAATTAAGAAGTTAACCGATAGTATAATCTTTGAATATTAGATCAGCTTCGTAGTATGACACCTTAAACTTTGCCACAACAAGCAATAATATATATTAGATTTCATAATCCTTTATCTTATTAATTTAATATATAAGTTGTGGTTGAAATATTAAGTTTTCAATAAGTAGTGACAGTAAAATGCAAACTTTCATGAATTAGTAGTAACCCAGCAATAAATTAATTAATCATAGATACTCCTGTCCCAATACTTTTCTCAAACTATTCTTTAAAATAAGTATGAAGAAACAGGATACAATTTAAATTGTTTAACAAAACTTATAGAATATCTCGCTTATGCTGCGTCCAGAGCAAAGATTTAAATTAGACGATACCAACGATCTTGATTTTTATGATTTGCCTCGTCTAGTAACTCATGTAGATCAAAGCTTTATTGATCGCCTGACTAATCTTTATCGGGAACAATTAAAGTCAGATACCCGTATTTTAGACTTGATGAGTAGCTGGGTATCCCACCTACCAGAGGAAATGCAGTTTACTCATGTTGAAGGACATGGAATGAACGGGGAGGAATTAGCCAAAAATTCGCGTTTAGATCATTATTTTATCCAAAATCTCAATCTAAATCCTAAATTACCCTTAGAAAATGCTGATTTTGATGCTGTATTGATTGCTGTTTCTATTCAATATTTACAATATCCTGAAGCTATCTTATCAGAAATCTATCGGGTATTAAAGCCCCACGGGGTAGTCATCATTAGCTTTTCCAACCGCATGTTTTATCAAAAAGCGATCGCAGCCTGGCGCGATGGGACAGATACGGAGCGGGTGAATTTAGTGAGAAGATATTTTCAGTCGGTTGATGGCTTTACTCAGCCTGAAGTGGTAGTACATCAATCCCCTCTATCTGGCTTCCTGCAAATGGTTGGTATGGCTGGAGGAGATCCGTTTTACGCGGTGATGGCGCGTAAATCCGACTCATAATTGTATAATTGGCGATCGCTCGGCTATTGATCTTCTGCTTGTCGTAACTTCTCCCCGACATTAATATAGGGAATAATGCCAGAAGACTCATAATTGGAGTCTAAGTTTTGTTGTCCACTTCCCCAAGCAAAGAGATTATTGAGGGCAGCCACTCCATCTTGTCCTGGTCTTAGAGTGTAGACAATACCCTCGCAAGGACCGTTATCATGACTAGCAACACAGATTATCTGCTGTTGGTTTTGCATGCCCAAAGTGACGTATTTGAGCTTGCCTTTTTGTCTATATTCTTCTAAACGTTTGCTCACCGCTTGACAGCGAGATAAAGGAGTCCAATTAGAATCTGAAAAATGCTCAGAAATCCACTTGATCCACGGTTCTTTGCCTCCCTGAGAATTGTGATACATGGTAGTGGGAATAGATGTACTAACATCGCACCTAAAACCTTTTTTGGTTTGAGCTTGAGTCGAGTTAATCGAGGTAAGGGATATGATGGTAGTAGCGATCGCTAAAGTGGTTAGACTAAATTTAGCTCTTAGATTTGGTAATTTCATCATTAAACGGGAAGGATTGTTGTTGCCTTAATTTGTAATATGCTTATTTTTATTTACTATGCAATAAAAAAGTAAAACTTTCTGATGGTATACAAATTAAGATCTTAAATATAAAAATTGGCGATCGCTGTTCACGGCACTACTAACCCGAGATGATCCTAAATCCGTTTAATTAAAAATACTATTTTTAGGTACTCTGGCTGATGCTGCAATTGTTGCTCCGCTAATAGAACTTAATTTAGTAATAAATTCTTCGCCAACGTCTCCTGCCGCCACATCACAACCATATAAAGATAGTCGGGGAGAATCAATACTAGCATCATCACCATTAGCATTTTGAAACCAGCTTTCTAGCGGTAAACTGTATCGAATTAGAGTATTCAAACTTAACTCTGCGTTGCCAATATATAGACAACCTGGTGAACCCTGACCAATAATATATATTTCTCGACAGCAGCTAGAGCTCAAGATCTGAGAAATTTCTCTAATGCCATCAGCTTGGGGACTGATTACAATTACTCTTACTTCTGGTATAACTTGCTGAATCAGAGTGTCACAATTAGAAAAGTTGGCATTAATAAAAACAATCGGTCTATTATCTAGACGATCAGTTATTCTGTGGATGTTATCAAACTGGCGAGATAAAAATGACATGATATTTAAGGGTTAATTTCTATATTTGGAGCAAAAGAGAGTCAATTCAAAATGATTTTTATAAGTATTTAGCTAAATTAATTAAGTAATGACTAAGTAATCCTAAGCAAAAAAATTTTATTATTTAAAATAATATTTGGAAATATAAAAGTAGTCTAAGATTACAGTCACCAGTATTCAGCAACTTTGAATTTACTTTGGACTCTTTAACAAGAAGATTACACTTTTTTGAATTGTAAAAGCGGGAATAATGCTTTTCTTGACGAAATCTTTAATAATATTGATGCAGTTTAAGATGGTTCAGGATAAGGGGCTGGCATTAGCTCTAAGCTTTATCTGACAAGTCTTTCGATAATTGTCTGATAAATCAAGCAGAAAGTATGGCGAAAATATAATACTATTCTCAGTCAACCTGATGATCGGGGTTTTCGTTTATCTGAAACTAATTTGTAATACGTTTTTGTCGTTTATAAAGTAGAGATAAAGTAACATCGATTGTAGAGATAAAGTAATATAAATTTAGAGCAAAAAAATCTAAGTCGTTAGTTGTTAGTCGTTAGTAGACATGGGCTTTTTAAGATCTTTATCTTTTTTGTAATTCATCTGGTTTCTGTTGGAAACGGCTATATCAACCCGAAGATCTAATTGATGCGCCCATTGACTTAAGTAGTAGAGTAGAGCATAGATAAACATAATGATGCCAGTCATTTCTAAAAATTCTTCGACTGTAGCAATCAGAGCATAGAGTATATGTTGTTGTCCCAAAGATTCAGCGAAATGACTACCAATCATTTCCATAATTAATGCCCCCCCAATATAGATCGAGGCTGCGCTGATAAAGTGTTGTTTCGATTTAGCAGGTAAATGACGCACAAACTTGCTATAGCGTCTGATAAACCAGGTAACAAAAACCATGCCAGGAATTACCCACATGGAATGGAGGAACCAAGGTAAATTGAGAGCCTCACTAACTTCGGGAATAATCAAAATTTCGTGCAGGCTAACTACTTCATCGATCGCCATTAGGCCAAAGATAACTGATAATAGCTGCCAGTCTTTGATATAGCGATCGCCTTGCTGTTTTTTCCCCACAGCAATAATTCTCAGCAAAATGGCACAGAATCCGATCATGAATGCTGAATACCAGGTAGGGAAGTTTAATTCTCGATCCAGATTGAACAACTGCATCCACTCATCTCGATAGTCAAATACGTACTTGCATATTTGAATTCCCGTACTAACGATGGTGAAAAAGATTACGACCACCAAGAGATATTTGACAACTGTACGAGGATAAACCGCAATTTTGATCTGCATTCGCCATATTAAAAGATAAATAACACGATATTAAACTATCTTCTACCCACCTGGGGGAATCGATCTATAATTTGGGTGGCAAAGAGCGATCGCAGTTTCAATTCAAAATTAATCTCTGGATTACTGGATTAATAAGGAGCGATCGCAGTTTTCCTCCTCTACTGACAAATATGCGATCGCATTTTCTGAACGCAATTGAACAGCTCTGCAATCGTGCTTCTAATGCTTACTCAAAATCTAGAGGGACTTCTCGTTAAAAGGATTAATAATAGTTAGTGTCTTCTTTTTTATCTGTTGAGAAACCATAAAGCCAAACGTTAGAATCGACAAAACAGAAATGGTCATTTTTTTCTGTCATAAATATCTTCGCGTTTCATAAATTCTAAGTTATCAACATGAAGAGGATTTTCTAATAAATATTCAATCATATCAATCTCAGATTTATTTTTATTAGTTTTGTTTTTGGCTTTTAAGACCTCTACCAGAGCTTTTATTTCTTTGATTTGCTCTGGTTTTAATCCTTCAACATTAATATTTTGTACCATTATTAATACTGATAAAGTTTAATCTTATTGTATCTCAATCACTAACTCTTGTTATCACAGTTTTAATTCGAAATTAATCTCTGGTTAAAAGGGCGATCGCTATTCGTACTCTCTATAACTAAATGCTAAATTTGTGTTCTCACTAGTTAAAATTCGATAGAGGATCGTCAATTATGAAGTTTAAACTGATTACTATCGCTACGGCTTCCATTATTACTCTAGGTTTGATAACTACAATCACTAGTTGTAGTTCTGGGAATAGCAATCAAAATAATTCCACTACCAACACTGTTTCTCAGCAGGCTGATACTGCTCCTCCTATCTATATTGAATCTTTCAGTGGTGTGGCAATTCGTGGTGCCGATCCTGTCGCCTACTTTACTGAGAGTAAAGCTGTTGCAGGAAGCGACGAATTTGAGTACGAGTGGAATGGTGCTACTTGGCGATTTTCCAGCCAAGAGAATCTAGATCTTTTTGCTACTAATCCTGAGCAATATGCACCTCAATACGGTGGTTACTGTGCCAAGGCGGTAAGTGAAGGGAACTTAGCTTCTATTGATCCCGAGTCATGGAAAATCGTAGATGGAAAGCTCTATCTAAACTATAGTCCTGGAGTACAGCGACAATGGTCTGAGGATATACCAGGCAATATTGCTTTGGGCGATGAAAATTGGCCAGAGGTTTTGTCAGGAAACAAAATTCATGAAAACAAAATATAGTAACTTAGATTGTTTTGAGAGGGTTTTCCAGCAATTTTTATGGTGAGGATAAATATTGATTTATCCTCGTTTCGTTTGATCATTATTAATCCCGAAGAGAGTTTGATGGTAAAGTTCGACGATCTTTTCTATTACTTGGTTGATTGACAGATTATCAGTAATTAATTCGATCGCATCATCGGCTTTTTTTAGTGGCGCGATCGCTCTATTGCTATCTTGCTCATCCCTTTGTTGAATATCTTGTTCTAACTGTTGTATATCAATATCATCTCGCCCTTGATTTTGCAGATCTTGCCAACGTCTTCTGGCTCTTTCTGGAACAGAAGCGGTCAAAAATATCTTTAATTCGGCATTAGGGAAGACATTAGTACCAATATCTCGACCTTCAGCAATTAAACCACCTTTTTCACCCCATTGCTGCTGCATCTCCACTAGTTTCTTCCTCACCGCAGCCTGAGCAGCGATCGCCGATACATTGGCTGTAACTTCTGGGGTACGAATAGCATTAGTTACTTCTTGCTCGTTGATGTGAACCACAGTCGGTAATTCGGCACCATTAGGAGAGGTTAATTTTAAATCAAGATTTGTTAGTAAACTGGCGATCGCCTGATGATTATCAATAGCAGTGCCGGATTCCATAACTAGCCAAGTGACAGCACGATACATTGCCCCCGTATCTAAATAAAGTAAACCCAACTCATGGGCGAGACGACGAGTAACAGTAGACTTTCCTGCCCCTGCGGGTCCATCGATCGCCACTATGGGCTGACGTTTTTGCAACACAATATTATCTATTAAACGAGTAAAACCTACATAAGCAGCGATCGCCAATAATCCAGTATCTTCAATCTTGACAATTGGTTGTAGATTAATCGGCTCCACTAGCTCAACGTATTGAATTTTAACTTCTTCTATCGGCTCTAATGCTTGCTTGACTAAGTTAGTTAAAGCCGTGGCCTGGAACTCTCCCTTAGCAAAAGCTTTCTTGGCCGATTGTAAACTGTGATAAATTTGGGCAGCCTGTTTTTTTTCAGTAGCCGTTAGATATTGATTACGCGAGCTAAATGCTAGTCCCGATGCCTCTCGAATGATAGGACAGGAAACAATTTCCACGGGAATCTTTAAGTCCCTAACCAAGCGACAGATAATTGCGAGCTGTTGAGCGTCTTTTTGACCAAAATAGGCTTTATCTGGTTGAATAATATTAAATAACTTGGTCACAATCGTCGTAACCCCAGTAAAGTGACCAGGACGATACTTACCACACAACACCTCGGTCATAGCTTGAGGAGGAATGACCACAGTAGTACTATCTAAAGCTTGAGTGTCTCCCTTACTATTCATCTCTCCAAGTTCAGGAGCAAAAACCAGCTTTACCCCCATCTGGCGACAGATTTCCAGGTCTTGCTCTAACTGACGGGGATAATTACTCAAATCTTCGGTCGGGGCAAACTGGAGGGGATTAACAAAGATACTAACCACGACGATTTCGTTTTCGGCGATCGCTCTTTGAATCAAACTCAAATGCCCCTGATGCAATGCCCCCATTGTTGGCACTAAACCAATAGAACCCTTGCTTTCTTGACGATAAACTGTCAGATGAGAGCGTAATTCAGAAATAGTTCGTAACAAAAGCGCCATAAAGATCAGTGAGGAGTGAGCAGTTAGTAGTTAGTAGTTAGTAGTTACCAATTATCATCTATCGAGGGACTCTTGAGTAACAACATTTAGACAATTACTCCAAACTCCAAACTCCGAATTCCGAACTCCGTTCGCGCAGCGTGCCCGTAGGGCATACTCCGAACTCCAAACTTTCTCTACCGTCCCAAAATAGTCACCTTCACGGGAGCGACTCCTGAATGAATCATGTTTAAGGAACGAGCCGCAGCAGCAGAAAGGTCAATTACTCTACCTTTAATAAAAGGGCCGCGATCATTAATTCTGACTATAACCGAACGACCATTCTTCAGATTAGTCACTTTTACCTTAGTACCAAATTTTAAATGGCGATGGGCAGCAGTCATGGCATTTTGATTATATCTTTCCCCATTTGCCGTAAGACGACCATGAAAACCAGGGCCATACCAAGATGCTCTGCCACCGAAAGAACTAGCGATTACGGATCTATTCTGAGGAGGGGTTGTTTTTTCCCTGGAGAATAATTCAAAATCATCTTGTTGCAGGTTAATTTGCTTAATTTGAGCGGCGAAATCATCAGCCCAAAACAAGTTGACACTCAAAGACCTATTCTCATAAGTTTCTAAGAAAGATAATTTAGACACTGACTTGTCAGTCTTAACCTCTGGTTTGGCCTGAACTAGGGAACTATTCACACCAAGATTGAAAATAGAGAGAATAATTGTCAGGGCAAGAAAATTAGTATTTTTAAGATAATTGAGCATCATGTTTTTAAAGATTACTATTTTTTGGCTAAATATTTTTATATTTACTTCAATTTTAAGATTGATAAATTCGACAGGAAATTGGGTAAACACCTAAATCAAACATAAATAAGCATAAAGTTTTAGTTAACAACCAGGATAATTTCTGCCATCATGACTTTAAATAGCATAAAAATCAGTAAAATAACTAGGGAATTATTGGTTGACAAAATGAAGACTATCAATAGTCGCAAACTGTTTTAAACTGTGTCAGATCAGGGAATTATAGCGATCGCTATCTAGGGTCACATTTGGCTAAACCAACAAAATCTTTAAGAAAATCTCTCATACTACGTTTAGTAGTTATTTTTTGTTAAACAATCATACTTATGGACTATAAAGACGCTGGTGTTGATATCGAAGCAGGACGCTCTTTCGTTAATCAAATTCGTCAAGATGTTGCCAGCACAAACCGACCAGAGGTTTTAGGTGGTTTGGGCGGCTTTGGTGGTTATTTTCAGATGCCATCAGGCTATCAGCAACCCGTTTTAGTTTCTGGGACAGATGGTGTGGGTACTAAGCTAAAAATTGCTCAGGAGATGAATCGTCACGACACCGTAGGTATTGATTTAGTGGCAATGTGCGTCAACGATATTTTGACTTCTGGTGCTGAACCACTTTTCTTTTTAGATTATTTAGCTACGGGGAAACTCAATTCAGAACAGTTAGCGGAAGTGGTATCCGGGATTGCTCAAGGATGTCGTCTTAGTGGTTGTGCTCTTTTGGGGGGAGAAACAGCAGAGATGCCTGGATTTTATCAGCTAGGGGAATATGATTTAGCTGGATTTTGTGTCGGAGTAGTAGAGAAAAGTAAAATTCTGGATGGTTCTCAGGTACAGCTTGGGGATGTGGCGATTGGACTAGCTAGTGCTGGAGTTCATAGCAATGGTTTTAGTTTAGTACGGAAGATTATAGAGACAGGTGGTCATTCTTGGTCAGATACGCCGAAAGTACTCAATGGTAATAGTTTAGGAGCAGAATTGATTACTCCTACTCAAATCTACGTTAAGACAATTTTAGAGTTCCTGGCTACGGGCATGGAAGTGCATAGCATGGCGCACATTACTGGTGGCGGATTACCAGAAAACTTGCCCCGTTGTTTAAATCAGGGGCAATCAATCGAAATAGAGCTTGGCAGTTGGTCAATTCCGCCAATTTTTAACTGGTTAGGGTCAGCGGGAAAAGTTGCTCAAGAAGCGATGTTTGATACTTTCAATATGGGCATTGGCTTTGTGGTAATTTTGCCTCCAGATCAAGCTAAGTCGGCTCTAGATTGGTTTAAATCGCAGAATATTACTGCTTCCCCTATCGGTCAGGTAATCTCTGGAGATGGTACATTATCTTTCGTTTAACGTGAGTTCGGAGTTCGGAGTTATGTTTTTCGTGAGCGGAAGAATAGGCTTTTGGGACAGCTAAACTTTAAAAAGTTGCGAAATTTTCAAGTTTTTTTGTCTTCGTCAAACTCACGTTCATTTAGAGTTGCCTAATAACAGTCCTGTTATCCTAGTCAAAGTATTTCAAGTTTCAAACGCCTAAATCTTCCATTGCTAAACGAATCTGCTCAATCCGTCGGCGGTTAACTCCTAAATCTGATTCTCCTACTCTGGAGGCAGATCTAACTTGGATTACCTTTTCATTTTCAGGAAAATAAAATTCGGCATCATCGACGAATTTAAAAATACGACTAGTAGATTCTGTATGAATATAGTCATCCGTCTGCTCAATGACTTCAGTACGGGGCACTACGGATAGGACTTTTAACAGTGTTTCTTTGGCCGTATTGCGATCGCTTTTATAAGTAATTGGCTCAATAGCATGTTCTTCATCCCCATCCTGGCTAACAACGCAGTTAGGAGAACTAGGACAAGCAGATAGATGACCATCACTCAAGCCGATTGCTGCTAAGGCAGGAGTAGAGAATATTAGGTTAGTAGACAATGCAATAATCAAGCTGAAAATAATTGATAAAAAACGGGACACCATAAGCTCTCTCTTTAACAAGGTACTCTTTTACTTTGACACAGTTGCCAGAAAGAGCAGGAGAGACAGGAGGAAAAAGTTGACATAACAGTTAAATATTTCTGACTTATGACTACATTCGGAGTCGCGCCTTTGTAAATCCTGACTTCCGCGCAGCGTTACTAGTATCAGACAAAATTTGCTCAGGATAACCTTTTCCAGGTATTATGCTCGAAGAATTACGGATTTAGTAACAAAAAATACCTCGTGAGGTTAGACAGAAAAACTTGTGGAGATTTTTCTCATAGACTTGTTCTGAAATAAAATTTAAACCTGCTGAAAAGCTTGCTAAATAAAGCTTGTAGTCATTTGTGATTAAAAGTCGCTGGATATTTTGATTGACAAGAATTTATTCATTTTTTTAGCTTAATTCACAATAAGTCTAATGAAGAGACGTAGTTTTTATCTCTAGCTATGTATTGCCTAGGCAAGAATTCCGCAAATTTACATGCAAACTCTCAATATTAAAGATTAATAATGTCCAATTTTTCTCAAACAGTCAATAGAGATAATCTCAGTTTAAGTACACAAAGACTGCAAATCGATTACTTGAGTAGTTCTAACCTACTTACCAATAGTTTAGATGGTCAGGATATTATTTGGGGGTTAACCCAAACTCCTAAATCTTTACCACCTCGATATTTTTATGATCAGCGTGGTTCTGAGCTATTTGAACAGATCTGTGAGCTACCAGAATATTACCCAACTAGGACAGAAGCTAAGATTTTGCGTCAGTATGCCCAGGAAATCACCCAGGTGACTGGGGCTTGTGAATTAGTGGAACTGGGCAGTGGAAGTTCTAGCAAAACTCGTCTTCTCTTAGATGCATATCAAGCCTTGGGGCATAAATTCAGATATATACCCATCGATGTTAGCGGAGAAATTCTCGTAGAAAGCGCCCAACAGTTACAGCAAGATTATCCTAAATTAGATGTTCAGGGCTTAGTAGGAACTTATGAACAAGCACTCAATAAGCTTACACCGACTACTCTGCCATCTCGGATGATTTTTTTCTTGGGAAGTTCCTTAGGCAATTTTACTCAGCCAAAGTGCGATCGCTTTTTTTCACAAGTTAAAGCTGCTTTGGATGTGGGAGAGTATTTTTTACTGGGAGTAGATCTACAAAAGCCCAAACATTTATTGGAAGCTGCTTACAATGACTCTCAGGGAGTTACAGCAGAATTTAATCTCAATATGTTGAAACATTTGAACCAGCGTTTTGCGGGTAACTTCGATAGTGAATTGTTTGAACACTGGGCATTTTACAACGAGCAACTTAACCAGATTGAGATGCATTTGCGGTCTTCTATTGACCAAACTGTTGCTTTAGAAGCACTTAACTTGCAGGTGGAATTCACAGCAGGGGAAACTATCAGAACGGAGATCTCCCGTAAGTTTGACTTAGCAATAATGCAAAAAGAACTTCAAGCACAGGGTTTAAACCCCCTTGCAGTTTGGACTGACCCGAAACAGTGGTTTGGCTTGTTGTTGACTCAGAAGTCCCAAGTTGATTAATCAATTACTCAAAATGCTTAAATCTATTGCATCCCCACAATTGAAATCTCTTCCATATCCCCAACTGATAAATTGCGATCGCCAAATACTTAAAGACTACTTTGGGAATTCATGGGAACTAGAAGAAATGCTCATGAAAAGTCTGGTGGAAGAAGATGCATTTTATATCAACCCCGACCCTTTAAGAAACCATCTGATTTTCTATTTAGGTCACTCTGCTGTGTTCTATATCAATAAATTAATTCGGGTTGGGTTATTGGATAAATCCATTAATCCTAAATACGAAACCCTGTTCGAGATTGGGGTAGATCCTGAAACTCCAGAAGAACTGGAAGCAGAAATCAAAGATATCTCCTGGCCGAAAGTAGAAGATGTTTGGCAATATCAAGATCAGGCAAAAGAGGAAATATTATCAGTTATTGAGAACACGCCCCTTAATCTCCCTATTCAGCAAAACCATCCCCTCTGGGCGTTGATGATGGGTATAGAACATAGTCGGATTCATTTTGAAACTTCTTCGATGCTGATTCGACAACTAGCGGTAGATCAGGTTGAACGTCCCGATGGTTGGCAATATGCTTGTTCTGATGGCAAAGTTCCCAGGAATGAAATGATTCGGGTTGCTGGTGGGGTAGCGAAACTGGGCAAAGCTGAAGATGCTACTACCTATGGCTGGGATAGCGAATACGGTCATCAAACAGTAAAAGTCAAACCATTTTTAGCTAGTAAGTATTTAATCACCAACGGTGAGTTTCTAGAGTTTGTGGAGGATAATGGCTATGATAATCGAGAATTCTGGGATGATGAATCTTGGGGATGGAA
>CBDUCX010000002.1:0-61467 GCA_965365755.1 uncultured Pleurocapsa sp.
GGAGACATAACAATTAATTCTCCTTGATGACTAGTCTCTAGTTTCAGTTCAGGATTTAGCTGACATAGCTGTGCAAAGTGTTCGACGGTAATCTTGTTTGCTAGAGGTTTTAAATTGAGAGTGTAGGTATTCATAATCCCAAGCTGATTAACTTGATACTTCTTTCAATGGTAAGAGATTTAGTTAAGCTGATCGCTGTTAAGACAAGCATCGATATTGAGGGAAATAACCAATCCCATAACAAAAAGCTATATTGGCAAATGTAGTCATCAGATTAAGTCATGCCCTTATCGAGACGAACGTTTTTTTCCCTTGCGGGATTGGGAGTTGGTAGTGCTGTATTAGCGACACCGATGAAGAATTTATATCAAAATTTAATTCAGGGTAAACCTGCTTTTGCCGACCAGGTTGGCTCTTTAATCACGGATCCTCAAGGCATTCTCGATCTTCCCCCAGGATTTTACTATAAAGTTCTCTCTCGTGTCGGAGAAACAATGGATGATGGTTATCTAGTGCCAAATCGGCATGATGGCATGGGGGCATTTGCTGGAGACGATGGTAAAACTATTCTGGTCAGAAACCACGAAATCAGTCCTTTAGATGCCGTTAACAACCTGACTCCTAATATCCCTCAATATGACTTTTATTGCTCTGGAGGGACAACGACACTAGTAGTAGATAGCGATCGCAATTTAATCCAACATTATCGCTCTCTAGCTGGGACAAACCGCAACTGTGCTGGAGGGACAACTCCCTGGGGTTCATGGATTAGCTGCGAAGAAGCAATCTCCACTCCCTATCCGCCACGAGGATATACGAAGCAACAGGTTTATCCTTACTGGGGTAACATCTCCCAAAAACATGGCTATAACTTTGAAGTCCCTGCCAAGGGTAGACTAGCTCAACCGATTCCCCTGAAAGCGATGGGTAGATTTCGCCATGAAGCGATCGCCACCGACCCCAAAACAGGTTATATTTATCAAACTGAGGATCAATTTCATAGTTGTATCTATCGTTTCCGCCCTGCACAACCCGAAAATTTACGAGCTGGGGGCACTTTGGAAGCTTTAATGATCAAAGATATACCTAGAGTAGATACAGGGATTAATTTTCCCATTGGTAAACCCTTGAAAGTAACGTGGGTGCCATTAGAAGATGTCGATCCCGAACATGACACTCTCCGCTTCGAGGCACAGAAAAAAGGTGCCGCGGTATTTAGACGGGGGGAAGGCATGTGTTATGCCAACCAAGAATTATATTGGACTGCTACTAACGGTGGTGCGGCAAAGGCAGGGCAAATCTTTCGTTACAACTTGAAACGCGAAACTGTGGAGCTATTCGTCGAATCTCCAGGGAGGGGTGTACTAGACTATCCTGATAATCTAACTCTAGCTCCTTTTGGTGATTTAATCGCCTGTGAAGATGGCAAAGGACAACAGTTTTTAATTGGGATTACCCCCGAAGGAAGATACTATAAATTTGCCCGCAATGCCTTAAATAAAAGCGAGTTTGCAGGGGTTTGCTTTGCGACCGATGGTCAGACTATGTTTGTCAATATTTATAAGCCAGGGATGACCCTGGCTATTTGGGGAGAATGGTAACTTTACCCGAACTTATCCTGAACAGCTATCAACCACCAACCACCAAGCTAAACATCCACAAACATGTTTCCTCCAGCTAAATCGTCAGGATTGACTCCATGGAGAATAGCTAAAGTTTCGTCACCAAAGGAAAGTGCAGTACCACTATCATGCTGAGTAATGGAAACAGTTTGGGAAGTGATGCCAGTATAAAAGACTAAAGTATCCAACTCAACTTCAAAATCAGTGATGATATCTGCGCCTTCTCCAACAGCAATTACAAAACTATCCCTTCCTCCTTCTCCTGTAAGAACGTCATAACCTAAACTACCCCGTAATACATCGTCTCCATCACCACCTACTAGTTGATCATTGTCTGTACCACCAAATAAGCGATCGCTTCCTCCATGACCATAGATTAAATCGTCCCCTGGGCCACCGTAAAGGATATCATCGCCACTTTCAGGGGCATCGTCATCATCGCCTCTAATCAAGTCATTTCCGTGACTACCCCAAATGGAATCGTTACCTAGTCCGCCAAGAATCCAATCGTCACCGCCAAAACCATTGATGCGATCATTATTGTCTGTACCGAATAATCCTTCTCCTGCATCTGTTCCTGCAATTAGAGGATCGCTATTGCCTGCATGATGTCCGCCATGTACCCCAAGCTCTTCTGGTGCATAAATAGCTACATCAGGACTGAGGTTCGCAAAAGTGCCTGCTGGATTTAACGAATGAAACCATCCGTGTATCATCCAAAACTTAGAACTGAAGATTTGGTCTGATGCTGGGAACAGTTGAAAACCAATATTTTCTAGGCGTGCAATAGTAGACTCAATAGGCACTCCTTCTTCAAATCCATAGACATTCTCAGAATTTAAGCTACCAAGACCTGTAAACCATGCATTTTCGTGAGTGTGCCAATCTTCTGCTGAAATACCATCGAAAGAAGTTGGCGGAAAATCATTTTCTGGATCGATCGCCAGAAAGTCAGCAGGATTTTCTAGTGCTGCTTTAGGATCGTAAGGAGTACGAATGTAAAATACTGCTAAAAGATTTCCCTCTACATCATAGTTAAGACCCACAGGAGCATTGGGGTTCAAATCTGGAGACTCGGCAATTTCTAGAGCCAAGGGAAAATTGAAATAGTGGATACCATGTCCCGCAACTTCTTGAGTAAAAGGTAAATATCCATCAGCGATCGCCTGTTCTTGTCCTCCCGAACCATAATATTGCATTGTGGCTTGAGTTGCTTGGGCAATCTGTTGATCTATAAGAGGTACATCTTTCCCTAAATCATGAATGACAGTTTCTAGGTCATAATTATCAATCATTCCATTGACGTTTAAATCGTATAGAGGATGATATAAATCGTCACCATCAACCGCTTCGTAACGAGCAATAATATCTCGCATATCAGCATTGTCTACATTGCCGTCTCCATTAAAGTCAGGAACGCCTATTATAGATGTCGATGTGGAAGTAGAGATATCTGAATCATGCATCTCTTGATGTTCCATAGAAAAGGAAGAGGAGTGGTTTTCGTCATGCATTAAATTACTCATGTCTATTCTCCTGACGAATTCATTTATGCAACCAAAATGACGAAAGTTAACCTAAATCTTGTTTATCTCAAGCTGGTCAATATTCACCATTTCTGGAATTTTTAATTGCTACTTCTATTGATCTTAGTTATTCTTAAGGTAAAAGTTATTGTTAACCTTTTTAAAAATTAAACATTCACTCACATCTTTAAGTCAACAAAGCTTTTTTAAATCAAATAACTTATCTAACTATCTTTAGTCTTTGCTGTTATTATTCGTACATTTTCTCAAACAACAAGATTGATCTCTAAATTAGAGAATAAAGCTAGAACATTCATTACAGACTAGGTTCTGGTAAAAAAGATTCATCTAGCACCGTAGTAAAAAACAAAAACTGAATTACATATATTAAGTTTTTAGTGATTAGGTATTTAATCTGACTCAAAATACCAGAGTCTTATTCTAAAATTGTAGAGATGCGTAACAACCTATCTGTAATGATAGCAAAAAACCTAGAATTACAGTGCAAAAAGTTAAAAAAGTTAACCAATATTTTAGCTATAAATACTTAATACATATTGCATATATAACTAAGTAAAAGTACTAAGAGAAAAACGTTTGTCTTAAGCTGTTCTTCATTGAGAACTCTATTGACGTTGTAACCTCACAGATTCTTCAACTTGTTGGTGTAACTTGGGAGTTATACTAAATCCGCTTGGGCTTTGGTAGTGTTTAATTTCTCTACCATGAAATAAGAATAACTAGAACTTGTTACTCGTTACTCATTACTCATTACTTATTATATGGGTCGCGTAATCCTTTAGGACTCAATTTTTTAAGTAACCTATACGAAACGGATTTAGTATTAGGAGTAATCTACCTGGTTTCAGTCTACTTTTTTAACTGGAGGTGACAAAATGCTATTCCGCCAACTCTATGACAGTGAATCCAGCACCTATACCTACCTATTAGCAGATTTAGAGTTAAAAGAAGCAATATTAGTCGATCCTGTTCGGGAACAAGTAGATCGGGATTTAAGACTGATCCAAGAATTAGGTCTAAATCTACGCTACTGCTTAGAAACTCATATTCATGCTGACCACATTACAGGGGCGGGAAAGCTACGGGAATTAACAGGATGTTTGGGTATTGTGCCTGAGAATGCTCATACTGATTGTGCTAACCGCTTGATTCAAGATGAAGAAACTTTAGAATTGGGTTCGATTGTGATTGAAGCGATCGCCACTCCTGGTCATACGGATAGTCATATGGCTTATTTGATTAATGGAAGCAGGGTTTTAACAGGAGATGCATTATTTATTCGGGGCTGTGGACGTACTGACTTTCAAAGTGGTGATGCAGGTACACTATATGACTCGGTAACCACCAGACTATTTACCCTACCCGACGCAACTTTAGTTTATCCCGCCCATGACTATCGAGGTTATACAGTTTCTACTATCGGCGAAGAGAAAAAGTGGAATCCTCGCTTTGTCAGAAGAGATCGAGCTAACTTTATCCAGTTGATGAATAGCCTCAACCTTCCCCACCCCAAAAAAATGATGGAAGCAGTACCAGCTAACGAACACTGTGGCTTTCAACCAGCATAAGTACTGGTCTGCCGATTTTGAATTAAGGGGTTGAGATGAGACAAGGAGGACAAGAAAGACAAGGGGACAAGGGAGAAACTAAACAATTTACTCGTACTAGTACTCTAGCAACTTTGTTTTGAGGGGTGATTTTTTTAACTCCGAACTCCGAACTTGTCTCCTATCCATCATTTCAAACTTGGCAGACTACTAGTCTGTTCGACAAAGTTGAGTTGCAACATGATACCCAATCAAATAAGCGGTCATCTGGGGACTAACTCTAGGGAGAGGGGCTGCGGATAGATCTGCCACATATATATTCTGACTGCCTAATACTTTGCCCGTATCTTGAGACGATTCCAGTCCCAAATCTAGAGCTTTACCAAATACACAACCCCCTGATAGATGCTGTTCAGTAAGCAGATCATAACGACTGTAGTGATTGATATAGTTATCAACTTGCGCACTCTTGTAAGGCATTCGGGTTAATAGTCGAATCAAAAATTGAAAAACAGGGTGGGGTTTTTTTCCCAAGGAATCCATCAGAGGAATTTGCTCAGTGATAGCAGCCTTTGCCACCTTGAAGTCTGGATCATTCTTCGGCGATCGCTCTTCAAAACAACGAAGAATAATTTCATAGGTTTTTGGCTTCTTATTCGTAAAAATATCAGCATCAGAAGGGGGCTTATAATAGCCTTCTCGTGCAATATTGAACTTTGCGATCGCCGAAATCAGATTCCATTCATGTCTACCCATCTTTAAGGGATGGGAAATCGACCAGAGAAGATCATCCAAAAAATTCAAACCCCTAATCAGACTTCTAGTGACTTGTTTAAGGCAGCGAAAGAGTTTTGGGCTTCTAATCATCCAATACTTTAACCAATTAGGAATCAAGAAGGCTAAGAACACATGAGACAGCAAATAAATCAAAACGTCCAACTGACCAGAAAAAAACTCAAAACTGCAAATAGTCGGTTCTCCTTGACTTTCCTCAGTAGGGAATTCTTCCGTCGTCCCAAATAGAGCAACATACTGATCCTTCAAGGTCACCTTTAGATCTTTCTCAAGCAAATAGATCCCAAAAGGCAAAACAATATGATCATTTACATGTTCCCCAATCTCCAGGTTATTAAGTTTTTCCCGATGCTCATAGAGTAACTGAGGTGTGGCAGCACCAGCACAGAGCAGTAATTTGGTATTTTCTCCTAACGGATAGATTTCACTTTTCTTTGTTATCAAATTGCAGACAGCGATCGCTTTACATCTTTGTTCTCCATCCCCAGGCTCTAGGTGTAACTGAGTCACCCGTTGTTGAGTCATAAAGTCGAGTCGTTCATTCTGATACCATTTCAGCAGAGACACCCCACTATGGGTTCGTTGTCCAAATTCATTGAACTGAGTGGGGAAAATATAAATCTGCTTATCTTTTCCCTCGGTATAAACTGGAATATGACCTTTGTTATCTTTATTCACAGAAAAGCCACAGGCTTGCAATTTGTTTTGCACATGCTGATCAACATCAGTCATATTGGCAATAGGATCTTTACGCTCAAATGCTTTAGCCAGCTCTTCCTTCATTGCATCCCAATAAGTTGGGTCATGACCTAAATTTTTCGTTAACCAATCCGATGACTCAAAAATCATGGTGTAATTGATCGAGCCACCTCCCCCCATAGTGCAGGCTCTTCCCGAGAGAATCGGAATTTCATCAGGGGTTTGAGCATTATGAAGCTTAAAAATATTTTCTTCAGAATAGGACTTGGCCCAATTACGCTGATGGGTAATTTCACTGGTTTCAAAGAAGTTCTCTCCTTCTTCCAGAACCAAAACTTTTCCCTCAGAGGAGCAAGCTAGATACTGATGGAGAAAAGCACAAGCACCATTACCTGAACCCACCACAACGAGATCATAGATCTGGGAATCTTCGCACCTGGTTATCTTTGCCATCTTCACCTCTAGCTGCTCAAGGGTTAGGTCATGGATGCCAGTCTAATTATTTATTATACAACTCAAGAACCTTATAATTATTGGCGATCAGTCGGCTAGGGGTCGCCTAATCGCTCAGGTACATCCATTGAACTGGAGTTGATTAATAAGTTGCTATTTTCTGAAATTTGGACGCTCTGGTAAAGGAATATCCTTAAAATCTGCGGGTTTTCTGTCAGGTAAAGGAATATTACGCAAGCGATCGCGCAGTGATGGCAAAGGTTTTAGTTCAGGTGCGGGTTTCGGCACAGGTTTGGGCTTAGGTGCGGGGGCGGGTTCCAGCTTAGGTTCAGGTTTGGGTTTAGGTACGGGGGCGGGTTCCAGCTTAGGTTCAGGTTTAGGTTTAGGTTTGGGTTTAGGTGCAGGCGCGGGTGCAGGGATTGGTTCAGGTTGCTGTTTTTGTTTCTCTTCTGCTCGCCTAATGGAGGGCAAAGTTAAGGAAGGACAAATCTCTGAATCATATTCATAGTTAACCTTAACCTGATATGGTTTGGGCTTACCTGTCCCATTATCTAAAAGGCGAGCGGCAAGATCTTTACTTCCTTGCTGATTAAAAATGGGATATTTTGCTCCTTTAATCAAATCAAGAGCCATCACCTTACCCTTGGCGTTGACTACTACGCCAAAAACGCTACTTCCTTTAAGTCTTCTAATACAGGCATCACGAGGATAAGTTCCTGTAATCTCGATCTGATCTGGTTCTACATCTTGGACTTTAGCTAACCAGACAATATAGTTTTTCCTGGCATCCTCATCGCTAGTACCAACGTCGCTTTTAGTCAGACTTTGACTCAAATTACTAAGGCGCTGTTGAGAATCGGCAGCTTTTTTGGCAGCAATCTGCTCAGGAGTTGGTTGAGGCTTGGTTTCAGGTTGTTTATTCGGTTCTGGTTTGGTTGCACTTGTCGGTGGCTTTACGGGCTTAGTTGGTTGTTTTTCAACAGGTTTTTCAACAGGTTTTTCAACAGGCTTATCAGGAGTTTTGCCAAAATCTGGCGGCAACTTAATCGGCTCGACTTGAAAATCTTCAAGATTGACTGTTGGAGGTAGGGGTAAGTCTGATAAATCTCCTACAGGTGGTAGGGTAATGTCGGTTATTGGCGGGAGAGGAGGTAAATTAAAGTTAGGTGGTGGCGGAATAGTTAGAGGAGGTAAATTAGCAGAATCGCCGATTCCAGGAATTAAACTGGGAGGGATGGCAAAAGGTGCAACAGGATCGCTACTATCCAAATCAGGAAGATTGCTAATATCAGGGATATTTTCCAGATCTGGAGTTTCCAGTTGGGGATAAAGATTTGGCAAACGAGACTGTTGTTCTGGATTAAGCTCAATTATCGAAACTTCTCTTCCACCAGAATCATTATTAAATCTGATAGTCGGCAAACCAAACTTCAAAACCAACAAATGAAGTGCGATCGAGATCAACAAACATAGCTTTGCTGGGTTAATTAGCTTACCAGATTGATTGTCTAATTGTGACTCGTAGGACATAACCCGCAACCATAAAAATAAATAAAAGATAAAAAGATAAAATTTAGTCTTCTATTGTCCAGAATAACTTTAAAAAATAAGAACGTTGATAATTTTACCTCTGATGTAAATTCCCTACCCACTAACCACTAACAAGTACAGACAAGGCATGCCTTGTCTCTACCTACTACCTAATTCCTAATTTGCACAGGCATGACCAGATAGGTCATCTTTAAACCTCCTAAAGGACTGAAGATAACTGGCTGATTCCATTCGTTCAACTGCATTTTTATTTCTGATGTGGAAAGTGCCTTTAATCCATCCATAAGATATTTAATGTTAAAGGCAATCTCAATATCTTCTCCCATGATTTCTGCTGGCAAAGACTGCTCCGCGTTACCGATATCTTGAGCATCTGCCGAGACAACTAGTTCTGAGGCATCATTATTAAGGCTAAATTTCACTAGGTTATTCTTCTGTGCTAATACCGCCACTAACTCCAGGCTGCTAAGCAGGCGCTTACGGTCAAGAATAATTTCGCGGCTAAAATTTTGGGGGATCAGTTGTCCATAAGCAGGATAATCACCTGATATTTTTGTACTAGTTAATAGGCGATCGCCTAATTCAAAGACCATTACCTGTTCATCAAAGCTAACTTTAACTTTGTCACTCCCTGACCCATCGCTGACAATTTTTTCTAGTTCTCGTAATGCCTTAGCGGGTATAGTTACTGCGAGTTTGGGGATCTCGATCGTCGTTTCGGCATCTTCAGCATTGAGATCCGTAGCCACAACAGCTAAACGATGACTATCAGTGGCAGCAAATTCTAAGATATCTCCTAAGTCATCCTGTCCCAAACCTTGAGTTTTTAAGTGAACCCCTGTCAGTACTTGCTTAGACAGTTCGGTAGAGGCAGCAAACAGACAGCCACCCAAGCCTTCGTTGAGGGCAGCTATGGGCAGTTCGATGGTTTGTCCTGCTTCAATAGTGGGTAGTTCTGGAAATTCGGTGGCATCGATGCCTGTTAATTGAAATTGACCAGAAGTAGAACTAATTGTGGTGACAAAGCTAGCATCGTCATTAGGCACCTCCAGGGTGATTTCTATCTCTGGTAGACGAATCACAATATCGTTGAGTAACTTGGCGGGAAGAGTAATGCTACCTCCTTCTGTCACTTCGGCATTAAATTTAGTTTTGATACCCAAACTGCCATCAAAAGCAATCAAGCTCACCTTTTGCGTAGTTTCGTTGGCTGTGATTAAGACATTAGCCAATACCATCGGTTCGGGACGAGAAGGAACAGCGCGACTAACCAGGGACAGATTATTTTTAAGATCACTTTGACTGCAAACAATTTTCATCTCAGAATTAGAATTTAGGGAATTTTTAAACAATAAAATGATTAACCACAAACCAGAAGTTAGATCATACCTAGTCGCCAGTAATTAATCACCAATCACAATAAACTTTTAATTTAGTTTGTAAATTGAATATCTAGAAATTATCTGTGGATAACTTGTGGATAACTTGGGATATTTAGGAATATCCTGTGGAAAAAAGTTGTGTCAGTTTTTAAACTTTTGTTGACTAACGAAGTTAATCCGATCGCTCAATAAAGAAATTGTTTGATTTAAGGCTCGATCTTTGCGTAGCTGTTTGGCAATTTTGTCACAACTGTACATGACGGATGTATGGTCTTTGCCGCCAAATTTTTCCCCAATGCGGGGTAAACTCAGATCTGTGTGTTGTCGCATCAGATACATGGCAATATGTCTCGCGTTGCTAATTTCTCGGCGACGGGAGCTACTTTTGAGATCATCGATAGAAACATTTAAAATCTCTGCCGCTACTTCCATGATTGTCTCGGGAGAGGCAGTAATTTGTTCTACTTTCGGATTAAGGGCTGCTGAGATGTTTTCCACCGTCATTGACAAGCCAGAAAGAGAAATATAGGCGATCGCTCTAATTAATGCGCCTTCTAATTCTCTAATATTAGAGGTATATTGACTGGCAATATAGGCGATCGCTTCTTTGGGTAAACGGACATTTTCATATTCGGCTTTTTTTTGCAAAATTGCCATGCGAGTTTCTAAGTCTGGCACCTGGACATCGGCAATCAAACCCATGGAGAATCGGGAGCTTAAGCGTTCTTGTAGCTTAGGAATCTGCTGCGGTGGGCGATCGCTGGCTAAGACAACCTGTCTCCCCGCTTCGTGGAGGGTGTTAAAGGTGTGGAAAAACTCTTCTTGGGTATATTCTTTCCCTTCAATAAACTGAATGTCGTCTACCAGCAAAATATCGGCGGTACGATAGTGTTCCCGAAAGCGTTGGATACTATCATTACGAATGGCAGCAATCAGATCGTTGGTGAATTGTTCCGTCGAAACATAAAAAACTTTAGCATCGGGATTAATCTCCAGATGATAATGCCCAATTGCCTGCATGAGATGGGTTTTTCCCAGCCCTACACCGCCACAGAGGAACAAAGGATTAAAATCTCTTCCAGGAGACTCAGCCACGGCTAAAGAAGCAGCATGTACCATGCGATTGGTAGGGCCAACGACGAAGCTATAAAAAGTATATTTAGGATTTAATTTATTGGGCTTAAGAGAATTTTTGCCAGAGGAAGTATATTCTTGCTTATAGGGGGAAAAGTCTTGTGGTTCAGTTAAAAAAGCAAGGTCATTTCCTTGCTGAGATTTGAGATGAATTTCTAGGGGTTTGCCGATAACTTCGACGATCGCCTCACTGATAATGTTGAGATAGTACTTTTGCACATGACTCAATACAAAAGCGTTAGGGGTCGAGATCGTAATACTGTCCGCATTAAAATTATCAATTGTGGCATTTTGGATCCAAGTCTCAAAGGTAGGACGACTTAGCCGCTCTTTGAGAAGTTCTATAACTCTTTCCCATAACTGTTCTGCAGAAATTGCCACTCTATTAGATAACCCTTAAGGACGATATAAGATTCTACCAGTAGAGTTGAATTCGGATCAGTAAGATTTACTATGCATATATTTTCCAACCTTAAAACTCTCTCAAAGTATAAAATACTTATTAAGTACGCCTTACTGCCTGACTTTGATAGCAAATGACCATCAACAAGCTGACTGCGATCGCCCAAATTGGTGAGCCAATCCTCAGAAACCAGGCTAAACCCGTAGATAAAATCTTTGACCATACAATCATAGAGCTTATTGACCGTTTAATTAACACCGCGATCGCTAATCAGGGAGTAGGAATTGCTGCCCCCCAAATTTCTCAACCCTATCGACTATTTATTATTGCTTCCCATAAAAGCGATCGCTATCCCCATGCCCCGACTATGGCACCGACAGCGATGATTAACCCGCAAATCTTGTCCCATGGTGACGAGGTGGTCAAAGACTGGGAAGGTTGTCTCAGCGTACCTAATATTCGGGGTTTAGTACCTCGATATCGCTCAATTGAAGTTGAATACACCACTCAGCAAGGAGAAACTAAACAGGAAATCCTGACAGATTTTGTGGCACGTATTTTTCAACATGAACTAGATCATTTAGACGGTATTTTGTTTATAGATCGCATCACAGATCCAGCAGATTTATATACCGAAGCTGAATATCGCCAAATTATTTCTAGGGAGTTGCAAAAATAATACTTAAGCAAATTTCCAGGCAATAGTGTTATAGATTACTTTTTGTGTTAAGATTGCGTCATTTTTGGATTAATTTTGTAATAAAAGTGGGCAATATAGGATGTTGAGTGTTAAATTTTGCCCAGTTGCGTACTGACAAATGATTTTCTCCCAACAACCAATCAGAAATGTTCCAAGTAGATGAGTCTCAAGCTTGCTTAGATCAAGCACAACAAAATTGGCAATCTCAGCAGTGGCAGGAAACAATTCAAGCCTGTGCTAAAGCACTCGCTATCAATCAAGATCTAGCTCCAGCCCACAAGTTGATGGGGGATGCTCTCCAAAAAACCAATCAAGTCAAGGAAGCAATTGGCTACTATCAGCAGGCGATCGCCATTCAGCCCGATTTTGCGGCAGCCTATGCTAACTTGGGGACTCTTTATGCTCAACAACAGCAGTGGCAGGAGGCTATTGCCAACTATCAGCAGGCACTCAAGGTCAACCCAGAGTTTACTGGGGTATATCAGCATTTGCTCAGATGTCAGCTACAGCAGCAAGGTTCAAAAGCTACTGATTCTAATGATTCTCCGCAGCTCCTTAATAATTATCTTGATCAAGGGAATAATCTACAGCAACAGGGTCAGCTTAAAGAGGCTCTAAAACAATATTTGAGGGCAATCCAGGTTGAACCAGAAAGAGTCGCCACCTATCAAGAAATTGTCAAACTTTGCGAACAGTTAGAATTGTGGGCGGAAGCGGCTAAATACTGTCGGATCATGTTACAGCTAACGACTAACGCCACTAATAGTCAAGTTTGTGATCCTGACAACCAAAAATTAGCAACAACTAAGCTACCTAAGACGGAAATATTAAGCTTAACCACAGCCGAGAAACAGTACAATCTAGCTAGTGAGTCTGCCCAGCAAAAGGATTGGTCACAGGCAATTTCTCAGGAGCAACAAGCGATCGCATCGTCCTCCAAGACAGCAAAGACGCATTTAGCATCAGCTTCTGCTTTGTCACCAGAGGGAACTCGGGCTGAGGAATATTTGGCTCTGGGGAGAAATTTAGCCAGCCAAGGGCAACAGAATTCGGCCCTTACTTGCTATCAACGAGCGATTAAACAGCAACCAGACTTGATTGAGGCTACTCTGGCTCTCGGAGAATTACTGACTGAATTAGGTCAAGTAAAACAGGCGATCGCTTGTTATCTTAAGGGTCTGAAACAGCAACAACATCCCGAACTCTATTTTCGCTTGGGTAATCTCTATCAAGCAAAACAGCAGTGGTCACAGGCTGCGATCTGCTACCAAAAAGCAACTCAGTACGATGCTGAACATGGGGCAGCTTATCATCAACTAGCAGAAATTTTCAGCCACCAACAGCAATGGGAGTCAGCCGTCGCTGCCTACCGTCAGGCGATTAAGTTTAATCCTGATTTTTCCTGGTCCTATAATAATTTGGGTTACGCTCTAATTCAGTTAGAACAATGGTCAGCAGCAATTCCTGTCTATCAACAGGCGATTAAGCTCAATCCTAACTTTCCCTGGTCTTATTACAATTTAGCGGAAGCTCACGCACAGTTAAAGCAATGGTCGTCAGCAGTTAAGCTGTATCAACAGTCGATTGAGATTCAGCCGGATTTACCCCAAGCACAGCAAAAGTTAGGGGACGCCCTGTACCAGCGTAGTCAACAGGATCGCCAACAAGCTTTGTCCCATTTTTTACTAGCTATCGAACAAGATCCCCAGAATACTGAGGCTTATCATCGAGTTTTGGCAATTGATAACCGTAACCTTGCTCTTTATCTCAAGTTGGGAGATCTACTGGCGGAGTCGGGAAAGCTAGATGAGGCTCTGGTGATCTATCAGATGGCTTTACAAATTCAACCAAAGAACAGTGATGTTTTAGGGCGATTACAACCATTTACAGGTAAAGCTGTATTGCCACACACTGTTACCAACCCAGAGCATGTCCTTTTAGATACACCACAGTCAGATTTTCAGGCATTAGCACGGGAATTACAGGAGATTTTGCCCCACAGTGATACTCCAGTTGTATCTATTATTATTCCTGTTTATAACCAGTTAGATTACACCCTCCAATGTCTTAAGGCGATCGCTCTAAACCTGGCAAGTAATACTCAGGTGGAGATTATTTTGGTTAATGATTGTTCAACGGATCAGACTGAACAGGTTTTGGAGTCCGTTACCGCCGTGAATCTAATTAACAGTCAGTCTAATCAGGGTTTTATTCATTCCTGTAACCAGGGTGCATCTTTAGCTAAAGGAAAATATCTCTATTTTCTCAACAATGATACTGAGATTAAACCCGACTGTATCGAAAGTATGGTAAAGGTTTTGGAGGAAGATGCCCAGGTAGGTGCTGTGGGTTCCAAACTGCTATATCCCCAAGGGAGTTTACAGGAAGCTGGGGGCATTATTTGGCAAGATGCTTCGGGGTGGAACTATGGTCGGCAGGATAATCCCCACGACCCTAAGTATAATTATCTGCGTCCTGTAGACTATTGTTCTGGTGCCAGTCTGATGGTGCGACGAGAGGTCTTCGAGAATTTGCATGGTTTTGAACGAGATTTTGCTCCTGCTTACTATGAAGATACAGACCTTTGTTTTGCTATCCGTCATCAACTGGGAATGAAGGTAATGTATCAACCCAGGTCGGAAGTAATTCACTATGAAGGCGTTAGCTCTGGTACTTCTACAACTAGCGGTACTAAAAAATATCAGATGGTTAATGCCGCTAAGTTTAAGCAAAAATGGCAAACTGTCCTCGACCAGGATAACTATTTCCCTAATGCAGGGAGCGAACATGTGCCTCTGGCTACCAGGAAAGATTTAGGTAAACAGACTATTTTGGTGATTGATAGCTATATGCCTAGCTATGATCGAGAATCTGGAGCCCGCAGATTGTTTGAACTACTGAAGATCTTTAAAACCCTCGATTACCATGTGATTTTTGCGGCGGACAATGGAGTTAAAGAGGAACCCTATGTTTCTCTGTTACAAAGTCTTCAGATCGAAACTTTATATACCCAAGAGGGTTATGGCACTCTGATTGAACAGCAAATACAAGAGCGATTACCCCTGATCGATCTGGCCTGGATTTGTCGTCCTGAACTGAATGAGAAGTATGCCCCCTTAATTCGTCAAAGAACTGAAATTAAGCTTGTTTACGACACTATTGATTTACATTATTTACGCTTGAAAAGAGCCTGGGAATTATCTCCTGAAAAAAGTTCGGCAATGGCGACAGAGTGGATTGATATGCAGTCTAAAGAGTTGAAGATGGCACACCAGGCTGATTTAACGATTACGGTTACCCCCATAGAACGAGAGATATTGGAGCATCAGGCGGTAGATAATGTTGCTGTAATCCCTAATATTCACCATCCTTATCAAGGAGAGATTCCCAGTTTTAAAGAGCGTTCGGACATTTTATTTATCGGGAGTTATAATCATCCGCCAAACATTGATGCTGTACTGTGGCTATGTCAAGAAATCATGCCTTTAGTCTGGCAAACTAACCCACAAACTAAAGTTACCCTACTGGGTAATAATCCCAGTGCTGAAGTATTAGCCTTAGCCAGCGATCGCATTTCTGTAACCGGATATATTGATGATGTTAGTCCCTATTTTTTGAGCCACAAACTCTCAGTATCCCCTTTACGATATGGGGCAGGAATGAAAGGCAAGATCGGTCATAGTCTAGAGTATGGTCTACCTGTAGTTTCTACCAGCATTGGCACCGAAGGAATGAATTTGGTTCCTAACCAACATATTTTGGAAGCTAATGACACTAAAGGGTTTGCTCGTCAGATTTTACTTCTGAGCAATAATGAAACACTTTGGACTCAGCTATCTCATAATGCCCTAAGTGCGATCAAACCTTATACCACCGAAGTTATTCAAGAAAATTTACACCAAACTTTAGAAGGTCTCATCGTTAAATAGTCACAAATTCTCTTAGAAAGCTAAGTTTAAAAAGCTCAATTAAGAGATTTGAGGTTTCTTGTTTGTTTTGCATGAATACCATTAATTATAAACACACATTAATTACGGTAATTATGTAGGTAAAAATTCTATTTTTATCCGTAATTACACCCAGGTATCATTGAAATTACCGTGTTAATATGACCTAGATGATTGTTAAAGGCAACCTTTAATTAGTCACTGTCTAATCTGAGAATAATGAGATCTATAAAATCAGCCTAAGTAAAAAAATGATTATATCTCATTCCAAAAAATTCATTTTTGTTCATATTCAAAAAAATGCAGGCACTTCAATTACCAGATATCTTGATGAGCATTTAACCTATAGAGATATAGTCTTAGGATGTACTGAATTTGGGGAAAATATTCAACCTTTTTTTAGGAAAAAGTATAACCTCAATAAACACTCATATTCCAAGCAAATTAAGGCTGTTACTGGGGATGAAGTCTGGAACAATTATTTTTCCTTCTCTTTCGTTAGAAATCCTTGGTCTAGAATGGTTTCTCTCTATACATGGTGCCGCAAAAATAAGTTTAAATATGATATTTGTCAGGATGCGCTAAATTCAGAAAATTTTTCTGAATTTATTAGAGGAAAATGCTTTGCAAAATTACCACAACAAGTTGATTACTTTGCAGATGATAAAGGCAAAATAATAGTAGATTTTATAGGAAAGCAAGAATCAATTCAGGATGATTTTGAATATGTTTGTAATCAAATTGCAGTTCCTTATCCTGATATGCTCAAGAATAAATACAATCAGAGTAACCCCAAGCAAGATTATCGAAAATATTATGCATCAGATCAAGATATAGAGTTAGTTGCTAAAAAGTTTGCCCCAGATATCGATACCTTCGACTATCAATTTTAAAACAGATCAATAATTAGAGTAAGTACAAATAATATGGATTCAAAACTTTTCGTTTTCTTGGCTTATCGTCGAACTGGATCTAATTATCTAATGAAGATGTTAGATGGTTTTGAGGACATTGAATTTTTTGGAGAAGCTTTTCATTGGGATACAGTGTGGATTCCTATTAATCGTAAGAAAGATTTTGTCAAATGGCTTAAAGAAAATAAGGATATTTCTATTGACATTGGAGAAAAAGCTTTTGAAGACAAAGAGCTAGTCAAGCTCAATCATTCACATCCCAAATACTTTTTAGAGTTTTTAAATGAAACCACGCCCAAAAAATATGCTGGGTTTAAAATTTTTCCTGAACATTTATCTTTTGAAAAATTAAAAGATAACATTTTGTCAAACAAGAATATTGTCAAAATTATCTTAAAGCGCAATTTGTTAGATGTATATGTTTCAGACAAAACCTTAGCTATTTCTAAACACTCTCAAGGTTATACAACTGATCATATAAAGATTAAAATTGATTGCCAAGAATTTTATGATTGGTATTTAAAACATCAAACTCATTATATGCGTCTTCAAGAATATTTGCGAAGCGATAATCAGGAATGGAAAGAATTAACTTATGAGGATATACATCAATATCCAACTGATAATGAAAAAGCTAATTTTGTTCATTCATGGTTGATCAAGCAAGGCTTTGATATTAATAACAAAATGAGTCAAACTGATTTGACTAAGAAGCAAGATCGCAGACAAAGTGCTTTTAATCGAGTGGAAAATCCAGAAGAATGGATGCAGTTTCTTGAAAAAAAGGACTTGCATTTTCTTGTGAAATAATCTCTAAACTGATGATGTTTTAGTTCCTTAATCAATAATAAGATTTTATTGCTATGTATCTGAATGAAAATTTACCTGGTCAGATGACCAGAAAAGAGCTAGTATGTATCGCTGAGTTAGCCAAAGCTCTTCCTGAAAATAGTACTATCGTTGAGTTAGGATCACTTTTTGGCAAAAGTTCGGTGCATTGGGCCAAAAATGCTGCTGATTCCGTGAAAAT
This sequence comes from uncultured Pleurocapsa sp., assembly GCA_965365755.1. GTDB lineage: Bacteria > Cyanobacteriota > Cyanobacteriia > Cyanobacteriales > Xenococcaceae > Waterburya. The sequence goes on from CBDUCX010000002.1 coordinate 17,725, forward strand.
TTACTGTGTAGATCCCTGGAAAAGAGAAAATTGGATCAAACCTCTAGAGAAAAAATTTAATACTACCTTCTCAATCGATACTTTTTGGCAAAATATTGGCGATTCAAGTAATGTTACCGCTCTACAAGCTTACAGTCCTCAAGATTTTACTGACTGGAATATACCTGTAGATATTTATTTTGATGATAGTGTCCATACAAATCCTATCTTTAGAGAAAATCTCTATTTTTGGCTTGATAGAATGAAGCCTGGTAGTATAATTTGTGGTCATGACTACTCGCCAGCTTTTCCAGATATAGTAGATGAGGTTAATTGTTTAGCAGAAAAGTTATCATTACCACTAGAAATTATTGATAAAATCTGGATAATTCGTTTACCTGAAGACTATCATTCTCCCGTCTATATCGAATCCCAGAAAAAATCAATTCAGCCCGATTTTGAGATTGAGACTCATCCTACTGATATTGATTCTATTGGTAGCATGATGAACTCCCAAGAGCTTTCTTTACTTTACAGTCTTGCCAAGAATTATTTTACGGATCAAGGAGAAATTGTAGATCTTGGTCCATTTTTGGGTTCGTCAACTGCCTGTTTTGGGGAGGGTATACTTGCTAATAAACTTAATATTAGGAAATCATATAAACGAATATATAGCTATGACTTATTCTGTTATGAAAAGTATGCAGGGTTTGATTGGTTATTAAATCGAAAAAACTTACCAACTGGTTCATTTTTCATGAACTATCTGTACAATATTAGAAAATACACAAATTTAGGTTTAGTTAATATTACCCCAGGAGACTTGTGCAAATTTAATTGGAATTCCAATCCAGTTGAAATTTTGTTTATTGATGCTTCTAAAAACTGGGCTTTAAATGATCATATAGTAAAGCATTTCTTTCCCTCCTTATTTCCAGGTTCAATAATAGTGCAACAAGATTATTACTTTTATGGCTGTCCATGGCTATATTTATCAATGGAATTGTTGAAGCCTTGGGTAGATTATATTGGAAAAGCTCCTGGTGCTACTGCTTATTTTGTGGTCAATAAAAAAATACCTAAAATACTTACGAAAAATCCGCTTCTAAAAATGATTAATCCTACTAGAGCTATTTATTACTTTAAACAATTACTCAGCCAAAATCAAAACTATTCCTATGAGCATCAAATACTACTACTTAAGTTTTATCAGTATTTATTGGATAGCAATAATCAAGTACTAAGAAACGAAATAAAAAGTCTGTTGTCGAATCCTGACCAAGTTTCTCAGTCTGATCCATGGTCAAAAGTTTATCAATGGAATTATCGGAAAATTTTTGGTGAATCAGTAGCTTCTAAGAAATCCTCAAAAGAGCAGACTCTATTACCTGTAGCTTAAATTAATTACGTATAATTGCGTAAAAAGTACAGTTTTGATCTTGATAAGTTTGTCTTAAGTTAAACGAGAGCATGTCAAATATATTGATACCAATAAACTAAAGTATGAGGAACGACAAGTTACAACAGAAGAATTATTTACACAGTTCCAATGTTCTCCCCATACTGACATGCTCCCGTCGGACTCCCTTGGCTTTAGTCATCAAAATTTTTTAGCTTCTCTCTAAATTTTCCCTAAAAGCAATTTTATCAATAGATAATTTATCTAAAAGCAGTGATAAATAAAAACATATTAGTTCTTTCTCCGACGCCATCTCATCCTCAAGATGCTGGCAATAGAAAAAGAATCTTCGCTCTGACAAAATATTTTCAAGAACTTGGTGCAACTATCTACTTTGTTTACTGTCCTCGTGAATGGGACCGAGAAATACCTAAAGATGCCTATGATGGCATGAACCAATGTTGGGACTACTTCTTTGTTGCTTATCCCGTTCAACGAGCAGTTCATAGAACTGATGATGAATATTTTGAAATTGATGCTTGGTGGGATGTAGGAATAGAGTACAGTATCAATTGGATTAAGTTATCTAGCAATATAGATCTAGTTCTTTGCAACTATGTCTTTTATAGTAAAGTTCTAGAACTATTTGATGAAAGCGTTACTAAGGTCGTCGATACTCATGATATCACTAGTAATCGCAACTATCTTTTGGATAGAAAATTAGGCTACCGTGATTTTTTCTATGTCTCTCCAGAATCCGAGAAAAAAGCTTTAGACCGTGCTCATCTTGTTTTATCAATTAAGGAAGATGAGTCTAGCTGGTTTAAATGTTTATCCCAAACTCCAGTATTAACTATTGGTCATCTAGAACCAGAACCCTCGGAAATTATCGATAGAGAAATCGACTATAGCAATATTAGACTGGGATTTATCGGTAGTGCTAACCCGATAAACGTCAAAAATTTAGAGTCTTTCCTTGATGAATATTTAGCTTTATACAGCAATTACACAAATAAATTTACTTTTGTAGTTGGAGGGAAGGTATGCAATGTCTTGGATTCTCGTTTCCATGATCAGGTTGAGATCATCGGTATGGTAGACGATGTATCGGAGTTCTATCAGCAAATTGATATTATTGTGTTGCCATTTGAGTTTAGTACTGGACTAAAAATTAAAACAGTAGAAGCCTTGTCTTGGTCTAAACCCTGTATGGGAACAGTTAATGCTTTTGAAGGTCTTGGCAGTAACTGTAAGTATCACAGTTTTGAAACTATCAAAGAATTAGCTTCTGGAATGAGGGATCTGGTTAATGATTCTAAATCTGTCGTTTTGCAATTAGAACGAGACAGCAAACTTGTTTATTCTAATTATTCTAACAAAGTTAAAAAATCAATAGAAAAACTTTACAGTTTTGATTGGAAATCTATTAAGGAATTTAAAGCAAGTTCAAATTCTAGTAGATCATTAGAAATTATAGAAGAGACTCAAGTCAGTCAACAAAAATATAATTTTAATATTCTCAGTAATATTAATTTTTGGGATTCTAATACTAATGAAGCTGCTTGGATTAACTGGTGGATTAACAATGCCAGACAGCTAGGAAATGTCAATATATATCGAACCCAAGAATTTAAAAATATTGACGCTGATAAATTGGTATTGTACAAACATGGTCTCGTAAATAATGTTCACCTTAGAGAATTATATCAAATCATAGATATATTCAAAATTAGTCCTGATGAGAACCAAATTTTTATCAACTTATTAGACTTTAACTCGATTGTTTATAATCATTCTTGTCTTCAAGAGCTGGAACATTTACAATTAGCAGATAATCACTTTTTGTGGCATTTCTTTTTTCAATTAGATCTCAGTTCAGAAGACGAAAGATGGCAATATGCTCGCGAACTATTAAGCAAAAAACATGAACAGCATATCGGTTTCTGTTTTGGAAATTTAAACAATAAATTAATTCCAGCAGAAAACTTAAGGAATAATACTGTTATGCTGCCAAGTAATCCTATAACTTTAAATCCATCGCAACAGGATTTTACTAGTTTAGAAAAGATAGTTATCGGAACTTCATGCCTTAACGCAGATAACGCATCAGAATTAGATAAACTTGTTCTATGTTGTAGAGATTTTCTGCCACATCATTTTGAATTATTGATTTTCTCAGATTCAAACTTAGTAACCAATGAATATGCCAACACTCACTCTTTTAAAAATGCAGAAACTTTGATACATAACCTTGATATATTCGTCTGTATTGAGGAGCCTACATCTATTTCGTTCTTGATATATCTTTGTATTTGCAAGTCTATTCCTATTTATTATAAAGAGAAAAAAGTTACTAATAGTCTAGTGGCAAAAGAAATTATGAACCCTATTAGTAATTTTACTTCGATACCTAAAGTATATAAATCTTTCTTGAACACATCTGTTCTTCAACAAGAAGTTCATTCCAAGTCAGTTAGCCATAAATCTTGGAATTTATTCATCGAATATTTGGTGGCTCAGGCTCAACAATATTCAATGAGTAATAAGAAAGACTATTCAATTATCAACCAGTAAAAACAGGAAAAAGAAAATGAATTTTTTACCAGACTCAGAAATTATCAATCTCAAATACCAACTCGCACAACAGATCAAAGCCAATATTAATCGAGCTGCTTCGGGAAAAAGTTCCAATACTCCATTTTTAGACAGCTTTGTGGATACGTTAGTGGATGAGATGGCAGAGTTAAAAATCGAAATTTCTAAGCTATCATTAACTCTATCTAGCCTCAAAAATTCAGATAATAATCATTCTGTAACTGCTTCTGATACAGAAATTAATCATATTTATGATCCCACAGATAATAAAAATGAATTTTGGAGATTTCCGATCAAAATAGATCCAGAATATTTACAAAACATCGATAATTTTCACTATCCAGAAGAAAATGAAAATGGTAACTATTATATTTGGATGGGTTCAGGCAATAAAACATCTATTGAGTTTCCGATAAACTTAGTATCTCCTATTAAATTAATACTTAAAAATGTCAGGTTCATTACTGATGAAATTCGAGAGAGTTTCAAGTTATTTATTAATGGAGAACAATTGCAATTTGAGTCTTTTAAACAAAATTACGGCTATACTATTGCAGCTTCTTGGTTACCTTCTCCAAATAGTATCAAAGATAAATGCACGATTGATATGTCTGTTGATCGTAGCATTAGTGTGCAGGAACTATATCCTGAAACAAATGATACCAGAAAGCTATGCTTGGCTTTAAGCGAAATCGAAATTCAGAACAATACCCAAGAATATGTCAATACATAACTTTCCTTCAACAGTAGCTATATTTGTTCCTTCATCTGCTGTTGGAGGAGCAGAACATTACATCAAAAATATCTTACACTTGATAGAGAATGTTGGCTGTCAACCCATATTAATACTGCCTAAAAATCAACAAGTAATTGATTTTTTCTCTGATTTATCAGTGGATTATTTAATATCTGATATTGCTTGGATGGGAGGGGCTGAAGATTTAAAGATAGGCAAGGATTACCTCAATAAACTTTCTCAACAATATCGAGAAGCCTCAGAAGTATTAGAGTTTATCAATCCAGACTGTGCCTTTATTAATCTTCCGTGGGTAGACTTTGGCTTAGGTATAACTCTTGCGTGCCATGAATTGCAAATTCCTAGTATTAATTTAGTCCATTTATGTCCCTGGAAAGTTGCTTTAAATGATTTGACTAAGCAACTATTCCAAGATTTAGCTGCTGCCAATTCGCAGTTTTTTACGGTATCTAACGATAATAGAATTCAATTATCTCTTTCTACAGGGATTAACATAGATTCGATTCAGGTATTCTATAATTCACGAGATGTTGAGAGTAAATATATTGGCATAACTTCAAAAGAGTATAAACTTCATCGAGTGGAACTTCTTGATGAATTAGAATTGCCCTTAAACTCGTTTTTATCAGTTTCTGTGGGACGTTTTTCACATCAAAAAAACTTCTTAGATATAGTTACCTCTTTTGCTTCAGTACATAGTAAATTACCAAACTATTACCATCTCTTTTTAGGGGAAGGAGAATTAAAAAAGTACTATCAAGAAATTGCCCTGAATTTAGGAATATCCCATAAGCTAAAATTCCTAGGTTATCGGAAAGATGTAGATAGATTTTTAGCCCTCAGCGATTTATTCATTTCTAGTAGTCTTTATGAAGGTTTAGCACTAAGTATTTTAGAAGCTGCTCAATTTTTATGTCCTATAATAGCTGCTAATTCATCTTCGGCACAGGAAATCATACCTGATTCGGATTATGGACTACTTTATAATCCAGGTCGGTATTATGTGCTAGGAAAACATATGGAATTTGCTTACATTAATTCTAGGGAGATGAAAAATAAAGCTGATCGCTTAAAGTCTTTGTGTCAAAAAAAGTTTTCTCTGGTCAAGTTTTCACAGGATTTAAATAATATTTTGCAAGATTCGTTAGGTAGTCGAGCAAATGCTATATATCCTCCAATTTCAGTTGTTTATGATCAAGAAAGTAAGAGCTTAAAAATTAGCCAAGATACTCGTATAGCAAATTATCAATATTATGGATTACCTAAATCAATAGTTAAGGAAGATAATGTTATAACTTTTCCGTATCAAAGCTATATTAAAAATATTTTAGAACAGTCACATGACAAATATTTACACTGTCTACATAAGGTAGCTAAACATCTAACTAATTTAAAAGTTATCTTATGCTTTGGCTCCTTTAATGCTAATTTTTTTCGTAGCTATTATTTAAAAGATCAATATCTATTGTTGATAATTTCCAGATCTGAGGGCGATCGCCTTACTTGGAGTATGCATTATATCGATCATACTTATTGGGGGCAAGAAATTGAGCCAGACTGTTTAGTAAAATTTACAACTTTTGAGACAATTGCTAATTGTAAGCCATGGTTTTATCAGCTTAATAAAGAGAATAGCTATGAACATTGTTACACATCTAGAGATTTACTAAGTTCTTATTTAAAACTACCTAATGGTAATACTTTGGATGCTTTAAGCATTAATTTTAAATTAATAGAGAATGTTCTGAAACCGAAAGAGTACTTTATGTTAGAAAATAATGACCTGGGACAAAAGCTCAAATTAAAATCAATTAATAAAATAGCCTAAATTAGCTATTATCAATTCTGTAGTTTTGCTTTTCAATAAGATATAAAACTAAACTCAGAAATACTTGCCTAAAAGTAAATTTATCTGTTGACAGATTAGGGAGCATGTCAAATATGTTAATACGAATGAACTAAAGCATGAGTAACTGCTAGTTACGATGGACGAATTATCTACACAGTTCAAATGTTCTTACAAAACTGACATGCTCCCAACAGATTATTAAACCTAAACAAGAAAATACTAAATTAAAATTCTAACAAAAATGATAAGTTTAGAGAGTGGGTTCGGTTTCCAAAAAAATGTAGTTAAAAGAGAAGTACCTTATTGTAACCCTCAAAAACAGCTGAAAGTAGCTATAGTAGGTGGTAGCAATTCGGTAATGCGACGTGGGTATACCCAATATTTATCAGAACATATTACCGAACATACTAGTAAAGAGGTAAAACTTTCATATTTTGCTTTGGGAGGAGTAACTAGTTTTTTTGGAGTAATCCAAAATTCTAGACATAACATCGCTAAAAGTCACGATATTATTTTCTTTGAATACTGTGTCAATGATCGCTCTGCATTAATTGATAGTAAATATACACTTAGAATGGCGGGAATGTCAGTTGAAGGATTCATTAGACAAGCCAAATTGATGAACCCTAACTGCATAATTATCATCTTAATATTTGGTACAAATCTCCCTAATTACTACAATAATTGTTGTCAAATATCTGCTATGTATGAAAACATAGCTCGACGCTATGAAATTCCTGTTATCAACATAACTGAAATTTTGCTAGCAAAAAAAGGTATTAATTTTATCAAAAAACTCTATAAAGAAAACGAGCCAGCTCATTATTCGAAACCCTATGGAACTAAAATAATTGCTAAAGTAATTGCAGAACAAATTAAGGCGCGCAATTTATTTAGTTTGCAACCAAAGGATATCAATAAATATTATAGAATGTATCCTGGTAATTTACAAAATTTAAAATTTTTTAGTGATTTTGATTCAATTAAAAATCAAAATAATATTGAAAAATCTACCTTCAAAAATAGTCTTTTTGAAGAAGAGATATATACTCTCAGGGCTAGTTCTTCCTTTAATTTAAAGTTTAAGGGTAGATTACTAGGTATCATGCTCAAATCAGATTGGAATGACGGACTATTTAAAATTAAATTAGCAGAGCAAGAATTAATTACTAGCTCCTTTTCTACGTGGATAAAACAAGAAGAAATGAGTAATATTAATTTATTGAGCTTACCATTTAAAAAATATATGAGATGTGATGAAGTCAGCGAACTATCTATTTCTGTATACCAGACTAATCAGGAAAATTACGAATTAGATTTGTTTAAAGGAATACCAAAAGTTAGTCCAACAGAATGGAAAACAAGCATAATAGGAATTGCATATATAGGAGAAATTAATATTGATTGAGGCTACAGTGTGAATAGTTTATCAAGCAGTAACTAGAGGTAGTTTATAGCCTATTGCTTAATTCAATTACTGAAGTTTATCCAAAATAATTAAAAATTAATTGACATGAAAAAACTTTGTCTAATCTACGCTAATTGCCAGAATCAGTTGATCGCTAAATATTTATCTACTTCTCAACACTTTAACCAAGAATATCGAATTAAAAGAATTCCCGTACATCAATTAATCCAACAAAAGACTACTATTCCCGCTAACCTACTCAAGCAAGCTAGGTTATTTATTTATCAACCAGTCAATAATATTCATGGCGATCGCAGTACTGAGCATATATTAAGTAAATTACCCTCTAGTTGTCAAAGTATATCTTTTCCTTCACTCTACTTCAAAGGTTATTTCCCTCAGTATCGTAAAAATCCTCTTAGTAAAGTAATTACGCCAAATCATCCTTATGGAGTAATTCCTCATGGAGATACTAATATTATTTCAATGTTAAATGAAGGTCAAAGTACTTCTGAGATCATTGAAAAATTAAGTAATCCAAATTTTTATAGGGAAGAATCTGTGTTAGATAACCTTAATAAAACTTTGGAGGAAATAGCGAGGCGCGAATCTCAACTCAGCATTAAAGTAAGCAGCTTTATCAAAGAACATTATCAACATCATCGGTTATTTTATACCCAAAATCATCCTGCTGATATTTTAGGAATTTATGTAGTCAATCAAATACTCAAGTTAGTTAATATTCCTGAATTAGGAAATGAGTTCTCATTCAATAATACAGAATGTGAAACATTAGATAATCTTCAAATTCCAATTTATCCGAGCGTAATTAAACATTTGGGTTTAACTTTTATTAATACAAGTACCTTGTATAAACATGGTGGCTATTGTACTAAAAGAATGACATTTTCTCGGTATATATCAGAATATATCGATCTCCATTTATCTACCCCAGAAAGTGCAAATTCTTATTATTTTCAGGGAATCGAACATGCCAAACAAAACAATTTTAATGAAGCCGCTGAAGCTCTAAAAAAGGCTATTCAAATCAAACCAAATAATGCAAGTTACTATGGAGAATTAGCTGATGTATTGCAAAAACAAAAAAAACTAGATCAAGCAGAAAAAGTATATAAAAAAGCAATTGAGCTAAGTCCAGGATGGGTTAATTTTTATATATCACTTGCTAAACTATTAGTTGAAAAAAATAATTTGCGAGCAGCTATATTAACTTATAAACAAGCAGTAATATTAAATCCTAAAAATGACGAATTATATAATTTGCTTGGCGCGGCATTAGTAGATTATGGAGAGCTAGATTTAGCCAAAACAGCCTATAATCAAGCCATAAAACTTAAGCCTTTTACAGTTTCTTACTATCGTTGTCTAGGTGATATTTATCGAGATCAAAATAATTTAGATCTAGCGATAGTCAATTACAGAAAGGGGATCGCCTTAGCACCAGATCATGGTTGGTTATATATGCGTCTAAGTGCGGCTTTAGCACAACAGGATAAGTTTGATGAAGCGACTGAGATGTGTCAATTGGCAACAAAACTTAAGTATAAAAATCCCAGTTATTATACTCTGTTGGGAGATATCCAACTTCAAATAGGAGATGTCGATAGTGCACTTGATACCTATCAGCAGGCGATTAAATTGAACCCTAATCAAATGAAAGAAATTTTTACTCACTTGGGTCATCTTCTTCAAGGACAAGCTGAGAAACAAGGGGAGAAAGCAATAGTCTCCGTTGTTTAATCGTGTAAGCACTTCTTTCTGAAGAGATAAGAAACTGCGCGAAATTATCTCGAAATTAATCGAACACAAACAGCACAGGATAGATTAGAGAGATTTGACCGAATTAACGCAGCCATTGCTGCTCTGGAACAACAGAAAAAGTCGCAACACCAAGTTCAAGTTTCCGAATCTGAGGTGGGAGTTTCAATAAAGGTTGGAGACAAGAAAGCAACCACAGCACCTAGCATAAAACCAATAATATTACGGAATAGTGGCAAAAATTCGGGAGTACGGATGATCACGGGCCCCATACCAAAAGCGATAAAAAGAATCCCCCACAGTGGCGACATAATTAAACCCCATTGCCAAGCAATAACCTGATTTTCTTGACGAGGAATAACGGCGACGCCTAAAATTACACCCCCCACAATTGAACTAATCAAAGTTAAGATCCACTGTTCTTGAGGTAATCCGGGGACTGCGGTACAGCCATTTTTCTGGAGACATCCTTTAACCGATTCTAAAGCTTCGACAATGGCATTATTCTCTCCATGTTCTCTAATGTAATACATGTTGCCAAAGCGAGTTTGCAGCTCAATCCAAAAGTTACGTGGCAGTAATTCATAAACATCATCACCGATACTGAAAGCTAATAGATTTCCTCCTCTACTATCGGCCACTAGCAGAATACTCTTGTCGTCCAAATCCCAGAATTTCTTGACTGCGCGACCTGGAGAGCGATCATACTGAGTGAGAACCCGCATTTTCCAGCCTGTTTCTGCTTCAAATTCCTCTAAATTTTCAATTAAAGATTCTTCTTGCAACTCTGGTAATAAGTTGGCTAAATCTACTACAGGAGTTACTTGATCCGGTAATAATTCTGGATTATTAACCGCCAAGGCGGGGGGAGTTAACCAGGTCGCTAAAACCAATAAACAAGCCCCTAACATAAGTAGGGAACGCTGTAGAAGACTATTTGCCATGATTGTTTTAGTTAAAGATTTTTTAGTATACAATTTCGACTTATTAAAAATGTGCTTATCTTTGTTACATATATTTACTTTACATTAAGGTAATCAGTTATTATGAGGAATATTATCAATTGATTAATCTTGATCCTCGTCCTGAGATATCTGTTGCGGAAAATCAGTTAATCTACGAGCAGCAGAAGTACTAACAGTATTGGGATTGCGCCATACTTTCCAAGCAGCTTTTACCCCCGCAACAACACCAATGCTACTGCGCTGTACTTGCTGCACTTGTTGTTTAGCATTCACCAATCCTTGATCTACTTGTTTAACTACTCCTGTGGCGTTACTGATGCCCTGGTTGAGATCGTCAGTAAGATCTCCTACTTCCTTTCCTGTCAGGCGAATTGCCTCTAGAGTAGGGGGAAACTCTCGATTGAGAGTATCAAAGAGTTTTTCGGCACTACGAGCCGCCCTAGCTACTTCCTGTAGAGTAGGAATGGTCACAAGTAAAACAGCAAATAGGCTAAAAGAAACTAAAAACAAAGAAAATCCTAGCCAAAATAAAGGGTCTATCATAAAAGTTAAGCGTCAGAGCACATCCCTGAATTTTAAAGGCGATCGCTGATAGATGAGTTGGCATCCTGATCTGAGTTTAATCGAGTAGCTCGTGTAGTTGCCCGACTAGTCTCAATCCCGGCGGCGATCGCTGTCCGCAGTCTGTCTAATGTGCCTTCCCAGTTTTCTAAAGTAGATTCAGAGAGACGATCTGCCTGTAGCTGGATACTAGTGGTCAAATCTTCGGCTATTTCGGGTAAAGCATCCGCCGACTTTTTAATGACTTTCCTGGTTTCTTTCCCTGTACGTGGTGCAATCAGTAATCCTAGTACGGTGCCAATAGCACTACCGATGATTAGTCCGCCGACAAACACGCCTGTGGGATTCTGTTTTGACATTCGCTTTATCTCTCCCAAACTTGATTAACTTAAGCTTATCAGTTGAGTAAGATAATATAGTCCTGATTAGACAATATCCGCTAAAATTATGGTGGAGTAGGCTTGCGCTATACTTCAAGAGTAGCTCGTAAATATCTTAGGAAATACCATGAAGATAAAATCACTGGCTGGTATAGTTGCAGGATTCGGCGTTGTTATCGCCAGTGCGATCGCAGGATCCGCCTCAGCACAAACAAAAATTAGCAATACATACTATTGCGCTCAACTTAATGGCAATTGGAATACCTTCGTTAATACCCCCAGAGGAAGAGTAACCCTGGTCAACTGGGAAAAAGAATTTGCCCCAGACTGGACTCCTCAAAAAAGATGTTCGGCAGTATCCCAAAGATTTCAAAGGTTTCTTGACCAAGGTAATTTAAAATTTATCCGTACAGGTAACGTCAACAGACAACCAGTACTATGCGTTGCTAATGTTCGGGGTGGTAGCTGTCCAGACGAAAACGTTTTAATTACCCTGAAACCAGGAACAGACCCTGAAGGAGTATTGATTAGATTGGTAGATTTTCGTCGTAGTGTAAGTGGACAAACTTTGACTCTAAGCGCCGATGATCCTGGCTTCTATTCTGGGGGAGAATTTTACGTCGATATGGAAAAATTCCTCGACGCAGTTCCCGTGGATAATTAAATAGTTCAAAGTACAGGTAAAGAAATACTTAAATACTTATTTTTTTAATTAAGTGCATGAATTGGCTACCCAGTAAAACGTCAGTTCGATGAGTTGTAAGAACACGTAAAAATATAGGAAAAAGGAAAAAGCGGTGCCCCCATTCGAGGATAAACGACCCTGCTAACGTTTCGTCAGCTAAACAAAGGCACTCAGTTCGCCGCATGTACGCGCACCAAGACAGGGTAAGGGTTAAAGGAACGATAGAATAACCTTTGACCGTTAACCCTGACCCCTTAACCCAGCCCAAACTTATCAAATATGTCTTCGTCGAACTCACGTAGTAAAGGGTCACAAAATCCAAACATACGCTGCAAAAACTATATTGACCGTTTGATCTCGAACTCAACATCCCAGGTAATAAAACTGATGTTTTGTCTAGTCGGTACTGGGATGTTTTTATCTGGAGATGCTGATATTCTTAAGCTACAATCTTTTGCTTCAGTCTCTCCTGAGCAATTATCCAACAAAATTAATCATATTGCTGCTGATATTACCGTCAAAATTTTAGATCAAGACTTTCTCGGTTCTGGCTTTATCGCTCAACAACAAGGAGAAAAATATATTGTCATTACTAATCAGCACGTACTGAGAGCAGGTGAAGCGCCCTATATGATTGAAACTGCCGATGGCAAAACCTATCTGGCAGAGGTGGTTTCTGATTTGACTAAAGGTGATTATAATTATGACCTGGCAATCTTAGAATTTGAAGCTAATGCCGTTTATCCCACCGCCAAAATTGGCAATTCACTCTACCTAGAAGTTGGGGAACCAATATTCGCCGCAGGTTTCCCCTACAATCAGTCTCCTGTTAAAGGAACTCCTGCTATCTTTGAGCAGTCCACCCCCAATAACTCTAGAGAATTATCTCTCAAACAAGGAAGGATCGCGATTATTCTCAATCAGGCTCTGGAAGAAGGTTATCAAATTGGATACACTAACGACGTAAAAAAAGGCATGAGTGGTGGGCCTTTATTGAATTATCAAGGAGAAGTCGTCGGGGTCAATGGCAAGCATGCCTACCCTTTGTGGGAGTCTCCAGAAGTCTATCAAGATGGTTCTGAACCCTGTCCCGCCTTACAGGAATTGATTACTCGCTCCAGTTTAGCAATTCCCATTGAGAAAAGTATTGAATTAAACCCACAGCTAAAATCTCTTAGTTCGTTGTCCAATTCGGAAACCGTTCATAAGTCTAATTTGCTGGCGGAAAACCCTCAATTAGTTGCCAAAATGCAGGCAGAAGCCCAGTCAACCAAGCAAAAATGCCAGAATTACCTTGGAGAATAAGTTAGTAGCTAAAAAACCAAGATTAAATCAGACAGGTCATTACAGAAAAATTATAGTAAAGATCTAATATAGCAATAGCCAATTACATTAGGACACTTATTACTTGCTACTTGTTACTCATTACTTACGAGCTATTAACTTTTCTATCCTAACTGATCGCCGTACTGTGATCAGTTGTCATAGATTATAAAATAACGCAAGATATTGATGGAGATCTTTTATGACGACAACTATTAATAAATGATATTTCAAAAGTTTAAAGCGATTAATTTTACTGTTAAAACCTTATCTTTTAATAAATATGATTGGCTATTTTCTGGATTAATTTGGCTATTAATTATCTTCCCTGCTCAAGCAGTAGAGTTGAAAGTAGCGATTAAGAAACAAGTTCCTAAGATTAAGGTTGGAAGTTCTACCGCTGCCCTAGTTAAAGATGGTGCAGGGAAACAACTTGGTAAACTTACCCCAATGTCTTCTTTGGAAGCCAAGCTTAAAGGGAACCAGATTAGGATTAATAATCGTGTTGGCGCTGGCGAATTAATTATCGAACCTCAAGATAATGGCTATGTCTGGATTGGCGATCGCTGGTATCGGGGAACAACCCGTTTAATTCGTCAGGATGATTATATTACTGCCATTAATCACGTTGATTTAGAACAATATTTATATAGCGTTGTTGGTGCAGAAGCAGTTTCCTCCTGGCCCATTGAAGCTCTTAAGGCGCAAGCTGTAGCTGCTCGCTCCTATGCTCTCTATAAACGCAATACAGGGTCTAATGGTATTTATGATCTTGATACCACCGTTGGTACTCAGGTCTACAAAGGTTTAGATAGCGAATATACGACTACTCATCAAGCAGTTAACGGTACATTGGGTCAAATCATGACTTATAACAATGAGGTGATCTTGGCAGCATTTCATTCCTCTTCTGGGGGACATACGGAAAATGTGGAAGATATTTGGACTTCTCCCTTGCCCTATCTGAGAGCCGTAGTCGATTACGATCATCAATCTCCTGTATTTGAGTGGCAGCAAGTAATTCCCGTCAGCAGGATTAGAAGATTAGTAGCAGGGGTGGGTAGAATTCGCGGTTTACAACCTGAAAAAATGACTCCCCGTGGTCGAGTAATTACGATGAAAGTCACAGGCGATCGCGGTACCGCTACTGTGAGTGGCAAAAAACTCCGCAAAGCTCTTGATTTACGCAGCACTTTATTTCGCGTCTCTACTGATGGTAAGAATCTTCATGTAAAAGGTCGCGGTTTTGGGCATGGACTAGGCTTGAGTCAGTGGGGTGCTTACTATTTAGCCAAGCAAGGAGTAAACTATCATCAGATTTTGGCACACTATTATCAAAGTACTAACTTGACTCAGCTAAAACAATAATATTGACTCATAACATTTATCTAATATGCCTAATAGTTTTTCTGCCGTTACAGATCAATCGCCCCGCATTTTAGTTCTCTCCGTTCGTGGATTTCGGTTTCAGGCAGCAAATTGCTGTATCTATGAGCTTGAAGATTTACTCACGGATTTAGAATCGGCACAGTTGTATTCACCGATTCCCGATTCTGGATTTAATATTGCGCGTAAGATTTATCGTGGCGTAAAATATTCTGGCGGTTCAGATAATTTTGCCTCGAAGGTTGCTCCTTTTCCTGAAGAATTGGTTTTATCCCAAGAATATGACCTTTTATTTGCGGTTTTAGACAATCCTTGGCAGTTTCATCTTCTAGAGTCCATTAAAGGATGGCGGGATAAATGTCGTCACACCGCTTGCTTTATTACTGAAATGTGGCAGCCTGATTTGAAGATTGAGCGGTTATTCAAAGAGCCTTGGTCAAGTTTCGATCATATCTTCTTAGGGGTGACTCAGTGTGTAGCTGGACTAAACGAGTTGATTGAGCCTCCCGTAACCTATGTGCCTCCTGCTGTTGATACTCTAAGATTTTCCCCTTATCCCGATCCTCCCCAGCGTTTGATTGATGTTTCTTACGTAGGAAGGCGATCGCCTGATATTCATGATGCCTTAATTAAAAGGGCAGCACAGGATAATTTCTTTTACTATCACGACACTCTTCGAGGCAAGCTAGAAATTGGCAACCCCAGAGAACATCGCATCTTGTTGGCAAACCTGTTCCAGAGAAGCCGTTATAACATTACTAACTACGCTAAGTTTAACTCTACGGAAGAGACTGGCGGGACGCAAGAAATCGGCTATCGCTTTTTTGAAGGGGCAGCAGCAGGAACCGTAATGGTGGGCATGCCCCCCGCTGGAAAGGCTTTTCCTCAGTATTTCGATTGGGAAGACCCGATTATTCCAGTCGATTTATCAGGCAGGGATGTCGTAGATGCGATCGCCGAATTAGATGCTCAACCTGAAAGATTAGAGTGTATGAGTCGTCGCAATGTGGCTAACTGTCTTCTTAAGCATGATTGGTCTTACCGCTGGCGAGACATGTTAGCGGCTTTTGATCTCAAACCTAGTCCCGCGATGATCGAACGAGCACAACACCTCCAGGAATTAGCTCAAAGTATCTTGGCAGAGATTGATAATTGACTATTTCATCTTATTGATCTTATTTATCTCCAACAATCGCTTGTACGCTATTAACTATTTGTCGATGAATTTGCTGTTGATCTTGAGTACCATCAATAGCGATCGCATTACCATCATATTCAGCAAATATCTGTTGATACTGTTCTCTAACTTTAGTTAGTTTAGTCTTAGTTTCGTATATTTCTTGTAGGGAACGTTCTTGTAATCTGGATAAAGAAACTTCAATGGGAATATCTAGATATATAGTTAAATCTGGATTAGGAAAGCGATCATTGAGCTTTTTAATAAAATTGTATTGCTCAATAGTTTCACAATTGTATGCCAGAGATGAAAAGTAGTATCTGGTGCTGATGACGTGATAATTATCTTCAATTAATTTAAAGACACCATCCACATCATTATATAAATGGTCATGGCGATCGGCAGCAAACAGATATGCCATTTGTTGATCAAACAAATGTTGATCTTTACTAAAGACAATTCTTTGTTTTAAAGCTTGACGAATTAGGTTACCAATAATTCCGCTAGAAGGTTCTGGACTAATTACCGCCTGCTCTTTTGTAGTGAGAAAATATTTCTTTAATAGTTCCGCTTGAGTGGTTTTACCTGAACTATCAATTCCTTCAAAAACGATAAAAAGTCTTTTTGTCATTAGTTGTTATTCGGTAGTTGTTTTAGTTAGTTATTAGTTATTAGTTGTTAGTTGTTAGTTGTTAGTTGTTAGTTGTTAGTCGTTAGTTGTTAGTCGTTAGTTATTAGTTATCGATGCCAATATTTACGTAGGGAAAACCAACTTCTAAGGCGATTTAATAACTTGGGGTTACGCTGAAGTTTTTGCTGATAAAAATTATTGCTAGAGCGTTGTAATATTTCAGCCATACTAGGATAAATAGTAGGGATAGATAAAGTGGTTAATCCTCTCATTGGATTCGGATCTAGTCTGATTTTATGTTTAATCATTAATGCCATGGTAGTGATTAATTCCGCAGCGCGATCGCATAATAAACTACAGCCTAGGATTTCTCCATTTTCTCTTACTAGCAGCTTACAGAATCCTGTGGTTTGATCTAAGATTTGTGCTTGAACTATATCACTTAAATATTCTTTGATTACGTAAATTTCTGCACCATACTGCTGTTTAGCTTGTTTTTCAGTTAAACCTACTCTAGCTAAATTAGGTTGGGTTAAAATCGCCCAAGGAAGAGAGTAATAATTAGTTTTATACCAAGGAAAAAATAAAGTATTTTTGAGGATCAGATTAATTTCATAACTAGTAATATGGGGTAAATTATAACCACCAATTAAATCACCACAAGCAAATATATTGGGGTTAGTAGTCTGGAGTTTTTGATTAACATAAACCCTGGTTTGATCGTATTTAACATCTATGCCCGCTAAATTTAAACCTGCAATATTCGGTTGACGGTAATCGGCAATGATAATTTCATCAGCAACTAAAGCGCGATCGCCTGCCTGTAACCATTTTTGCTCATCAATAGTCTTGAGTTGACTTACTTTGGAATTGCTATAGATTTTAATTCCTTCTGCCTCTAATTGTGCCTGAATTAAAAGTGCAACATCAAGATCTTCCTGGGGTAATATTCTGGGACTTTTGGCAACTAAAGTAACTTTTTTATCAAACCTGGCTAAAGTTTGAGCTAATTCTAAAGCAGTGGGATCGTCTCCCACGACAATCATATTTTGCCCCAAATCTGCTAAATCTTGCTGCCACAATTCTCGTAAACTTAGATAACTAGGAGAAATACTATCCTCGATTAACGTCGGCACAAAATTAGTCCCCGTAGCGAGCAAAAAATTACGCGATCGCAACTTTCGCTTTGCCACCAAAAAAGCTAGTTTAGGTAAACGACAAAACTCTCCCTTACCCGCAATTACGTCCACCCCCAAAGCTGCCAAGCGAGATAAAGAATTTTTAATTTGCATCACCGAATTAATTCCTTTTGCCCAATCAACTGCTTCTGGGAGGGAAACACAAGGAAACTTTACTGCTGATGCAGTCACCAAAGGATTATTAGTTAACTGATAGTTTAATTGTCCTGCCTCACTGATACTATGATTGACCAACGTATCATTGGCTAAAAACAAGTCATCACTCTGAGTTACCAGCGCAACACGAGCCTGAAGTTGAGCCGCCTTCTCGGCAGCATAAATTCCTGCCCAACTGCTACCAATTATTACCAAATCATAGTCTACCGCCATATTGCCTAGTTAAAACGATTCAGATTCAACGATAGCAGCTATGGCTTCCACTAAGCGATCATTCTCCTCTGGCAGACGCACGGCAATACGAAAATAGCGATCGCCTAATTCAGGGAAACTCAGACAATCTCGAATCACAATTTGATAATCTTGCAATAATTTTTCTTGTAACTTGGTGGCAGACGGTTCAGTCTTAACTAACAGATAATTTGCTGACCCTGCAAAGGGCTGAAGTCCTGGAATCTGCTGTAGTTGCTCAAATAATTGCCCTCGCGCATGGTGTAACCAATCCCAAGTTTGTTGTTGAAATTCCTTGTCCTGAATCGCTGCTGCCGTCGCTGCTGCTGCCAAAGTATTTACTGACCAAGGATCACGCCATTTTTGCCATCTGTTTAATCTTGTGGGATGAGCGATCGCATAACCAATTCGTAACCCAGGTAAACTATAGAATTTGGTTAAGGAGCGTAAAATAACTAGATTAGAATGATTTCTTACCATCGGAATCAAGCTTTGCTCCTGAGAGGGGGTTAGAAAGTCCATAAAGGCTTCATCAATCACCACTAAGCTAAATTGCGACAAATAGGGCAATATCTCCTCTTTTGTCCATAATTTGCCCGTAGGGTTGTGGGGGTTGTTTAGCAGGAGTCCAGAGTTGAGATGGGAAGATGGGGGGATGGGGAGTTGGAGGGATGGGGAGTTAGGGGGATTGAGATTTAAAGGACAAGAGATAATTTTTCCGCCAAAGGCATTTAATGCCCGTTGGTAATCGCTAAAGGCGGGGGTGATTAAATAAGTAAATTTTTGTTGCGCTAATTCTCTTCCTGCCCAGGTCAGCAACTCTGCCGAACCATTTCCCGGCAAAATAAACTCAGGATCAATCTGATGATGATGGGCTAGGTGCGATCGCAACTCACTGTATTGAGGATCGGGATAGGCAGTTAATTGATCGGTACTGTTAACAATAGCAGCGATCGCGCTTTGAGGAGTACCGAGAGGATTGATACTAGCAGAAAAATCTGTCAAAGCAGAAATTGGACAACCAGCAATTCTGGCCGCCCAATTTAAATTTCCACCGTGTTGTGGTCTGCTCAAGATAAATAAATTATCAAGTCATTGGGAAACTACTTTTTAGGAGGAGCTACTTTTTCTTTAAATAACTTCCCAGCAGAGAAAGCGGGAACTTGAGTAGCGGGAATAGACATTTTCTCACCAGTTTTGGGGTTACGCCCTTCTCTTTCCTTACGATCTCGACGTTCAAAAGAACCAAAACCGACTAAGGTTACTTTATCTCCATCAGAGACAGCTTCCATGATAGTTTCAATTGCTGCGGATAATACAGCATCAGCTTGTTTTTTAGTTACAGTCGCTTTTTGAGAAATGCGATCTACTAATTCACCTTTGTTCATTGTGATGTCCTTCTTGTATTTGCTTATGACTTGTGTGTTTTGTGTGTTTTGTTCTCGGTCATAGAGAACTTATGATTAAAAAATCAAATTTACAGAGTGAACGGGCAACGCTGTGACAGCAGATTACGCTTCACCAGCCTAATTTATAGCATCTGAGTTATAAAAACCCACAACATTTTATAGACTTTGCTGTTGCCCTGAGCCACAGTTTCTTTTGTTTCCTCTAGAAGAGGTAACCTGTGACTGCCTTATTCTAAGCTCTACTTGACTAATATGGATCGTTGAAAGCGTTAATTTATATAGATTTCAACAATTTTTCCAATTTCAACCATCAAAACCAAGCCCCAAAACAAGCTAAACATCCTATTTACCAAGTAGCCCAACCCCTTTTCGTTGAAGGACTTCACGGCTTTCTTTGCTAGGAGTAAAGTTGCTTGCTAGTCCTGCATCCTCTTCCACAATTTCAGGAGTTAACAAAACTATTACTTCCGCTCTTTCACTAGTCTTATCGTTACTTCTGAACAAAGCACCGAGCAAAGGAATATCTGCCAAAACAGGTACTTTGGAGATAGTAGTTCTTTCTTGGTCTTGAATAATTCCTGACAAGATTAAAGTTTGACCGTCCCTAAGTCTGACTAAACCAGAACTAAGTTCACGTTTACTCAAAAGATTAAGTAAATTAACCGCTCCCCCACCACTGTCAAAGCTCTGACTATCGCCAATCGCACTAACGGTAGGACTGACGGACATGGAAACAAAGCCATTATCATCAATTCGTTCCACGTTAACCGTGAGAACTACCCCCGCTTCAGCAATCACAGGTGTAATCGTTCTAAATCCGCTTTCACTATCAATCTCAGTTTTGACACTTTCGATAATGTTCTGAGCCAGTTTAACTGTAGCCTGTTGTCCTTCCTGCACCATCAAGGTGGGATCTGTCAAAATTTTGGCATTACCACTAACAATCTGTGATTCCAGTTGAGCTAGGAATCTTTTGGGAAATTGGAATAGGCTAGGCAGACTATACTCAAGCTCAACTCCATCTTCAGTAACCTCAACATCTGATAGTCCAGGCTGAAAAGCATTATTGTTGGTGCCGAAACTAGGACGGGCATAGGGAGAGACGCTATTAGTAAATTCATTAACGCCACGAGTTATGTCGCCAAATGGAGCCTGTTGAATATCTAGGAAAGATTGCGATTCAGCAGGAAATCTTAAACCAGTTACAGTGGGGAAAAATTGACTATCTTGACTTTCTGTTATGCTTGGTGGCGCTGTTTCGCCAAAGTTAAGTAGTGCCGAGCCTCCATCTTGGGAAAAGAATGTATCACCGACTCCAAAGGAGAAACTACTATTAAAGATATCTTGATTGCTTAAGTTAACGTCCAAAACCTTGACATTAACAGCTACCTGACGACGACGAGCATCAAGTTGAGTCAAGAAAGCCGTTGCTACCTCAACTTTACGGGGTTCTCCCACCAGAGTAATGGAGTTAAGTCTAGCATCGGCGGAAAGTTGTAATCCCCGCAGCATCAATGCCTGAGTTCCAGTGTCGTCATTACTACCGCCATCAAGATCGCTTAATTCTGGGCTAGTTTCTTTTCTTTGAACCACTCGACCAGTTTCTGGATCGATAATTTCTTCAACTTCATTAGTTAGTCTTTTACCTGTTGCCCCCTGACTTGCTAGGTAAAGAGCTGCATTTTCAGCAGTAACTTGATTTAAGCGAATAGTGCGACTGATTAGGTTACGAGCTTGAGCAGGTAATTGTTCCCCGACATAAATGATGTTACCACGGCGGTTAGCATTCAAGCCAGAAATTAATAGTACAGAGTTAAAGACATCCTGTATGGGTTGATTTTCCAAATCTAGAGAAATAGTTGGCTCTATTTGCTCCTCTTCATCATCTTCGACTTTGGCACCAGCATAAACAACGTTCAAATTAGCCGATCTAGCCAGGAGAGCTAAAACTTCTCTCACTGGTGCATCCCGCATCACTAGGCGAGGAACTGAAGCGCTGGAACCTAAATCTACCATGTCTGGCATAGTATTAATATTAGAAACTGCCATATCCCCAACAGGAGGGGCAACAGCTCTGGGTAGAGTTGCCGAACCATCAGAACCATCAGGGTTGTCTTGAGCCTGAAAGACTTTTTCTTTGATGTCATCGATACGGTTATCGTCGATCACTACTTCAGGATTAGGGATCAGGATATCAGAAGTTTCCGACTTGTTTTTGCCAGCAATTAAAGTTGATTTTTGATCGTCCTTAGTTTTTTTCTGACCTAATGCGGACTTGTAGCTTTGCTTAATGTTGTTAATAGCCTGGTGACCAAACTGTTTTAGTTCCTTCTTGAGAGACTGAGTTTTAGTTACTCGATTTAGGCTGAGAATTAAATCATCTCCCTGTTCTTCCAGCAAGTGTTCCACAGGAATGTCTGCTGCGGTAGAGATAATGATTTGGGTATGTTCGCGATCAACCTGATTGATTTCTATGGTTTCGACACCAGCAATTGGATTTGATTGCTTAAAAGAGTTTCCTGTGGGCAAATCCAAGTTAGTGTTAAGTAAATTTGCTTCAATCGTGTTGTCATCACGCAATGTATAGAAGGAAGCATCTTGATCAGCGTTACTGGTTGTTGATAGTCTTAATTCCAGTTGATGATGATTTTGGGCTAATTCTATATCTGTAACTTTACGCTCCGCAGCCATAGAAGGAGACGCAGTAATCATAACTGTTAATGCGGTTAAAAAACCAAGGCGATCGGACGCGAAGCGTAGCGTAGCTAATCCTTTAGGGCAATAATTTTTCACTGTATAATCCTCAACCTATATCGTTAGTAAATAATATTTTTGCTAGAACTAACATTAGTTAGTGATACGGGGCTATTTCTCACTATTTTTTTGGGCGTCCTGTTCTGCCTTTTCATCGGCTTTTTTGGCTGCTTCCAATTCTGCTTGGCTCAAGGGCAAAATAGCATCTAGCTTAATTTGAGTTCTTAGCTCTGCTTGTTTTTGGGGTACCAGATCGCTTCTACTACCAGTTAAAATTGCTGTCGGCTCTTCGGTCACGCTAGAGCTGATGTTTTGCACCATTAACAGGGGTTGTAAACGTTCCAAGTCCTGCAAAATTTGTTTAGTTTCATTGAAAGTTCCTTCAAAAGTCAAAGAAATTCCTTTCCGTTTCAGTTTTCCTTGAACTTCTGAACCCAAAGAAGCATCGCTGATCGTGCTAACGTTACTATCAGGTTGGTACTGAGTCAAAGCACCTTGATTAGTAGCAATAAAGCTATTCAAATCGATCAGTAATGTTTCTAAGTCCTTCTCGCTAGTAAACATAGAAAGAACACGGGATTTCAGCACTTTTTTTTCTGCTAAGTCTGATTGCAATTGCGCCAGCTTTAACTGTAAATCGCCTGTTTTAATACTATTTAATTGAGCTTTCAGTTCTTGTCTTTGAGTTAAGCTTTTTTGGTATTCATCTTGAGCAGGCTGGACAAACTTAATAAAGCCATAGGCGGCTAGACTAATTCCCGCCACAGCGATAACTACTCCCATAATCATGGGGGTGAAAGTAATGCCAAAAGCAGAAGGATAATCTGACTCCAGCAACTGTTCATCATTAGCAAAATCATCAGCAAAGGTCATTTGAGAGTCGCTCCTTTACGTTCTAATGTTTTTAATCTGGTTACTAAGCCAATTGAACCTTTTTTCTCAATTTCGTCTTGTAGCTGAGAAGAAGGTACATTATTTAGCTGGGCAGAAATTGTGTACTTGATCCCTTCGGGAATTAACAGAGAAGCATTCTCTGGTAGCTCATCTTCGTTCTCAACTTCTACAGAGAACTCGCTTAGGCTAGCCCCATTGAGTTTAATCTGTTTGCCATCAAAAAAAGGCGATCGCTGAAGGAATAAGACAAAATCATTGATATCTTCATAGGTACGAGCGGTGCCAGCAATATTGATTCCTGTACCAGCGCCCAAACCACTCTGTTGCAGGGATGCGACTAAAACTCCTGGGGGAGTGCGATCGCTTACTTCCTGCATGATTGCCGCCCAGGGCTTAATCTTTTCAAATACACCGACTAAAGCAGCGGTTTCCTGCTCTACTTTTTGGATTTCTTGATTAACTGCCTCAACCTTCTTATTTTGATTACCCAAATCAGCAATTTCGGCTTCAATTTGCTGAATTTCTTGCTTAACAGTAGCTGTCTTAGCATTGACATTTTTCAAGTAGCCAAAAGCGATGGCTGGTGCTAGCAAAAATACAAGCGCCCCTAGGGCGAGCGGAATTTTATCTGCTATAGTAGGCTCTTTTTTCTGGACCAAACCACTATCGATATCAGTAGATTGCTCTAGATTTCTGTCTCTAAGAAAATTAATATCTAAGTTATACATAAAGCCATACAAATTTTGAAAATAACTAATACTTTATCTGGCACTATTACAGTTCCCAGATATGTCGTTAAAAGCAACATTACGAAGAACTTAGAACTTATTGTTCTCTCATGCCTAAACCAAGAACAATTCCTAAACCAGGGCGATATTTGGGAGCAATATCTTGGCTAACATCTAGACCTAAAGCAGAAATCGGATCAACTTTCATGGTGGGCAAATTAAGTTTTTGGGTAAAAAACTCATCTACTTGATTAATGCCAGCTCCTGGTCCTGCTAATAGTAACTGAGCAATTTCTAAATCTTCACTTTGATTAATATAAAAATTGATGGAACGACTCAATTCTTCAGTCAATTCGCTGAGAATTTTGAGCAAAGCCGCTTGTCCAGATTCTATTTGTGACGAATCTATATCCCCTGAATCCTCAATACCATCAAGCACATCTATATCGTGAATGATATCTGTGCCACCTGTGGCTGGTAAATTCATCGCCTGAGAAAATGCTGAACGCATTTGATAAGTTCCGATGGGAACAGTACGAGAAAACTGCGGAACTCCTTCCACGACGATCGCAATTTCTGTATTATCAAACTCTAAATCGACTAAGACGACAGCTTCTTTAGAACCGAAGGTTCGCAACTGTTCTCTAATGGTTCTAATCAAGGCAAAGCTATTAATCTCTAAGACTCCCATCTCTAGATCTGCTTGCTCAAAAATTTCCAGATAAAGATCGGTGACTTCTTTTTTGGTCGCTACTAATAAAACATTGACTTTTTCAATTCCATCTTCATCCATAAAGTAGCCCAACTTAGCATAATCTAAATCGACTTCTTCCCGAGGATAAGGCAAGTACATACCTGCTTCGTGAACTAAAACCATATCTTGTAGTTCTGCTTCATCTAGTTCCGCAGGAACAGGAATTACTCGAATAATAGCTTCCCTCATAGGAACAGCAGTTGATACAGTTTTGGCACTAATTTTATTAGCTTTAAGAGTATCTTTGATTAATTCAGATAAAGTTAAGGAGTCCACGATTTGACCATCTTCGTATACTCCATCAGGAATATCAGCAGAAATATTTTTTATTAGTTTATATTGCTGTCCTTGTTTGGCTATTTGGGCAATGTTTACTTTTTGAGAATTGATTTCAATTCCGACAGTATCGCTTTTCTTCGCAAATATATTAGTTAAATTATTCAGCATACTCCTTGACCAAGTAGTATTTCAAAATTGGTACCTCATGATTAGATATGACTATTTTTATTTGGGTCCTATCTAGCCAGAACACTGAAGATTCTATACTTAACCCACAAAACAACTTTGACCTCTTTAATCTGATTAATTAATCGATTGGCAAAGAGCTGATTGAAGTTAATAAATATCAAATCAATTCGATGATAGGCTTATTCACATTGGACATTGTAGCTGCTAGGAATGTCTTTTTTGATAGGTGTTAGTACCGAAAAAAACCAAATCTACATCAAGAATAATAGTTAAAATTACCCATAGATATTGCCATTTTTACTTATAAGTAATATCTTTTGTTTTATTGTTGGTATCTCAGACTTAAGTAGTGAAAAAAATCTTCTCGATCAAAAAGTCCAGCTTATATCTCTTGATTGGAGTCATTTTGAGTGGGCTGTCTGGCTGCAATCCTCAAGCAAATTCTAACTCTAATCAGCTAGAATTTTGGACGATGCAGCTTAAACCTAACTTCACAGAATATTTCGTCAATTTAAACCGTAATTTTGAAGCGCAGAATGAACGGCTAAAGCTTCGCTGGGTAGATGTTTCTTGGTCAGCA
Source organism: uncultured Pleurocapsa sp. (assembly GCA_965365755.1). Taxonomy (GTDB): domain Bacteria; phylum Cyanobacteriota; class Cyanobacteriia; order Cyanobacteriales; family Xenococcaceae; genus Waterburya. The sequence goes on from CBDUCX010000002.1 coordinate 43,772, forward strand.
ATGGAAAATAAGATTTTGACTTCCATCTCGGCGAGAACGGCACCAGATGTGGTTAATCTCAATCCCAAATTTGCCTCTCAGTTAGCAACGCGCAATGCTTGGTTGGATTTGGAACCAGTAGTCGCCCCCGAAGTTAAAGCTACTTATCTCCCCAAAATTTGGCAGGCAAGTAAGATCGAAGTCTGTCAGCAAAGCAACTGTAACGAGCAAACATTTGGTCTTCCTTGGTATCTGACGACGACAATTACGATCTATAATCAGCAACTATTAACCACAGCAGGAATCAAGCAACCTCCTCAAACCTATGAAGAGTTAGCCCAAGCAGCTCAAACAATTAAGGAAAAGACAGGAAAATATGCTTTCTTTATCTCTTTTGTCCCCAACGATTCAGGAGATGTCTTAGAGTCTTTGGTGAAGATGGGAGTGAATTTGCTAGACGAATCAGGTAAGGCTGCTTTTAATACGGCAGAGGGTAAAGCTGCTTTTCAATATTGGGTCGATTTATATCAGCAAAAACTGCTACCTCCAGATGTGTTGACTCAAGGGCATCGTCGGGGAATTGAGCTATATCAGGCTGGGGAAACGGCAATACTTAACTCTGGTGCCGAATTTATCGATAGCATTACTAATAATGCACCAACTGTGGCTCAAGTTTCTGCTGTTGCCCCACAAATCACTGGTGTAACAGATAAAAAAAATGTAGCAGTAATGAATTTGGTCATTCCCCGAGATAGCGATAAATCCGAGCAAGCACTCAAGTATGCTTTATTCGTTACCAATACGGAAAATCAATTAGCCTTTGCCCAAGAATCTAATGTTCTGCCTTCGACAACTAAGGCAGTGGAGCAATATATTGCCGATATTGAACAACAATCAGAAACTGATCTCGCCGCAGAGGCTAAAAAAATCAGCGCCGCCCAACTTGATGATGCCGAGGTGCTAATTCCAGTTCAAAAAGACCTGCACCTGCTGCAAAAAGCAATCTACGAAAATTTACAGGCTGCTATGTTAAAGGAAAAAACTGTAGAGCAAGCAGTTCAGGATGCTGCGGATGAGTGGGATAATCGCTAAGTATTTATTCTACTAGATAGGTTTCTAAACCTAAATCTACTAATGTTCTTTCTGCTTGTTTGGCTTTATCCCAATTACTAAATGCTCCTACCTGTAACCAAGATTCTCCTTGATATATAGTTTTAAAAGCTTCGGGATAAAGCGATCGCACTTCGTCTTCTTCGTCTGCATTCAAGGCTTCGACTAATACTTTATATCTAACTTGACTGCTACTAGAACCTAGTACATCGGACAAACTACTGACTGTGGAATTGTTAGAACTTAAAGTCGTACTGTTAATTTCAGGGGCAAATGGTACTGGTTCGAGATCGGGGACTACTGTGGAGTAAGAGGAAGAGGGAGTAAAGATTAATTCTTTGTTACCTGTATCGGTTTCTAGCACTGGTGGAGGTGCTGGTAAGTTCGATGCGGTTTCTGTCGCTGCGCTTGGTGCTGGTAGATTTAGTCTGGAGACAGGAGAATCATCCAAATTACGCCGATTTGGGAGGGGTGGTAAATCTTTGAAGGTATTATCTATATTATTATTGGCGATGGATGTTCCTTGATCAAAGTTAATGTCTCCTACGATCTTCCCTTGAACTTCTGTCCCCACCGCAGGAATTTGATTGCTAGTAGCATTTTGAATATCTATTTTTCGGTTACTACGAAAGAGATTATGCCCAGGTTCGTTATCTGTCCCTAGATCAACCAGAGATTGAGCGATCGCTGTTAAGCCAGATTCACTAGAATTAATGATTTTGTTATGGCGCAATATACCCTGGGAATTGCCTTCTAAAATAATGCCGATCCGATTACCGTCAAATAGATTTTCCCTCAGAATGGGAGTAGCTTGCTCGACGATACTAACGCCAAATCCCGTCTGTTCAAAAGTGTTGTTGACTACTTCAGGATTGGAAGTGCCATAAACCAATAAGCCATTACCAGAATTATTGTAAAAGTAATTATCTTCAATTCGGGGAGAACTATTGCCGTTAACGGAAACTCCAGTATTACCATTACGGGTAAAGGTATTGCTAAGGATCTCTGGATTAGCAGATTCAATCCATAAACCATGTCCCCGTGAGTGTTTATTAATTACAGTTACTCCTGTAATGGCAGTGGCATCTTTGATAGCAGCGATGGTCACATTTTGTCCCGCAGCGGTTGGACTAATAAAGTAACCATCTCCTTGAATAATAGTTGCGTATCCCTGATTACTCGAATCGCCCTTGAGGGTAATCTGATTGCTAATTATGAGAGGAAACTTCTCTCCCGTCTCTTCGCTATATGTTCCCGAAGTTAATTGAATTGTACTGCCAGCAGTAGCTATTTCTAAGGCTTTGGTAATTGTTCTGAGGGGAGATAATTTTTTGCCAACTTGAGAATCATCTCCATGTTGTGGATTAACGTAAATAATATTTTGCTTCTTGTTAAGAGAAGGAGACTGGGCGATCGCATCTTGAGCTAAAGTTGCTTGGGCGGGGAAGGAGATCTTGTCAGGAAAAGCAATAGTCAATATCACCAATATTAGACGAATATATCTATTTATAGATAATTTATGGATGAAAAACAAGCTATGCTGATAATTTATTCGATAATCAATGCTTTCCATAACCTAGCTCCTAAAAATAAATATTATGGGTAAATTGACCAAGAGAGGGGGAGGGTGCGGTGGTAGGAGTATTTTGAGCATGAGTACTTTAATACTATATACAACAGATAATAAAATTAAAGAAGATAAATAACGTATAATTGCGTAAGTTTTTATTTGTTGACTGGATTTAACTAGTTGTACTAGCGTGAAATTATTCGTTTATCATACTCCTGAGCTTACTCCCACTGACCATCTACCAGATTGTGCGGTAGTTATTGACGTTTTACGGGCAACTACGACAATTGCCACTGCCCTGGATGCAGGAGCAGAAGCTGTCCAAGCATTTAGTAACATAGACGAATTGATGCGTCAATCAGAATCTTGGTCAGTAGACAAGCGTCTTCGCGCAGGGGAGCGAGGTGGGGTAAAGGTGGCAGGCTTTGATTTAGGTAATTCTCCTCTTGCCTGTACTCCTCAAGTTGTTAAAGGTAAACGGTTATTTTTAACTACGACTAACGGGACTCGTGCGTTACAAAGAGTTGCTAAATCCCCCCAGGTGATTACTGCTGCCCAAATAAATCGCCAAGCGGCGGTTAACTATATCTTGTCAACTCAACCCGAAACTGTTTGGATGGTGGGTTCAGGATGGGAAGGAGATTATTCCGTCGAAGATACTGCCTGTGCAGGAGCGATCTCTAAGTCGATTGTGCAGCAAAGTGATGGCTCTTTAATAGACTTATTTGGTAATGATGAGGTAATTGGAGCGATCGCTCTTTATGAGCAGTGGAAAGACAATCTTCTCAATGTATTCAGTCAATGCAGCCATGGACAACGCCTGCTTCGATTAGATGGAGACGATGATCTTAAATATTGTTCTCAGACAGATATTGTAGATATCCTCCCAATTCAGAAAGAACCAGGTGTTTTGGTTAAGTACGCTTAAGGAGACTTAAACACAAATCAAGCCCAAATAAGCCCTAAGTTCGCTTGATAAACGTGAGTTCGACGAAGCCCAAAAAACTTGAAAATTTAATAACTTTCTAAATTTTAGGTGTCTGAAAACCCTATTCTTTCATTAAGAAAAACATAACTCCTAACTCTGAATTCCGAACTCCGAACTCACGTTGATAAGCTATGAATAGGTAATTTTTAATTTTTAATTGATAATTTTGAATTGTTTTGACCCTGAAAATCTGATAATTAGTGGTTTGCACCACTGTAAATGTTACCATCGGGCATAATGGCATTGTTTAAAACGGCATCTGTTAGTATTGTCCCCGTCAAATCTGCTCCTGTTAAATCAGCTTGTTGCAATATAGCACCAGTCAGATTGGCATAGCTCAAATCTGCATTCCTCAAGCTAGCTTCAGTTAAATCAGTAGCCAATATATTATCACCTCTACTTATGCCAAGATTAGCGCGACATAATTTAGCCCCATCTAATTTCGCTCGATACAGTAAAGCCATGCTCAGGTTACTATAACTTAAATCTGCATGGTCTAAATTAGCATGACTGAGATTAGTGCGATGGTCAGAAGTGGGGTGAAAGTCTACTTCAATCAAGAGAGCATGACACAGTTTGGCGCTGCTCAAATTAGCTCCTTCTAAAATAGCTTTAACTAAATTAGTCTTCTCTAAATTGGCTTTAGTTAAAATCGCACCGCTCAAATCTGCCTCTCTGAGGGTGGCTTGAGATAAGTTCGCCTCGGTTAAATCTGTACCCCAAAGTATCGATTCACTCAAATCTGCTTGCCGTAAAATAGCATTAGCTAAATTAGATTTGCCTAGTCTCGCTTGACGCAAATCCGCTGCGGTTAAATCAACACCACTGAGATTTAGTTTGATTAATTCAGCTTCTCGTAGGTTTGTCCGAGCAAAATCTCTTTCTCCTGATGAGTATCTTGCTAATATTATTGCTTTTTCCATCTAAGCTTTTAAAAGTGTCACGACTATAAATTGATAGTAAAGCCCGTAGCTAATTTTTTGAATACAATTATTATCCCTCTTTTATGATTAAAAGGATTTTTTTAACGAGATTATACAGATTATGAATATTGTTCTTGAAGGGAGGTCTCAGATAAATTTATTTCAGGCTTAATAAAGATGTACAATCATCTCATACAAATAGATTGAGACAAGAAGCTAAGTCCAAAATGCCACTATGTCTATATCACAACCGAATAATTTAACTCTAGATCAAGCTTTGAAAATTTTAAATTCATACGATTGTGTCCAAGTAACAAATACTGAACCTTTAATAGAATTAGAAGAACTCCGCAACAGTTTATTATTAATAACAAGTTTATCGTCTTCAATCAATTTGGGTATTTGCGCTGATAATTCTCAACAAGCCTTTGCTACTTTAGCTAGTTATCTGATAGCTTTAGGTTGTCAAAGCAATTTGGAAAAAGACAATTTTTCTCAGAGTTCTGAACCAGTTTATCTAAAATTTAATACCCAGAAAATGTCCTATTACTTAAATAAATATGCACAGAAATATCGAGGCGTTCTTGTCTCTTGTCAAAGTGAAGATGACTTAATTGCTGGAGTATACGGTCATTTTCCTTTGGATCTATTTATTAATAATCATTCGTGACAAGTTACTCTAAAGGGTACCGCGACCCATAAGACTGTGTGTTGTTGATCAACTCTAATAATCTTAAGCTAATCATCTTTTCAAAAACGATTTATAGACTGCGGGGCGCATCATCGCCTTTAAATTAATATAGTGAAAATATAGTGAAGTGGTTGGGTATTCTTCTCAAAACAATAACACCCAAGCTAAAACCACCGAGAGACTTTCTCTTATAATTTACTCAATTTGGAGTTCTACAGAATAATAAAACTATTCAGTGAGTTATCTCCCTTATTTCCAATCGAGAAAATATCAGCTTTTTAGTTGAGTGTTACTGTTACTATTGAACGAGACAGATGTTAGATGAAACAGATTTTTTAGCCTCCTTAATTGAATTGAGATAAACCTGTAATCTCTGCCAGGGAAGCCTCTATGGCTTCAATTATTAATATATCACTTTCTCTTTTAAGAGTGTAAAAATGATACATTAGTTTACTTAGTTGAAGAATTATCGATGCTAATTTTCTTGACTATTCTAGACTAAGTATGAGTTTTGTACTGTTTTGATGATCCCATTACCCGCATTAATGATCGGTCGATCATTTGTGTAGTTTTATTATCTGATGTGTCTTAGATAATTTGAGGGGATTTTTTGATCATCCAAATTGGCAACAGAGATAAAAACTATGAATGAAGAGCCGATTTCAGTTAAGCTTATTGGATACCACAGCAAAGAATATCAGCAAGCTTGTCGACTACGCTACGAACTATTTTTTGCAGAACACAACTTACCCTGGTCAGTGGTTCAAGATGAACGTCAAGCAGAATACCTCCATGCGGCAGTTTCAATTAAAGATTGCGTGATTGCTTATGGTCAGTTAGTACCCCACTGCAATAGGATCTACCAAATCTGTCAGATGGTAGTTCAACCAGCTTATCAAGGTCAACATTTGGGCAGTAAAATACTTTCAACCCTAATTGAAATAGCTAAGCAAGAAAAAGCGATCGCCATAACCCTCAATGCCAGGCTAATCGCCGTGGGTTTTTACCAAAAACTAGGCTTTCAAACCTACGGCACACCATTCCCTTCCAACACCACAGGAGTACTCCATATAGCCATGAACAAAAAACTATCTTGTTAACTGTTTAATGATTTAGCCTGTCTGTGGTACTCGTTCTATCTGAGCGTAGCCGCTAAATAACAGGATATTTCCTTCGGTTTGTAAGCGATTAAGACGCAATTTCACACCATCAAGGTTAAATTTGTCTAAATCCACCATTTCGTTAAGAATTTTTCCTAAAGCGATAGTTAAATCCTTAGAAGTATTATGCATTTCAGAGGGAATACCTTCTGACTCAAACTGAACTTCATCAAATTTGACTCTTCTGCGCTTACCGATACCCAAAACACAACTGAGGCTAACGGGGATAACTGTATCATTCCAACTGGCTTTAGCTGATAATTTAACCCTATTGTCGGGTAGTAGCTGCACTTCAATGTCGGTAAAGGAAACAGGTTCACCACCAGATATTGCGGTTAAACCGTCAGGAGTCAGATTTTCTAAACGCTTTCTCACTAGATCAGCTTCAAAAGACTTGTTAATATCAGCCTGAGATAACTTTACTTGAGCGATCGCCTGAGTTGGCTGCTTGAGAGCTATTTTTCCTTGAACTGCTGAACCAAAATCTATTGCCACAGCATCAGTTTCAAAAGACATTTCTTCGGTACGAAATTGCTTGCGAATGACTAAGCCGCTACCACTCATTTTGAAGCTATCAATTGTTCCCTGGAGTAGCTTGCTAGACGGGTTGCACTTGACCGACACTTTCACTGAATCACTACGAGTGAACAAGTGACGGATTGTGTTGCTTGCGACAGTATTGATTAGGTTTTCGCCCCAATCTCCGCCTTGTTTATTACCAAATCCAACAAATCCACCAAACATAGAGCTATAGATTGAGTTACTTTTACCTTGTAACAAATTATTAAGAAGACAGCAATTAAGATTGTAACCCATTGACGGTTAAAACCCAGTCTGCTATTAGATTATTCACTTGTTCTGGAACTTCATCATGGGGACAATGTCCAGCTTGGAGATAATGTTCCGTTAATTGAGGATAGTATTGACGAAATTGTAATCCTTTGTCTCGAGCCTTGATCCAGGGATCTTGCTCACCCCATAAAAGTAGCAGAGGACATTGCATTTTGCTCAACAATACATCGACTTTCTCTCCCTGGGGAGTTTTGAACACGGCATTAAACACATCTGCTGCCCCGCGATCGCAAGAAGGAAGATAGATATCTTCAACCAATTGTTCGGTTACGGCATCGGGATCAAAATAAACTTTATTTAACGTCTTCCGAATTATAGAGCGACGGCGGACATATTGGAATAGCAAAAAACTTGCCCAAGGCTGTAAAAGGAGTGAACGTATCAGCTTCCCAAGAGGATTGGAACGAGATTTTTGGTTAGAGTTCTCTGTTGTCTCGGAAAAAGGCCCTGCGCTATTGAGTAAAATTAAACCCGCCGTAGACGAGGGATATTCTGCTGCTACGCATAAAGAGGCATAACCACCAAGGGAATTGCCCGCTAATACCGTTGGCTGTCCAATAACTTCGGAAATAAAGTCATTTAACTGTTCTTGCCACAGGCTACCACTATATTCTTGTTTCGGTTTAGCTGAACGTCCAAAACCCAAGAGATCGATCGCCCATACCTGAAATTGTTCCTGCAACTGGGCAATATTTTTGCGCCAATGATCTGTAGATGCGCCAAAGCCATGCACCAAAAGTAAAGGAGGTTTGCCAGATTGCTTTTCTCCTGCACAGACATAATGAATTGAGTTACCTCGCCACTGCCAATAAGCGCCAGGGATAGATTGCATGACTGGTAGGGAAGTTGTCGGCATTTTTGAACCAGAAATATTTTATTATTAATTTATGTTAACTTTTTTATTATATAGTTTAGCTTAGTTAAAAATATGTCGTTGATTAGTAATCTTAATCAATTCTTGGTTTAACTGGATACTAAAAAAACTGGAAACTAAGCGATAGGTTCAGCTAATATGTGAGAGAGTGATTTAAATTTTTATTTGGCGATTCATTTGGCGATCGCCTTAAAAAAATATCCCTAAAGAACTACATAGGGAAGAATTCAGTAAAAGTGTCAAGATGAAGTGCAAAATATTTCAGAGGAGAATTCAGTCGTGTCATTAGGAACTTCTGTAAAAGATAAAAGTTCAACTTCAACTGTGCGTAAACACGCACCCCGCTATAAAGTTTTACTCCATAATGACGACTTCAACTCAATGGAGTATGTGGTTCAGGTTTTAATGCAAACTATTGGCGGAATGACTCAGCCTCAGGCAGTCAATATCATGATGGAAACTCATAATAGCGGGGTAGGTTTAGTAATTACCTGTGCTTTAGAACATGCTGAGTTTTATTCAGAAACCTTGTGTAATCATGGCTTAACTAGTACCATCGAGCCTGATGAGTAATTTAATTTAAGCTCTGATTTAAATTAGACATAATCTATTGTTAGATATCTCCCGACTTAAAAGAATAGCGAAATTATCAGCACCCGTAAGGTTATTGATCTTTATCGGTGCTTTAGCTATTTTATGGCTACCTTTAGCATTACCGATTTACTGGCTATTGCGTGAAGATAGCAATCTTGCCAGTATTCTAACTATGGTGTTGCTATTTGCTGAGTTGTTGTTTTTCTGGCAGTTTTGGGGCAGGGTAGTACATGACGAATCTAATATTTTTGCTCGTTATGGTTTAGTTAGAAATACCAGAAATACCAGAGAATTTTTGCAAGGTTTAGCGATTGGCTTCTGGCTATGTCTGGGATTATTTATCAGCGAAGCACTTTTGGGCTGGATCGAAGTTGTTAACCCGTCCAGTAATCTACTCAGAATCACTAGCGAAGGCTTGTTAAGTGCTGGGGGAATTGCCTTGGCAGAAGAATTACTATTTCGTGGTTGGTTACTAGATGAATTACAGCGAGACTACGGTAAAAAGACTTGTATTGGAGTTACTGCGGTAGTTTATGCCGTAGCTCATTTTTTTAGACCAATAGAAGAGATTATCAGGATTGCGGTAACTTTTCCTGCTTTAGTATTGCTGGGGATCGCCTTAGTGTTAGCTAAATATAAATATGGCGATCGCCTGGGTATCTCTATCGGTATTCATGCAGGGTTAGTATGGGGCTACTATATTGTTAATGTTGGTCAATTGATTGAATATACGAATCAAGTTCCTGTTTGGGTTACGGGGATTGATGGCAATCCGATTGCGGGGGTAATGGGTTTAGTGTTTTTGTCGGGTTTGACTTGGATCATGTCCACAGTTAACGACTCCCCTGGCTGAAAGAGAGGGAATTCTTGATTAATCAGGAGAAATTTTTCCTCATTGCTTGAACGAAGGAATGAGAAATAAATGGTAATATAGACTTATCTTGGGCATTGTTTTTACCTTCAGTGAACACAGTTAGTAGGTAAGGTGAGACATTAGGGATTTCAATATAGGCTGCATCGTGACGCACTCGACTCATCCAACCAGCTTTAGACCAGAGTTGAGCATTGCGGGGTAAAGCTTCACCCAAAAACCCTGTAATCTGATTTTCACCATCACTATCAATATATTCAGCGGGATTGAGGCTACGTTTAAGCAACTGCATCATTTTTTGCGATCGCTCTGCTGACACTGCCACACCACCGATAATACTGTGCAATAGTTTGGCAACCGCATCAGTTGTGAGCATATTACGGTTTTCCATTAATTCTCCTAAAAAAGCCCTCTCTCTACCATAGGCACCGTCGCACCAAGTTTTCTGATTGACATTAATACTTTCCAATTCCTCCCAAGCCAAAGAACGGAAGTAACGGTTGACAATGTTGCGTTGTTTTTGCCAAGTTTCAAAGGGTTTTGTCGGTAATTCAGGGCCACTAGTTGTGCCGGTTAAAACATCTACGAGCAAGTTAGTAGCATCATTACTAGATTCTACGATGGCATCTCGAATCGCTCGATTTAATTCTAGTGACTCGGCAACCATTCCTCCCTGAAGCCACTCCTGTATCGCCACCAAATAAAATAACTTGACGACGCTAGCGGGATATATTCTTTCAACTCCTCGATAGCTAAATCCTTTGACCTCATATTGCCAAAACTCTTGAGCAGACAACGCACCTCCCGTATTTACAATGACGGGTTCTTCATACACAATCCAAGTTAAAGCAATCTTATCTCTAGTTAGGCTAGGAAATCGTTCTCTAGAAGCTTGTAAAATCTGGTTGGCAATTGTAGCTAACTGTTCGTCTTGGCGGAAAAAAGGCATAAAAACAGGAGAAAATATGGGATGGACAACGAAGAATAAGCATCATTGTTCTACTGTTTAGTTTATCGTGCAAGTATGCTTTGCCAGTTTTCTTGAAGATTCCGACAAAATTTTGCGACAATAGCAAATAATTAGTCAAACTTTGGAAGTACTAATTATCTTAAACTTAGACAACTTGAATGAAAACTAGCGATCGCCCATCTGTAAAAACAGCCACTGAAACAGTACCATCTAATAAACAAACGCAGCAGCAAAATAGCTTCTGGCTAGTCTTTAGCTCCACTTTTATCACCATTTTTCTCGCCGAAATGGGAGATAAAACCCAGGTAGTCACTCTGTTGATGAGTGCCGAATCTCAATCTCCTGGGATTGTCTTTATTGGTTCAGCTTTAGCCCTGATTGCCACTAGTTTGATTGGGGTATCTATTGGCTACTGGTTATCCAGAAAACTTGCCCCCGAAACTCTAGACTTATCTGTCGCCATTCTCTTGCTATTTATCACAGCCTGGTTAGTTAGCGATATCCTGAATCTTTAAAACACATCAAGCAATTTTCCACAATCATTAAACAATACAATGATCATCGAAACAGATTTACAACTTATTGGCATCAGCTTCATTACAGTATTTTTGGCAGAGATTGGCGATAAAAGCCAGCTAGCAGCGATCGCACTTGGCGGTAGTTCTAATCATCCCCGCGCTGTGTTTATTGGATCAACAGTGGCATTGATTTTAGCTAGTTTACTTGGGGTTTTAGCTGGCGGTACAGTCGCCCAGTTTCTCCCTGAAAAGCTGTTAAAATCTTTAGCGGCGATCGGTTTTGCAACTATGGCATTGAGAATCTTGTGGAAAGATTAGCAGGTGCGCCCCAAGGTAATAAGTACGTCAGTATCAATAAAATTAACTTGTTAAGACGGTTAGTGGTCAGTGGTTAGTGGTTAGTGGTAATAGCTTTAACCAAATTCATACTTCTATTAACTAAGTCATGGGGTTGATTTAACCAGACTGTTGAGATGTCCATATCCCGCAGAAATACCCCCTTCGTTGGCATCATAAAGCTTAGTGCGAACCAGATAGCCTGTTGCTCGATTAGTTAAAATGCGATCGCCACGGGCAACCAACACACCATATTGACCGATTTCATGCACCACTTTTCCCTCCCAGATTTCCCCATTACGCATACCCCGACCTGGAGATATGGGTGGATACAGTCGTTCCATGAGAATATATGCGTTACGCTCTTCGGCTGATATACTGCTCAAACATTGACGAATCTCCTCATCGTAGAGATTGAAACCACCTCCTTCTCGCTGGGGCTTCAAAACAAATTTCTCTGGTTGAGCGATCGCTGCTTCCATGGCTAACATCGTTTTGCCCTCGAACTCAATCAAATCATCGAGGGTATAAATTTGGGCAAAGGCATTCCTGACTATAGCTGTATCCTTTTCATCAAGAAAAAGCCTGAGCAATTCGGGGTTGGTCAAGACTTGCTGAATTTTTTTCGTGCCTGCTAAATGAGTTGGCAGATCTGGCACAGAAATCGTCGTCGAATGGGAAATTAATTGACGACCTTGACGGGCGGTTTTACTTTCGAGTTCATCAGGACGATAACCTGCGCGAAAATAAGTGATAGCAGCAATTTCACCGTTCAAAATCAGATGTCCCTGACGCAGTTCACCCTGTTCTCCGATCGCTTCTAAACTAGTGCGAATCACTCGAATACCCCGTTTAGTCAGGGCGATTTCCAGGAGGCGTTGGTCAAAAACGTTACGCTCATCGGGTTGGACAACGAAAAATACACAGGCATCGGCGACACCATACTCCTGCATCACCTCCACAAAAGCATCCGCAACATCATCGATAGGCTTGTTGGGCAATAAATCCCAGGTTTCATTGCAGATGCTGCCCCATATTTTATGGAATTCTGTAATTTTTTCTGAAAGACCGATGTAACTAGCTGCAATGGTATTAAATTCGACTTGACGTAAGCCTTTTCCCTGTTGTGCCATGAAATAGTCACTGCGGGTGATAGAAAATCGCAGGGTATCTTGGCGACGTTTCTCTTCTAGGGCTAAGGACATCAAAAAGCCTGTATAATCATCACTGGCAGCGGTAGATTGAAGCTGTTCTACCAAAAAGTCCAGATTGTTAGCTACTCGATGTATTAAGAGAGCTAGAGGTTGAGCCAGGGAATCTAATTGCGTAATTAAGGCTTCACTGATGGGAGTTGGCGAAAGCATTAATGGACAATGGGTCAAACTGCCAGTCTCGGTACGCTGAAGTAGGGCATGAGCAAGGGCAATATCCACTGCGGTTGAAGCATCTGCTTTAGGGTACTGATTCATCAAAAATGTTTAAGGCAAGCTACTGGCTTTAATTTAGTATAGGGCAATATATTCACACAGTAATCTCAAGTTAGATAGACTCATCTCAACATTTATTTATGCCAAAGTTGCAAATATTAACCCAAATCAATCAAGCCAATGCTTTAATCGTCGGGGCTAGTCAAGGTATCGGACTAGAATTTGTGCGATCGCTCTTACAGCAAGAGAATATTGCTCAGATTTACGCCACTTATCGCCGTCCAGAAACGGCTGGGGAATTATTTAATCTAGAACAACAGTATGGCGATCGCCTAAAGTGTCTTCAGGTTGATATTACTGTGGAAGAGCAAATAGCAGCAGCAATCAAGCAAATCCAGGAGTCGGTTAAACAGTTACATTTAGTCATTTATTGCGTCGGTGTACTTCATGAGGGAGATTTAACTCCTGAGAAAAGCCTAAGACAAATAACGGCAGCCAATCTAATTTACTCTTTTCAGGTTAATAGTATTGGGGCAGTATTATTAGCTAAACACTTAATGCCCTTATTTAAGAAAAGTGAGAGTAGTATCTTTGCCAGTATCTCAGCTAAAGTCGGCAGCATTGGCGATAATCGACTCGGCGGATGGTATGGCTATCGGGCATCTAAAGCAGCCTTAAATATGTTTCTTAAGACTACGGCGATCGAATATAGTCGCAGATGTCCGAAAACTATTGTGGTGGCATTACACCCAGGAACTACTGACACTAGACTGTCTCAACCCTTCCAGAAAAATGTGCCCCCAGGGAAACTTTTTCCTGTAGAACATACTGTAGCATTGTTATCCAAAGTAATTTCAGACCTAGAACCAAAAGACAGTGGAGAGTTCTTTTCTTGGGATGGTACTCAATTACCTTGGTAAATTAGCTCATGCGAACGGGCAGTTAACTTTTCTCTATCACGGATACCGCGACCCATATGTCCTAGCCGATTAACATACTGCGATACTTATTTCACCTCCAAAAAATATTTACTTAATTACAGATTTTTGTTATATTTATACTCGTGCCTAATATGTCAGAGTAGCTCAGTTGGTTAGAGCATCGGACTCATAAGCCGAGGGTCGAGAGTTCAAGTCTCTCCTCTGACACTAACAAAATTAAGGGTTTCAGCAGATTTAAGTAATTTCATAAATCTCTATTGATCTATATTTGATCTAAAAAATTACAAATCATCAAATCTCATAACACTTCATATGACAATTATGATTAAATGACTGAGTTGGTGTTGTGTTGACGGCGAGAGAGCTGGGACTGTCAAAGAAGCTGCGATCAAATCCAAGGCAAATGTTAGGAGTAGATCGATAAATCGCAATAGGTGATCGAGTAACTCCAATATCAACTTAGTCAGTTAAAACAACAAAATATTTCTGAATCTCAACAAACAAAGAAATTGCTGGAGCGCAAGCTTCAGCTTTTACTTTTGGGCAGGTAAATATAATTTTCCTAATTGCAAGAACTTTTTATAGCGGGTAGCAAAGCGATACTGTAGGCTTATTTCTTTATTTTGACTAGATAAATAGTCTTCATAGGAATTTTCTCTAGATCCTTTTACTTCTTGAATGAGATTTTGATGAGATTTACCGCTCAATTGCTCTACATCTTCTCGGTTTTTACTAATCTCTTCTAGCTCTTTTTGTCTACTCGCAATTGTCAACTTGGGTTCAAAAATTGTAAATAACTTAAATGAACCTATAATCGTTAACAATACCAAAAACAATATTAATCCAAATCTTTTAAAAAGAATATTTGTATTTCTACAAACTTTATCATCATGACCAATTATTAAATGACCATGACAATGCTTGCATATTATAGCTTCTTCTACTAATTTTCCTGAACAATAAGGGCAAATTTTCATAATAAATATATTAAATTCATATAATCAATATATTTAATATATATTGCAATAATTAATGATCACGATCGCATTCTCATTGTGAATCTACTAAGTATGGATTGCATAATTTAGAAAAGAAGATTCCAAGGAACTTAGTTATTAATAGAATTGTCATTGAGTTAAGGTATCTTTTGTGGGGAAAATCAGATAAGGACATCTTCGATAGTAGAACGTTCTTTGTTTGATAGTGTGCAAGCCGAATAACTGGGTAATTTTGGCTGGATTGGGGCATTCTTTCATGAGAGGACTCTGTTTTTACCTCGGTCAGAAATTCATTTTTTTCTGGTCTATCCCCTTATTCCTTGAGTTGGAGTCATGGCTTGCGACTATGCCTTGGGAAATATTTTAACTAAGACAAAAACTCAGCGTCTACGTTGGTTACTAACTACAAGTCTAAACATAAATATTGGTGGTTAAATTTTGTGTAATATTGTGTAATATTGCCAGAAATGTCATCAAATAAACGAACAGCACAATCAGCGATCGCTCTACGCTAATATGCTATTCCCTAACATAAATCGCATAAATACTACTTATTTTACATATTAAATAAACACAATCACTTTTTTGTATTCTAAGGAGAAATATCTATGACTGCGATAACTACTGGTGCTTGCGTTGCGGTTGCTAATGGAGGCGTAGGAGAATCTGGAGCCTCATTACAATTAATCCAGCAACTTCAAAGCAAAATTGCCAAGCTCATGGTTCTAAAAACATCTGAAACTACTCTTTGCGGGAACACTGGAACTGTAGGTATTCTAATTATCAATGGCATACCTCAAGCTTTCGGCGACCTAACTCAAGCAGGAAGTTCAATTCAGGCGGAAGCTCAACCAGGTGACAACGTAGTAGCAATTATCCATACCGTTCCACTTTTCAATGAGATCAACTGTATTCGCCTTGGCGAACTTAATGTTGTACTTAGTAAATGTGATTTAGTCTAGTGTGCATCATCTGAAATCTTAAGGCGATCGCTCGGCTAGGGGTCGCCTAATCACTGATATCTTTCAGCTTATAATTTTTCCTGAGCAAAAGCGATCGCTCTATTTTTCTACGTTGCGATCGCTTTATTTTGCTTTAGCTTTGGTGGGTTTCGACGAGCGTTAGTTTTATTTCGCTCTTGAAAGTTGGAACTCCGTTGGCGGTTGCGTTGGCGATCGCGAGTCTTAGACTCAGCCTGCCCGCAGAACAAACTACTATAGCCGTACAAAGTTATGTTAGGACAAGTTTATTGGATTGTTCGTAAGTAATAAGTAATGAGTAATGAGTAATAAGTGTCCTAACCAAAATACGTAGTGCTATAACTACTAACTCCGAACTCCGAACTCACGTCTAGAGGCGATCTAGATCACTGCATCTCCAATATTTTGTGCTAATTACTCCCAGTAAATATCTAATTATTAGCAAATAAATATTTTTTCAAACTAATAGACAGCAAAACATATTTTCTGTGATCAAGAACACATTTTATCAATTATGAAGTCACTGTAAAGTCAACATAAAGCTTTTATAAAGGTTATATCAGTTAAACAAATTACTTTTATACCTTTACTAATTAAGTTTTATGACTACTAATCAATTTAACTCCAATGGAATCTACGTCGATTTTGAAGGTCATGGCGATAACACCACCTACGACTACTCGGCTCAGGCTCAAGATTGGGATGTAGCTTGGTCAAACCAAATGGACAAGTATGCTTCTATTTCCACTGAAGAGGCTCACTCTGGCAGTAACTCTCTCAAGATGGACTATCCCGCTAACGAACAGTCCAATGCTGGTGCTAAATGGCAAGTCCCAGGACAGCAAGAATACTATCTCTCCTACTGGGTTAAGTTTGAAGACAACTTTGATTTTGACGGCAACAGACATAGTGGCGGTAAACTACCAGGACTTGGTTCAGGAGATCTCGCCTCTGGTGGAGTAAAACCCAACGGTGATAATGGTTTCACTGCCAGATATATGTGGCGTGAAGGTGGTCAAGCAACTGTTTATCTTTATCACATGGATATGTCTAGCACTTATGGCGATGATATCTTGCTCAAAGATAGTCAAGGTAATGAGAAGTACTTTCAACCTGGTCAATGGCACAACATGGTACAACGAGTCCGAGTCAACGATGCTGGTCAGGCTAATGGTGAGATGGATGTCTGGATGGATAATGAGCAAGTGCTAGACATGGACGGTCTTAGGTTTACTAACGGTCAAGGAATTGACACGATGTACTTCAGCTCTTTCCACGGTGGGAATGGTAGCGACTGGTGGCCAGAGCAGGAAGTCAATGCTTACTTTGATGACTTCGTGGTTTCGACTAATGCTGCTGATGTGGGTTTGTAGACTCAAGGTCAAGATCTAAATTGGAAACAAAGATTGGAAACAAAATGTATTCCTTATTAGTAATCACTCTAAAATTAAACTTTCAAGAATTATTCAGTAGAGATCTGGCATTGTTTAATTGGTTGTCCATTAATCAAATGACTTTGTGCGATCCCCGTAACATCATCGGGAGTCAAATTACCATACAGACAACGATTGGGAAACAGTAACTTGCGTAGTTTTACCCGTAACTTAGTTGGCAGCCAGGAAAATTCACCTCGATTTGGTTGATAGACCATGGCAACCACTCCAGCCTCGCAGCGATCCAAACAGCCTGATTTACGAATCTCTACGCGATCGCCTAATTGTAAACGGTCAACTTCATTTTGAAAAGCTTGATAGATATCCAATGCACCGGCATCACAACAACAGCCTTCTGGATCATCAGCAGCACGTTTTTTAGTACAGACGAAAACACGATATTTGGACGAATCCATGATGTTGAACTTTAAGTATCAGTTAATTAACCACATAATATAAACAGATAGTTATATTGCCCACT
>CBDUCX010000003.1:0-49853 GCA_965365755.1 uncultured Pleurocapsa sp.
AGAGAAGTTTTAAACACAACAGTATTATTATGCTAGGCTTGACGGTTGCAAAAATGCTACCATTCTTACTGGTTATTTTCATATCTAGTTAAAGCATTGTTAAGTAGCTCCACTTGTATTAAACATACGCTGTCTGCAACTTAATTTGCATATTGCAAACCCCCATCAGCAACTTTCGTAAGGAGAAGGGGAAAGCAGCAGAAATTCGCTTTAATATTAAAAACTTGATTGATGTTGTCAGCACCATTGAATCTTATGATGTCTGCGTGAACTACCCAACACCGACACGCTACGCGGTATGGTGTGGGCTTCCAAATTCATCGGCAACAGCAACGACAGTTGACTTACGCCCCCTGCGTTGTCTTACATTGTCTCCTTTGGCAGTCTCCTCCGTCCCAGAGGAGAATAGAATTCTGATGCCTTCATCTCTGCAATTTCTAGCTGCATTAACATCTCTATCTATGCCTTGAGTATTACAACTAGGGCAATCCCAAGTACGGATATCAAGAGGCAGACTATCAACTACATTCAGACAGTGGTTACAAGTCTTTGAGCTAGGGAAGAATCTGTCTATCTGAAGAAAGACTTTTCCTTCTTTTTTACACTTGTACTCCAGAAAATTAAGGAACATTCCCCAACCACAATCATTTATATAGCTTTGGCTAATTTGTGGTTACCTTGAAGTCCTTTTATGTTTAAGTTCTCGCAAACGATAACTTGGCTTTTGTTTACCAATTTACGAGACAGTTTATGGAGAAAATCGCCCCTTGCATTACTTATCTTTTCGTACGCTCTGGCTACCAACTTTCTAGCTTTGTTTCTGGAATTTGAACCTTTTTGCTTACGTGATAATTTACAATGCAATACCTAGATTGATAACTGAAGACTGAAGGCATTGAGAATAGGTTTCTTTTAACTATTCTGTATCTTCTTTTTTCTTCAGTTGAGGTATCCATTTTTTCATAGCAATAGCAGATATACCTTTTCCAGTTTCTTTGTAGATACGATTATTTTCGGCAAGACAATAATTCCAAATAAATCTACAACTCCCAAAAGCTTTTGCTAGTGAGAGTTTTTGCTCTGGTGTTGGATATAATCTGACTTTTACTACGTTTCTCATATGCGGAGCGGTAACCAATTCTACTTGACATTCAAGACAATCGCTTTAGGACTGCATTTCTGAGCGATCGCTAATAAACAACTAACCTACGGGCAAGGGGATACCTTGCCCCCGAAACTACCCACTAACTAAACTGACAGTAATGGGTTCACCACCTGCTAAAATTAACGGAAAATGATGAGCATTAGGGGAGTGCATAGCTTGAATACCTAAATTTGCTCGATTAAGCAAATCTGCATGGCTGCGAATTACATGACCCTGGCTGTCTAAGATTGATTGATTGAAGTTAAAACCGTTGAGGTTAAATGACATCATACTGACCCCAACTGCTGCACACCAGATACCGATAGTAGGGACGGCTGCCAAAAGAAAATGAAAGGCTCGATGGTTGCCACTAGCAAACCAAGGAATAAGTAATCGACCCAAGAATCCATAGTGTCCAGCCATGTAGTTATATGTAGGCTGTTCTTGACCAAACTTATAGCCTTTATCCGCAGATTCAATTTCTGTGGTTTCTCGAATTAAGCTAGATGTTACCAAAGAACCATGTAAAGCTGACAATAGTGCGCCACCAAACACCCCAGCTACCCCTAACATATGGAAAGGATTCATCAAAATATTATGGTCGGCTTGGAAGGCAAGCATAAAGTGAAAAGTTCCCGCAATTCCCAAAGGCAATCCTTCTGAGAAACTTCCTTGACCGATGGGATATACTAGTAATACTGCCGTAGCTGCTGCCACTGGGGCAGAAAAGGCCACCGCAATCCAAGGACGTAAACCTTCACGGTAGCTTAGTTCCCACTGTCTTCCAAGATAGCACCAGATACCAATCAGAAAGTGAAAAACAATTAACTGATAAGCTCCGCCATTGTATAGCCATTCCTCTAGAGAACTAGCTGCCCAAATTGGATAAAAGTGCAATCCAATAGCGGCAGAAGTAGGAACAACAACGGCAGTGATTATATTGTTCCCCCCCAACAAAGAACCAATTACAGGTTCGCGAATGCCGTCAACATCAACAGCAGGTGCCGCGACAAAAGCGAAGAGAAAACAGATGGTTGCAACTAAGAGTGTGGGAATCATCAACACACCAAACCAACCGATATAGATGCGATTATTGGTACTAGTAATCCAACGACAAAACTCTTCCCAGATACCAAGAAAATCGGCTTCAGAACGTCGTCTAATAAAAGTATTCACGAAACAGAACCCTCCTATTCAATACTTGCTTGAAGATAGATAAGTAAGATTAAATCGGGGTAGTTCACCTTGGCATTAGCCTGATCGAAGAGTACTACCCCTAAAGACTATTAACTATCTGACAAATCCACTTTGACAGATTTTTTAGGTTCATCTTCCAATTTGGGCAAGGTAAGAGTCAAAACACCTTGTTTAAAATCGGACTTAATATCATCCATTTTAACTGCCATGGGCAAGGGTACAACTCGTTCAAACTTGCCATAGTGGAATTCGGAGTGGAAGTAGTTTTTATCTTTGTCTTCGGTACTTTCTTCTTCTTGGTGTTCTCCCGAAATAGTTACTCGGTCTTCACCAACTTCAACTTCTAAGTCCTTAATATCAATTCCTGGGATTTCAGCTTTGAGAACCAATTCTTTATCTGTTTCTTGGAGTTCAACGGCGGGAGTCCACATGCCACCTATGCTATGTAATCCCATCCAATCACTGTCGCGAACAGAGAGCATATCTTCAAACAAGCGATCCATTTGTTTCCTCATGGCGCTTAGTTCTCTTAGTGGTTGCCATTTGCTGAGTGTCATAATCAACCTCCAGATTTATTATTATTTAATCACCTTGAAGCTTCATCTTTAGACTAAATAAACATTTTGAGGATATTGTGAAGGTTCGGAGTTCGGAGTACTAGCTATTTCCTACGGAGACGCTACGCGATCGCGACAAGCTACGCACCGGAACATGCCCTATGGGCACGCTGCGCGATCGCCCTTAGTTCTTCACAGCCCTGGGAGCTCTTAAATTTATCCTGGCCTTGTTTACTCTAGAAAATCTTAATTTCTTCACAAGTTTCTCAGACTTTTTCTTTAACTTCAAGACAAGAACAGATCAATTAGATAAACCGCGTCCACATTGAGAACAGGAGTTTTGAAATTAAAAGATAGATTCCGAAAAACCTTTTTCCTAGTTAATCGAAGATTATCACGATGGTCAGTTTAAATCCCGAAAAAAATTCACTTAACCCACCTTTTATCCAGTCATTTATTGAGCAAGAACTTGCTAATAATGATCAAGAATGCAATTATCCAACCTATGGGTTAGAAGCTTTGGGACTAAAAAACCTGGGTCGCGTTTATCGAAACCTCTCCATTCCCCAACTGGTAGAATTTGCTTTAGTAAGGGGAGAAGGAAGACTAGCAAGTAACGGCGCACTGGTCGTCGAAACTGGACAGTACACTGGACGCTCCCCCAAGGATAAATTTATCGTTGATGAACCCAGTAGTCGGGATGAAATAGACTGGAATGATTTCAATGTAGCTATTTCCGAAGCAAATTTTCAGCGACTATACCATCGCGTCCTCGCTTATGTCCAAGGTCGCGATCTCTATATTTTTGACGGCTATGTGGGTGCCGATCCCAATTATCGCTTTGGGGTTCGTGTGATCAATGAATTAGCTTCCCAAAATCTCTTTGCTCATCAGCTTTTTTTGCGCCCAACGGCTGCGGAATTAGCAAAGCATCAGGCTGATTTTACAGTAATTGCTGTTCCTGGTTTACAGGGCGATCCTGAAGTAGATGGCATCCACAGTGAGGCATTTATTGTCGCTCATTTGGCGAAAAAACTGGTGCTCATTGGCGGTTCTCAGTATGCTGGGGAAATTAAGAAGTCAATCTTCTCGATGATGAACTACTTTATGACCAAACGGAATGTGCTGCCCATGCACGGTGCTGCCAACATTGACAAACAAGGTCATACAGCTTTATTTTTTGGTCTTTCTGGTACCGGTAAAACTACCCTTTCTGCTGATCCCGAACGGAGTTTAATCGGAGATGATGAGCATGGTTGGTCAGAAGATGGCATTTTTAACTTTGAAGGAGGCTGCTATGCAAAAACTATTCGTCTCTCAGCCGAACAGGAACCCCAAATCTGGTCAGCATTGCGGTTTGGCTCCCTGCTGGAAAATGTAATTCTTTCTCCCAATACCCGCATTCCCGACTATGATGATGATAGCCTAACGGAGAACACTCGTGCGGCTTATCCCATAGACTATATCCCCAACTGTTCTGTTGCTGGAGTGGCCAGCCATCCCAAGACAATTCTTTTCTTAACTGCCGATGCTTTTGGCGTACTGCCTCCTATTGCTAAGCTCACTAGGGAACAAACGATGTATCATTTTTTATCTGGCTATACTAGTAAGCTAGCGGGTACAGAACGGGGTATTACTAGTCCCCAGGTAACTTTCTCTGCCTGCTTCGGTCAGTGCTTCTTCCCTCTATCGCCGACAGTTTATGACGAAATGTTGGGAGAGCGTTTACAGCAGCATCCAGATACAGAAGTGTATTTAGTGAATACGGGCTGGTCTGGAGGTGTCTATGGCGTCGGCAAACGAATTGCCCTTAAATATACGCGAGCAATGGTATCGGCGGCTCTCAATGGCAAACTAGCAAAAGTTAACTACCATCCTCATCCTATTTTTCAAGTCTTGGTACCAGAGTCAGTTCCTGGAGTACCTAGCAAAATTCTCAATCCCCAAAATACCTGGGATGATCCAGAGGCTTACGAATTACAGGCACAAGAGTTGGCGAGAAGGTTTGTCGAAAACTTCCAGCAATTTTCCGATGCTCGACCAGAAATTGTCGCCGCAGGTCCCATAGCAAGTAACATTTAGCAAGTTAGAGAGCGGAAGGGTTTTAAGTTTCATAAATATACATGGAGACATTGTCTCAGTTTTATCTACCCTTTTGTAACTCTTGAGGACGGACGGTTAACTCCTTGGTTTGTTCTCCCCGTTGCACAGTAATACTTAACGATTTGTCGATTTGGCTTTTTTCCACTGCTTGCTGTAGCTGTTCGGCTGTTTGAATTTCCTTGCCTGCAACTGATTTGATGACATCCCCTCTGCGTAGACCACCTGCGGCGGCTGGACTATCAGGCATTACTTTGACGACTAGGACTCCTTGAATTTCAGGAACAAGCATCAGCGAATTAGGGTCGCTGTTATACTGTTGAGCCACTTCGGGAGTTAGAGTCAACATCTGAACACCAATATAGGGATGGGGTATATCTTCCCCGCGAGCTAAACGGTCTTTAATGGCTTTTGCTTTATCAATGGGAATCGCAAAACCGATACCTTCTGCATTGGCACGAATAGCAGTATTGATACCAATTACTTCACCGCGATCATTTAATAGAGGGCCTCCAGAATTTCCGGGATTAATGGCAGTGTCAGTTTGAATAAAGTCCAGACGCATATCGGGAATACCGACTTGGGCACTAGAGCGGTTGAGAGTACTAATAATACCCAAAGTTACCGTATTATCTAAACCCAAAGGATTACCTACAGCGATCGCCCATTCTCCTACCTGAATTTGGCTGGAATCTCCTAATGTAGCAACAGGAAGATTTTTACCCTTAATTTTGACTACTGCCAGGTCTGAGGGTTCATCAACTCCTTTTACTTCCCCTTGAAAAGTACGACCATCTCTTAACTTGACGCTTACCTTATCTGCGCCCTTGACTACATGGGCATTAGTTAAAATAATTCCTTGACTATCAACGATAAATCCTGAACCTTGACCCTGCTGCCGATACTCTCTCGGCATTTGCGGAAAGGCATCTCTGCCAAAAAAATCACGGAAAAAAGGATCGTCAAAAAACGGATTTTCATTCCTGACAGCAACGGTACGCTCGGTATCAATTCGCACCACTGCATCTCCCACTCGGTTAACCGCCGCTGCTACAAAATTAGGAGATTGATTGGTGGGTAAGGCAGGGGCTTGTGCAGGTGCAACTTTAACTGGGTTATTGGGGTTATTATTTTCAGGCACTAGAGCGGGGGTTAATAGTTGAGGAAACGCCCGCAGGGAACCAAGAGTTAGAGCGACACTTGCAGCTACAACAACAGTGTAGATAGCGGCTTGACGTAAGGGTTTATTAGTAGTTTGAATCGTCACAATATTTATTCTCCTTTAGTGACAAAAATTTTAATAATTTCAGTAAAATTATTTTGAGCCAGAATTATCTTTACCCATCAAAATATCCCATGCTACCTGGGCAGCTTCTTGGAGGCGATCGCCCAAATTAGCAATTTCGTCCACAGTTTTTTGCCAATTTTCCTGGGCATCTTTCTGAATCATGGCTACTGAATCTTCAATTCTTTTGGGGTCGAGCAACTCATTATTCTCAACAGCTTCTCTAGCACCACGAACAGCATTTAAATAAGCGTCCTGAGTTATAGTTTGAGCATTTTCAATTTCCGATTGGGCTCTTGTCTTAATTGCTTCAACTAAAGCTTTCGTTTCTTTTTTAATTTGCTCGTCTTGTCCTATCATTTCCTGTTCCACCAAGGCATTGGTTTCGGGACTGATATGAACTAGGTCTGTTTCTGTAGTTTCAGGTTTCTTGTTAGTTTCAGTCATGATTAATTTTCTTTAATTAAGTTTATTAGTGTTATAAGCGTACATCTTCGATGCTGCGACGGGGATTAAAATTACTGGCTTGCCGCAGTTTTTCGTAATATTCCCGTTCTTTATCAGTTAATTGTTTGGGAGTAACGATTTTGAGCTTGACTATTTGATCGCTACGTTCACCATTAGGGGCTTTCCAACCCTTGTTCCTTAACCTTAAAGATTGCCCAGAATTAACGCCAGGGGGAATTTTCATGGTTACACTGCCGTCGGGAGTAGGAACTTTAATCTCTGTGCCCAAAACTGCTTCTTCAGGAGTTAAGGGAACTTCACAGACAATGTTATCCCCCTCAAACTTAAAGACGGGATGGGGTTGTAAATTAATATCTAAATATAAATCTCCCCGTTGCTGGTTAAATGGGCTAATCTGTCCCTTGCCTTTAATACGTATCCTACTACCAGGTTTTGCCCCTGAAGGAATTCTTACCTTGATAGTTTCGTTACCTAATCGCAGATGCTTTTGGCTACCGTGAAAAGCTTCAGAAAAGGTGAGGGTCATTGCTGCTTCAGTATCCGTAGCGGGCATATTTTGAAATCCGCCACCAGCAAAAGCAGATTCAAAACCATCAAATCCAGCAGGTCTGCCAGTACGATAGGTATAGGTTCTAGTTCCTGCCCCCGCATTTCTACCAGCGGCACCACCAAAGCGTCCTAGTAGTTCATTGATAAAATCATCAAAACCTCCATACTGCCCAAAGTCTACACCCATACCAGCTCCAGGAGATGCCCCCGTCGCCACTTGTTGCCAATATTGACCATATTGGTCGTACTTGGCCCGTTTTTCGGGATCAGACAGCACTTCTTGGGCTTCGTTAACTTCTTTAAATTTTTGTTCGGCTTGTTTATCTCCTGGATTAAGGTCGGGATGATATTTTCTGGCTAATTTACGGTAGGCTTTCTTAATTTCCTCAGAAGATGCGCTTTTGCTAACTCCGAGGATTTTGTAATAGTCTTTAAAATCCGTTGCTGGCACTTTAGCTTTCACCTCCTGAATATAAATATAATATGTTTGATTTAAGTTTAATTTTCACGATATGTAAGTAGGTAGAGGCTATTCAATATAAAACCAAAATTAAGCTAGATTTTGATAGCTATTAGTTAGCTTTCCCTATTCCCTACTTAAGATAGAAAATATTAGCCAAGATCTACTTCGTTTATCGGATTGGTTTTTACTGATAACAATTGAGTATACTTGTGAGCTATCTGTCATGTGCTTGGCCCACTGCATCAAGTATACAAAGTCTCTATAAAAATAAGGTTCGGTTTTATAACCTCTGAAAGTAGGGATTTTTCCCTTGGAAATGACTGGTGACAACTTAAGTCTAGTTGCTGCTTGTAGTCAACTTCTATCGTAGTACGCTGATCGGTTAGAACACTTGTTAATTGTTACTGTTACTTAGTAGTTCTATTAGTAATTCCAACAATAACTTAGAAGCTGAAGATGCAACTAAGTAAAAAAGTTGTGAACAAAGGTTAAAAATAAGCCCCATCTTAGAAACAAGCTGCCGTAAAACCTTAAGTTAAAAGAGTACTTGTCAGTAAATCTGGGAGACGGTGATGCAAAATAAAGACGATACAAGTTCTTTACTATCAGATGCCAGTAAAAGATTAGAAGAGGCTCTCAAACACGTTGAGATCTCCGAAGATGCGATCGCACGGTTACAACATCCTAAAACTAGCCTGAGTGTATCGATTCCTGTACGGATGGATGATGGCAGTTTAAAAGTATTTTCTGGTTATCGGGTGCGTTACGAGGATACTAGAGGTGCAGGTAAGGGGGGAGTTCGTTATCATCCTGGGGTCAATTTAGATGAGGTGCAGTCTTTAGCTTTTTGGATGACGTTTAAGTGTGCCTTGCTGGATTTACCCTTTGGTGGTGCTAAAGGAGGTATTACCGTAAATCCCAAAGAATTATCCAAAGCAGAATTAGAAAGATTGAGTCGAGGCTACATAGATGCGATCGCTGGTGCCATTGGCGTAAATACGGACATTCTGGCTCCTGATGTCTATACTAACGCCACAATTATGGGCTGGATGATGGATCAATACAGCACCATTCAAAGAGAGTTATGTCGCGGTGTAGTTACAGGAAAACCATTAGCATTAGGGGGAAGTAAAGGGAGAGATGCGGCGACGGCAATGGGGGCATTTACCGTAATCGAAACTATTTTGCCTAAATTTAAGCTAATTCCCGCGGAAACTACCGTTGCTATTCAAGGTTTTGGCAATGCAGGTTCAACTTTGGCAGGTTTACTCGCTGAGGCGGGATATAAAGTAGTTGCCGTCAGTGACTCCAAAGGAGGTATTTATGCACCTCAAGGTTTAGATATTGCCAGCGTCACAGAACACAAAAATCAAAGTCGAGAAATGAAGGCAGTATACTGTCAAGGTACGGTGTGCAGTATTATGGAGCATCAGGTAATTTCCAATCAAGAATTACTTGCTTTAGATGTGGACGTATTGATTCCTGCTGCCTTAGAAAACCAAATTACTCAAGATAATGCGGCGGATGTCAAAGCAAAATATATCTTTGAGGTGGCAAATGGCCCCATAAACTCAGATGCGGACAAAATACTTAGCAAAAAGGGCACTTATGTCTTTCCTGATATCTTGGTAAATGCGGGAGGGGTTACCGTGAGTTATTTTGAATGGGTGCAAAACCGCAGCGGTTGGTATTGGACACTGGAAGAAGTAAATCAGCGTCTCCAAGAGAAGATGGAGTTAGAGACAGAAAAAGTTTGGCAGATCAGCAAAGATTTAAACATAAGTATTCGGACTGCTGCTTATGTTCATGCTCTAAACCGTTTGGGAGCAGCATTAGATGCTAAAGGGACTAGAAATTATTTTGTTAAAGGTCAATAAATTGATTTAGCGATCGCTTTAATGAGTCAGTTTTGTTGAAATTACGAAATAAACTACCGAATTTTCCTCACTATCAACATCTTTGTACTTTTTTAAGCTTTTGTTACAATGATTTATATTAGAACAGCAATTGCTCAACCCAAGAACTGTAAGTCATCCAGTGCTTTGCTCACCTACGCTGTAGCTGAGACTCAAATACTTTTAATTACTGTTTGAAAAAGCTAGATCGAAATTATGAATTTAGTTAACTTTTTTGAATTATTGAGTTATGAGTACTGAATTAAATACACAATCTTATCCAACGGCAGGGCAACTAGAAAGAGATATTTCTCAACAGGTTAGAAGTCTGTATCGTAACCAGTTTGGTCATCAACCGAGTAGGGTAGACTGTCATCTTTTAGGAAATAAGCTAGTGATATCTTTAGAAGATGTCATTACCCCCATAGAAAAATTGCTGGTAGAGGCTCAATCATCTGCTTTAGTGACTCAGGTACGGAGTTTTATTGATGAAGCAATTAAGCCCAAATTACAAGATTTGGTTGAGGAAATTTCTCAAGTGAGAGTTACCAATTGTCTTTACGATACCGCGATCGAGACTGGTTGTGCTGGAGCGATACTTATTTTGGCTACCTCACCTCAAGTTCGTCGCTCCCGATCCTCTACCAATAAAGGCAAAAGGTAAATAGTTACTTAGCAAAGGAGTAATTTGAAATGTGAGAACAAATAATTTGTTCTAAATCTTCTATAAGGAAGGGCTTAACTAAATAATCGTTAAAGCCAGCATCTAGAATCAGTTTTTTTTCCTGTTCTCTGGCTAAGGCTGTCACTGCAATAACAGGAATGTTGCGTGTCAGCCAGTCGAGTTTCAGTATACTAATCAAGTCAATACCGCTCAATTTTGGCATCTTAATATCAAGAATGATAATATCGGGTTGATTTTCCTGTGCCAAGGATAAACTTTTGATCGCATCCTTAGTGGTTATGGAATGGCAATTCAATAAAGCTAAAGCAGTAGAAATATAAATCAAACTATCTTCGTTGTCTTCAACTACCAAGACCGTTGGTTGATAGTTACTATGACGTTTTATTCGTGTTAAAGTTTGCATTAATGACAAATCCTTATGAGCTACGATAACGCTTCCTCATAATGGACAACAAGTCTGTATATGCACCTGAGAAGGGGTTTTACTTAGTTTGAACATTTTCTTTCATTGCCAGGTATTTAACCTAAGAACAGACAGAAATATTAATCAAACTATTTTAATCATTATATCTAAATATTATGATGATTGTTTAAATAGTTGCTCCCTGAACTTTTAGATAGATAACCTTAAGTCAATGTATTAGAGACTGCCGATAGATTAGGATAAGGAAGTTGATGTTTAGCAAAAGCTTGTTTGGCTCTAGTAATTAGATCGGTCTGATAACTAAATTCATCCCGCGCATCAAGAGGGTAAGCTTTGAGCTTGAACATAGTACCCCAGGGTTTTTCTTCCATGACCACGACAATCGGTAATTTTAAAGCGGTATATTTACTGGTTTGGGCTACTTGATACAGAATTTTTTTAACTAAATTAATTTCGATGTCGTGAGCAAAGTAAAACTTGGTTACCACTTGAGCTTCTAATGCTCCTGCATTAGCGTTAGAGACGGCTTCTGTCCAGATTTTGTTATGGGGAATAGTAATGGTGTTATCATCTGGGGTTTGAATTTTGACGGAGCGTAAACCATAATTAATTACCTCTCCATAATAATCACCAATTTTAATGCGATCGCCTACTCCATAGGGAGATTCAAACAGGCCGACAATCCCTGCGATAATCGAGCTGACATAGTCTTTAAAAGCAAAACCCAGGGCTACCGCTACTGTCCCGGTGACCGCCAAAATATTTTCTGGCGAGAGGTTCAGAAACAAGTTCATTAAAATCACAGTAGCGGTAGTTAATACCGTCATGCGTAAAAATGGCAAAAACTGCTTAACTCTCAACCGCCATGACTTAGCAATTTTTTCGGAAAGCCAAATAACCAGCTTATCCAATATTTTTAAAGTTAAATATGCAGCCAGTAAGATCAAGAATGCTTGTACCAGCTTGTCCGTAGTTATTTTAGAAACAATTTTTTTGGTCTCTTCTGCTGTCTCTTGGGCTGTATTCCCTGCCGACTGAGCTAATAAATAATATTGATCATTAAGATAATTAAGATTAGACAATTGATCATTACTCCCGATTGACAATAAAGTTGTTACTGGCTAATTCTTGTTTAGTTCGAGGATAATAAATCGGATTAATTTTGAGAACTTTATTTCGCTGTTGGACTAGCCCTTGGGGACGTAACAGTTGTACTCTTGCCTGTACCTCCGATTCAGAATCTCCCAAACTTTCAGCTAAGGCAGCTATGGTCAGATCACCATGCAATAACAGGGAATATAAAAGATAGAGATCTGCCGACTCTAAACTTGGTAGCTTGGGTAATTTGGGGGTCTGAGTCACTAATTTTTTGGTTTCGGATCTAGTGTCGTCTTGGTTATCTTTGTTATCCACTTCTTGATAGCGAACAGATTTAAGCAACCCCTGTACCGCTACCGTACTAATTCCCTGAGAAATATCGGCTAAATGCTCAAAATAGCTGGTTTGATTATCCTTGTCCTCATCTAGGAGCTGTTTATCAATACGTGGTGTACCAAAAACAATACCTGATTCCTCAATAACGGGAGCAAGCCATGATTGTAAATCTCTCGGAGCGATCGCAGGTACGGTAAACACTTCTCCACAGTAAGCTTCTAAGGCACATACGCACTCAAGATATTCCCAGCCTACTTGACCTGCACCGATGATCCAAAAGCGATTCTTAGAACTATCATATAAAAGTGATTGCAGGTATTCTATCCCTTCTAAGCCTTCAAGAGAACGTAGAAAACACCAGTTTAAATTAGGAATAACTATTACTTCTGGCTGTTGGCTAGCATCACTTGCTGGAGACTGAAGATAATGTTCCAGTTTAGCTTTGATAGATACAATCTCATCAGGTCTAGCGGTTACAGGTAATAACTTCAAAGAGAGCTGTTTTTGCTGCGTCCAGTCTTCGAGAGTTTCTGCTAAAATCCTCGATACAGCAGTAACGGGGCTACTTAAAATGACGATGGAATTATCCTCATTGCTAGGATCTTCTTGCCAGCGAGTAAATGCTTGATCGATTGCCTCGGCGATCGCTTTTTGGTCTGTGGGGTTACTAGGTAAATTTTCCACAGCATCCAGCAGCTTTTTCTTTTCCTCTGGTGGAAGTTCCAGTAGCGATCGCTCTGGCTCTTGGGTCTCCTGGGAATCCTTGGTATATCGAGAAAAAAGAAAACTACGTTGCTTGGCGAGCCAACTTTTAAATCGCTCTAATATTCTAGTTACGGCTTTCTGTTTCATTTCCCTGGTCACGACCCTGACTGCTATTTATGGCTGATTTTTCCAGAGAACTACTAATGGGTCTAGGCTGAGGATTATTTTCTTTAGCTGCTGGCCAACCTTCTCTTTGGCGAGAGCGATCGCCATCTGTCGATTCTGTCTGATCGTGGAATAAGATTTGTTGAGTGGGGAATGGTAGATCGATACCACCAGCTACTAACCTATTACATAACTCGGTTAACACCCGATCTTGAGAATCTATCACCTCAGCACGACGGGGAGGATTGACCCACCAACGAGCACGAATATTAATTGTACTAGCCGCTAAATCTACTACTAACGCTTCTGGAGGCGGATCGGCTATGGCTTCAGGGTTATTATTTAGCACATCTAAAATAATTCGTTTGGCTTCGGCAATATCATCACCGTAACCAATGCCAATATCATATTGTAAACGGCGTTTTTCAAATGCTGTATTTACTTTTACCGAGTTGGTAAACAATTCCGCATTGGGAATGACGATTCTCGTACCATCATAGGTTCTAATTGTCGTAGCACGGGTTTGAATATCTTCTACTGTGCCCTCAAATTCTTTGAATATAATCTGGTCGTCAATGACAAAAGGCTCGGTAATTAAGATCAAAATACCAGCTAAAAAGTTTTGCAAAATATCGCGAAAAGCAAAACCAACCGCAACTCCACTTACCCCTAGTAACTGAACTAAGTCCCCTGGCTTAAATGAAGGAATTACAATCGCCAAAGCAACGAATGCACCGACTAAAATGATAAACCCTTGGGATAGTCTGGCTAATACTAAACCAAGGTTACGCGACCTTTTCCTGCGGGTCAGTTTCTTGATTATTCGTCTGGAGAATTTGGCAACTATCCAGAAAATAATAAAAACAACAATCGCAACTATTATATTAGGCAGTAGTTCGACCGTACCTTTGATCATCTGCATTAACTGCTGCCACGACGTTTGTAACGGATTAAGAGAATCCATAAATTTAATTTAATTTAATTTTTTTAGTAAATCATTTAGTCAGTCTTGTAATTGACATAAGATTAAGCCAAAAGTCTGAACAAGAAATCTATCTTCGGTCAGGATGTAAGTGATTTTACTTAGTATTAGTCCTCTATCGTGGGATATAGGAAAAAGCTACTAAAATACTCAACTTAGGCTTAAATTAAAGTAAGTATGAGAGTCTTATATTATCTCACTATTAGTAACACGCGAATGTAAAGTTATTAAATAAAATGTATCTATATAGATCTCCAACGCTGAAAATCTTAAAGCAACAATTTTAAAATAAATTCAATTTAGTAGAATTACTTATGATAGCTTAAGACAATCTCAATTTCTGCGGTTATTTAACAACAATAGTAAAGCAATATGGCACGTAGCTCCTTACAGTTAAACAGGGAATGGACAGGGAAAGTAGAAGAATCTCTGGCAATCAAGCAACTAACGCAACGTTCTATCGCCGAACGTCTGGAAATATCACGCTCTTCAGTTTCTAAGTTTATTAACTGTCGCCCTGTGGCTTTAAATACTTTTATTCGTCTGTGCCAAGAATTAGGACTGGATTGGAATGGGGCTTCTCAACCAGAGAGAGAATGGAACGATAATATTGAAAGTTTTAAGTTCAAACAAGAAAATTTCAAAGCTAACCCAGGGGGACAAATTTCACCTCAAGAAATTGTCGGTAGGGAAGAGTTAATCGAGAGCCTCTGGGATAGACTGAGACAGCAAAGCCTAATTTTTAGTGGCGAAAGAAGAATTGGCAAAAGCAGCATTCTCAAAAAAATGACTGCCGAAGCACCAGCCGATATGCTCCCCATCTACCGAGACTTAGAGGGAATCAGAACACCGATTGAATTTGTGGAAGCAGTTTGGCAAGATACTGAAACTTATCTGAGAGAAACAGGCAAAGCCAGAAGGGTCAGAGAATATATCAGTGAGTTGACTGGTAGTTATTTTGACAGTTATCAATTTCCTGAACTAGCAGCAGGGCAGTGGAAAACACTCCTCACCAAAACTATCGAAGATTTGGTTACATTGCAAGATAAACAGATCGTGATGATCTGGGACGAAATACCTCATATGTTGGGTAATTTTAGCGATCAGGCAGCGATGGAGACTTTAGATATTTTGCGATCGCTCCGTCAGACTTATCCCGATGTTCGCATGGTGTTTTCTGGTTCTATTGGTCTGCATCATATTGTCAAAAATCTTCAGAAAGCTGGCTATAGTAATGATCCGAGCAATGATATGTACCCCATAGATGGGCAACCACTATCTTTAGAGGCGGCGACGGAGTTAACGATTAATCTGTTGCAAGGAGAAAATATTGCGGTTACTGATCCAGAGCAAGTTGCTGAAGATATTGCCTCTGCTGTGGACTGTATTCCGTTTTATATTCATCATCTGATTAATCAATTTAAAGATATAGAGGGTGAGATTAATCAAGAAGATATTGCCCTGACAGTACATGAATGTCTGCGTAATCCACTAAACCTATGGAAGATGGATCACTATCGCGAACGCATTGATAATTACTACACCGAAGTGCAAAAACCTTATGCTTTAGAAATTTTGGATCTTTTATCAATTAATCCCCCTACTTCATTTACGAGGCTGTGGCAATATCTTAAAACTGAGCCTGATACGAAGGATAAAGAGATGGCGCGAACTGTTTTAAGGCTATTAATGAAAGACTATTATCTGGTGCAGGAAGATAATCTTTCGGGTAGTACGTATACTTTTCGCTATCAATTAGTGCAGAGATATTGGCAGATATCTAGGGGATTGTAGTTTATTTGAGTTGGGATTTTAGAGTTACCACCCAAAGGGAAACCAGCAAGGAGATAATCAGGGATTCAAGCACCTTAAAAGTTTGGCAGTGCTAAAGATGTAATATAGTAAAATAGTTTCTTGGCTGTAGCTGCGAAATATTTATCCTGCTGGGCTTCTCTCTCGTTGAGCTAAAATAGTAAATCGTACTAAACACTTAATAAAAGTAATATTTTTAAAACATGTCAGTATTAGCGGCGATTTCAGTCGTACTCTTGTTAATCGTAGTTCATGAGTTTGGTCATTTTGCAGCAGCGCGGTTGCAGAAAATTCGAGTAAACCGTTTCTCGATTGGATTTGGGCCGACTCTGTTAAAGTATCAGGGTTCAGAAACAGAATACGCCATTCGAGCAATTCCTTTAGGGGGATATGTGGGCTTTCCCGATGATGATCCTGATAGTCTGATTCCTCCTGATGATCCCAATCTACTCCGTAATCGTCCAGTATTAGATCGGGCGATCGTGATTAGTGCTGGGGTAATCGCTAACCTGATTTTTGCTTACTTTCTTTTGGTTGGTCAAGCATTTACCATTGGGTTTCAAGATATTAACTACAAGCCAGGAGTATTAGTACCTCAGTTATTGAGTGAGACTGAATCTGCTGCTGCCCAGGCAGGTGTCCAGCCTGGTGACATTATTTTAAAAATAGATGATCTTGAACTGGGTAGTTCTGTTAATGCTTTAGAAGATTTACGTCGAGAAATTCAGAAATCTCCTAATCAAATCTTAGAACTCACCATTAAACGCAATACAGAAACTATTAGCCTTGATGTCCAGCCAGATATCGGGCAAGATGGCAAAGGTAAGATTGGGGTAATGCTAGCCCCGAATGGGGATATTGTACGTCGTCGTGCAGCCAATGTGGTGGAAGCTTTTACCGCAGGAGCAAATGAATTTCAAAGAATTGTACAGTTAACTGCGGGAGGTTTTTGGCAGCTAATTAGCAATTTTCAGGAAAACGCTCAACAGGTGGCAGGGCCTGTGGCAATCGTTGCTGTTGGTGCAGAATTAGCCAGCAATGATTTAGGTAATCTCTTTCAGTTCGGGGCATTAATCAGTATTAACTTGGCAATTATTAATATTTTGCCTTTACCAGCCTTGGATGGTGGTCAGCTAGCGTTTCTAACTGTTGAAGGAGTTACAGGTAAACCTCTACCCAGTAAACTACAGGACGGTATTATGCAGACTGGACTAGTTTTGTTACTCAGTTTGGGTGTGTTTATAATTGTTCGCGACACGGTGAATCTGGCGTTTTTCCAAAATTTATTCCAGTAATTTATTTTCGTGATTGAATGCCCAAGAGTGTTGCCCCAAAATCTACCCACAAGACAACCATGAAGAAAAAGCGATCGCCTAGTAAAGCCTTAAAACAGCGATCGCTTGATATCTTTGCCATCTTGACGGAACTATATCCCGATGCCACCTGTAGTCTGAATTACGAAACTCCTGTACAGCTTTTAGTAGCGACAATCCTCTCAGCGCAATGTACCGATGAACGGGTTAATCAAGTCACTCCTGGCTTATTTGCCGAATTTCCTGATGCCTCGGCAATTGCAGGATGCGATCGCGATCAACTAGAAACTTTAATTCGTTCCACAGGTTTTTACCGCAATAAAGCCAAAAACATCCAGGGTGCTTGCCAAATGATTATGGCTGATTTTGATGGCGAAGTCCCTAGCGAGATGGAACAGCTTTTAAAATTGCCAGGAGTCGCCCGTAAAACCGCCAATGTCGTCTCTGCCCATGCCTTTGGTAACATTCAGGGCGTTACGGTAGATACCCACGTAAAACGCCTTACCAATCGCTGGAAACTAACTAAGTCTGATAACCCACTGCAAATAGAACGAGATTTGATGACACTACTACCCCAGGCAGAATGGGAAAATTATTCAATCCGCACTATCTATCACGGCAGAGCAATCTGTAAAGCTCGCAAGCCTCAATGTGAAATCTGCCAGCTTGTTCATCTCTGCCCATCAGCAAAAGAATATTCCCCTTAATTGGCATATTTATCTTCTTCCAAAAACCAATCAGCAATTACCAGTCAACTTGCGATCGCTCTAAAGCAATTCGATGATATATGGCAACGGTTTGTTTCGCCAGATGATTCCAGCTAAAACGTTCTGCTATAGATTTATAGGCGTTATCAACCAATTCCTGAGAGTGGAGGGGATTTTTTAACACAGCTAAAATTCCCCAGGTCAAAGAGTTGGGATCATTAGCACGAGTAACAATTCCTGTACGATTGTGCTGCACCACCTCTGGAAGTCCTCCTGTATCAGAAACAACCACAGGAACACGAGCAGCAAAGCTTTCCAATGCCACAATACCAAAGGGTTCGTATAAACTGGGAAAAACAGCACAGTCGGCAATAGTCTGAAATTTATCCAAATCCGCATCAGACATAAAACCAGTGAAATAACATCGTTCCCAAATTCCTAAACTTCGGGCTTGATGCTTCAAACGACTAGTGTTACCGCCACCAATAATAATAAACTTGACCCCACCATTCATAGCATGAATAACCTGAGGTGCAGCATTCAGTAAGACAGAAACACCCTTCTCGTGGGTCATACGTCCTACATAGTAGATAATCTTTTCCTGATCATTGGCGAAGCGACGGCGAAATTTAATGCGATCAAAATTATTGCCATGACGTTTCTTTTCGGGACGGATGCCATTGTACACCACATCAATCTTATCTACAGGAGACTGAAAAACTCGTTGAATTTCCTCGCGCATATAGTGACTACAGACTATGATTCTCCAAGCTTCATGGGTTAATAGCTTTTCCTTGCCATTAATATATTGCTGTCTGACATTGTGGATACCGTTATAACGTCCATACTCAGTGGCATGAATTGTCGCCACTATCGGGAGTTTAAAAGCATGCTTAAGAGCGATCGCCGCATCTCCTACTAGCCAATCATGGGCATGAATAAGTTCAAAGTCACCATGTTGTTCCAGTAACTGACCACCTAGGCTACCCATACTATCATTCATATTGGCAACCCAATGAAAAAAATCATTGCCACGAGCCACAGGACAACGATAAAGATGGATTCCTTCTACTATTTCATACTTGGGTGCAGAACCAAATTCAACGGTGATTAGATGAACCTCGTATCCCAGTTTCACAACTTCTGGATACAATTCTGCTACATGACGGGCAATTCCTCCAACAATACGGGGTGGGAACTCCCAAGCTAGTGCCAAAATCTTCATCTTTTTGATTCCTCACTCTTATCGCATTGTGGATAGCTATAACTTTACCTGACCTTACGTCTGGGTTTAAAAAATCTGAGTTGAAAATTGGTTCAGACTTATTTACTGATTTTTAGTTCCGACTATTTTGGCTTGATTATTTGCCTATGATACACAACTCTTAAAGTAAGCGTGTCAATTTGTTGATCTTATAGTGCTGTATTATTTGTGAAAACTATCTAAATTAGTATGATACAGCATTATTTCAGAGAAGAAGAAATTTTAGCAAAAAGCTTAAGCTACAAGCTTGTATTGGTCGATTAAACCAATAACCTAGAGCTATTGACTGGGGAATATTTATCTATAGTGTTCTTTTTTATATTTCATATAAAAATTTTTACGACACAAAAAAAAGGGGCATGAGCCCCAAATAAGCTAAGTTTAGTTTTTATTGACCAGTTAATTTAGATAGCTTGAAACAGCTCCTTCAATTAACTATCAAATCAACTGTCTAAGCGTTAGATTCAACTCTACCGTAGAAGATGCCACGAACCTTTACTTCTTCTGGTTCTTCTGCACCCAAGTCAGTAGCTGAAGGTTGTTCGCTCTCAAATACTCCAGCAATTTCTCCAGTTTCATCATCTATTTTAGTGACGTTGAGAGACATCTTTCCTTTACGGGCAACAAACTCTTTGACATTGGCGTTAGAAAACCTTTGGTCATCAGCTAGTCCAGGCAAAGCTACCGCATTATCATAACCACTGGCAAGACTACGACCTTTAGGATCGAGGAATACCTGTCCACGGTAGGAAGGGACTTTGAATTCACCTTCAAAGTTGGTAGAAGTATTAATGGAATCTGAACTATTAGGAGTACTAGCCACCAATTGCTTCATAGTGAAGAGAAAGGGAACTTCTTTACCCCCAGGTAACAAAACAGTGGCTGGTTGGAAATCAATGCCATCAATTTCAGTAAAGGTTAAAGTACCATCCGTATTAGCATCGATGGTTCCCTGAATCTGATCAAGACTAGAGGTATATCTAGTCAATAATTTGCCCTGAATAAACTCAGCTTTCTGACGTTTACTAACTGGTTCTTCTTTAACAAAATATTCTCTTGGCTCTAAACACAAATCGCGAATAGTATATTGTTCCCCTGCTTTGATCGGAATAGTGCCACGGCTACTATCGGGTAATTCTAAGCAAGTATTAGCAATTCCAGTATTTACAATATCGTCGTAGGTTAGTTCGTTTCTACTTACGTCACTAGAACCACTACAAGCTGTCAAAACTCCCAAGCATAATGCTAGGCAGCTAGCAATAATCGTACGGTATCTCATAGTCAACTTCATTTTGTCAATTTTGGATTTAACATCGAGCGCGAAAGATGCTGCAAATAGGCTGTTCTTAAAAAATTAGCCATTTTATAGATGCTTTCTACTCTACCAAATAAGGACTACTATTCCATCGATCGCCAAAAAAATACTACCTAACAACTTATATAATTTGGCAACAAGTATTCAGTAATCGGTTTAAGATTGTTATAAATTTTGTATAAAGTAGACAAAGTTCATTTTTACGCTTATTTGGCACATGACTCCAGATCAAGACAGCAAATCGATTGATTCAGACAGCTTGTTGAAAGATACAGCCAAAGATATTTGTGCCCTAGCCAAACAACATCAGCAGGACAGTCTATTTCTACTATCCTTGTTACGTGATTTAGAACAAATTCATCGCCGAATTAGAATAGATTATTTTGAAGCAGCATTACCGCAAACTCGCAACGATTTATATAAACTTGTGCGAGACATAGAAGAGAAGGGTGGCTGGCCTTACATCGAGCGCATGAGATTAAGACACTTATTGAAAAACCTAGAGCTTAATGAAGTCAAAACGGATACTGCCACCACAGAAAGTAATTTTCCACAGCAGCAGGAATCTGAGGAGGTTAATTAACAGCTGGGCAGTGCTAACAAGATCATCAAGTATTTTAGTAATATATGGAATATCAGGTAACCCAATATGATTTAATCCCGAAATGGTAATATAACCATGCACTGAAGATTGTTAAAGTAAAATTCATGGCGAAAGTGATGATTATTGGTGCAGGAGGGGTGGGTAATGTAGTCACTCATAAGTGTTCCCAGAATCAGGGTGTATTCTCGGAAATTCTCCTAGCAAGTCGGACTAAAGAAAAATGCGATCGCATTGCCGCTACCATTGCCCATCCAGCCTTGAACACAGCTCAGATTGATGCGGATAAAGTTGCTGAATTAGTAGCATTAATTAATGATTTTCAGCCTGAAATAGTCATCAACGTGGCTCTTCCCTATCAAGATCTGCCAATTATGGATGCCTGCTTGGCAACAGGAGTAAATTATCTGGATACAGCTAACTATGAACCTCCTGATCAAGCAAAATTTGAATATAAATGGCAGTGGGATTACCACGAAAGATATAAACAAGCTGGGATTATGGCTGTCCTGGGATGTGGATTCGATCCTGGAGTAACAGGGGTATTTACTGCCCACGCACTAAAGCATCATTTTGACGAAATTCACTACCTAGATATAGTAGATTGCAATGCAGGGGATCATGGTCATCCCTTTGCGACCAACTTTAATCTTGAGATTAATATCAGAGAGATTACCCAACCAGGAAAATACTATGAAAGCTCATCTTGGGTAGAGGTCGCTCCTTTCTCCGTCCATCGCTCCATTGATTATCCTAAGATCGGAAATAGGGAGTCCTATCTCTTATATCATGAAGAATTAGAATCTCTTGTCAAGCATATTCCCACTATCAAACGGGCACGCTTTTGGATGACTTTCTCCGAAAGTTATTTGACACACCTGCGTGTGCTGGAAAATGTCGGATTAACCAGTATTGAGCCGATTGAATATGAAGGGCAGCAAATTGTTCCTTTGCAATTTCTCAAAGCAGTCCTTCCTGTACCCTCTTCTCTGGGGGAAAACTATGAAGGTCAGACCTCCATTGGGTGCCACATTCGCGGAATAAAAGACGGACAACCTAAAAGCTACTATATCTACAATAACTGTGACCATGCAGCAGCTTATCAAGAATTAGGCGCACAAGCTGTTGCTTACACTACAGGAGTCCCTGCAATGCTTGGTGCCATGCTAGTCTTAACTGGAAAATGGAAGGGTGAGGGAGTTTTCAATGTGGAACAACTTGACCCCGATCCCTTCTTGGAAAAGCTGGGAAAATATGGCTTGGAGTGGCATGAGTCAATTAACAACTCCGAAGTGTTTGGAGATGGGGAAGAATAAGTTGACTGATTATTCCCAAATCCCTTCCCCCTGTTATGTCCTTGAAGAGTCAAAATTGATTCGCAATCTGGAGCTAATCGACTCAGTGCAACAAAGAGCAGGAATTACGATAATTTTGGCACTGAAGGGGTTTGCCATGTTCAGTGTCTTTCCAATTATCAAAAAATACTTACGAGGTACGACCGCCAGCTCTCTATTTGAAGCCAAGCTAGGGCGAGAAGAGTTTGGCGGAGAGCTTCATGTTTATTCTCCTGTTTATCAAGACAAAGAGTTTCAAGACATCGTTACAGAAGCAACCCACATCTCGTTTAACTCCATAAGTCAATGGTCACAATTCAAAGAAGAGACTTTCAAGGCTCAGGTATCACCAGGTTTACGAATTAATCCAGAGTATTCTCCTGTGGAACAGGATATTTATAATCCTTCGTCTCCTTCATCTCGTTTGGGAATCAGAGCTGAGGTATTAGGTGATAATTTACCAGAGGGCATTGAAGGATTGCATTGCCATAACTTATGTGAAAGTAACTCTCAAGCTTTAGAACGTACTTTAGAACAGATTGAAAAACTCTTTGGACATCACCTACCCAATATTAAGTGGCTTAATTTAGGGGGAGGACATCTCATGACGTATAAAAACTATGATGTCGAACACCTAATTCAAGTATTGACCAACTTCAAAGCCTGCTATCCTCACCTAGATATTTATCTGGAACCTGGTTCGGCGATAGCTTGGGAAACTGGGGTACTCCGCGCTACTGTTCTCGATCTAATCCCAACCTCAGACCCGACTATTGCCATGCTTGACGTATCATTTACCGCCCATATGCCTGACTGCTTAGAAATGCCTTATAAACCTTGTATTCGAGGTGCAAGAGATCCCCAGGAAGAAGAACCGAGATATCGGATGGGGGGTACAACCTGTCTTGCAGGAGACTTTATGGGCATGGGTGATTATTACTTTGCCAAGCCTTTGCAGGTTGGGGACACGATTTTATTTGAAGATATGATGCACTATACAATGGTCAAGACTTCCATGTTTAATGGTATCAAACATCCAGCGATCGCAATTGTTCATGCTGATGGTAGATTTAACTTGGTCAGGGAGTTTGATTACGAAGATTATAAAGGTCGATTATCTTAGGTTTTTTATCAAAAATGAACCAAGGAAATTTTAATCCTAATGGCATTACTATACCTAACGGCTCTTTCTTTGGCTTTCCCTATTCGGTTGCCGAGGCTGACATTGTTTTCCTACCCGTGCCTTGGGATGTTACGACATCATACCAAGCAGGAGCGGCTAATGGTCCACAAGCTATTTTAGATGCTTCAGTGCAGTTAGATTGGTACGACTTTGATCTCCCCCAAGCTTGGCAGACATACATAGATTGCCATCGTAAATATGTCGGTTAAAATTAATTTTGTTCCCACGTAACATTAAGTAATATTAATGGTAGTCAAAAGCAATTCGCCTGTAAGTTCTGATTTAAATTCTGATTCACAACAGCAGATTAGTGACAAGATCAGACTATCGATAGTTGATGAACAGGAGTCAGTAACTGCATCTAATTGGACTATTGAAGATAGTGAGGGTCTTTACGGTATTAAAGGATGGGGAGAACCTTATTTTTCGATTAATGCTGCTGGTAACGTTACGGTTGCCCCTCAAGGGGCATCGAAAGGAATTCCCCTCGATCTCTACGAATTAGTGGAATCTCTCCAACAGCGTAATGTCCAGTTACCTTTACTGATTCGCTTTACCGATATTTTGGCAGATCGCCTGGAACGTTTATACGCCTGTATGAATAAAGCGATCGCTCGCTATAATTATGGATCAAAATATCAGGGGGTTTTTCCCATTAAATGCAATCAACATCGTCATTTAATTGAAGACTTGGTAGACTATGGAAAATCCTGCAACTTGGGACTGGAAGCAGGATCAAAACCCGAATTAATCATTGCCTTGGCAGCTTTAGCAGCAGAGAAGAATCGCCATGATGTACAACCATTACTGATCTGTAATGGCTATAAAGACAGAGAGTATATTGAAACTGCACTCTTAGCAATGCGTTTGGGACAAAAACCCATCATTGTTATCGAACAACCAGAAGAACTTTCTTTGGCATTAGAAATCAGTCGTCAGCTAGATATTAAGCCCATTCTGGGAGTAAGAGCGAAACTAAACAGCAGTGGAGTGGGGCGTTGGGGTAATTCTACAGGCGATCGCGCTAAGTTTGGTCTGAGTATCCCGCAAATTTTAAAGGTGTTGCAAAAATTAGAAGCAGTAGGCATGCTAGATTGTCTACAATTACTACATTTTCATATCGGATCGCAAATTTCGGCGATCGCTGCGATTAAGGATGCTATCCGTGAAGCCAGTCAGATTTACGTCCAACTGGCACAAATGGGAGCGAACATGCAATATCTCGATGTGGGAGGGGGATTAGCAGTAGATTACAGTGGTTCCAAAACCAACACTTCCGCTTCTAAAAACTACAACATGCAAAACTATGCTAACGATATCGTGGCACAGGTCAAAGATGCTTGTAGTCAAGGTGAAGTCAGTGAGCCAATTTTAGTTAGTGAAAGTGGTAGAGCGATCGCTTCCCATCAGTCGGTGCTGATTTTTGATGTTTTAGCTACTAGTGATGATCATTGCTCTCTACCCCCATTGATAGCTGAAAAAGAATCTTTAGTCCTCAATAATTTCTGGGAGACTTATCAGTCGATTAACGAGACTAACTATCAAGAAACTTATCACGACGCAATTCAGCTGAAAGAAGAAGCCCTTAGTTTATTCAATTTAGGCTATTTGAGTTTAACCGAACGTTCTCGCGCCGAACAACTCTACTGGGCTTGTTGCCATAAAATTGCCAGTATTATTCAAGACAGAGACGACGTACCAGAAGATTTAGCAGATTTAGTCAGTGAAATGGTATCAATTTACTATGCCAACCTCTCTATTTTTCAATCTGTCCCCGATGCTTGGGCTATCAAACAACTATTTCCCATTATGCCCATTCATCGTCTCGATCAAGAACCAACTTCCAAGGGGATTCTTGCCGATCTTACCTGCGATAGTGATGGCAAAATAGATCGCTTTATTGATCGCAAGGATGTTAAAGATTTGTTGGAGTTACATCCCCTCAAAGATAATCAACCCTATTATTTAGGGATGTTTCTGGTTGGGGCATATCAAGAAATTATGGGTAACTTGCACAATCTCTTTGGTAGCACGACTGTGGCTCAGATTAAAATAACCCCTCAAGGCTATCAAATCGAGCATATTGTTAAGGGAGATAAAATCAAGAACGTTTTAGACTACGTAGACTATGACTCTGAAGACTTGATAGAAATTATGCGTCGTCGTACTGAACTTGCCCTTAAAGAACATCGTATTACTATTGACGAAGCCCAGAAATTATTAAGCAATTACGAACGTGGATTGGATAGCTACACTTATCTGCTACAAAATTAAGTGGTCACTAACAAAAAGCGATCGCCTAAAGTTAAATTTGGTTTTCAAACCACAAAGAAACAGTTAATCTGGAAGGTGTTATCTTTAATTACTAAATTTTTAGCTATATGGCTTTTACTGTTAATCCAATCAAGTTTGGTACAGACGGCTGGCGGGGAGTGATTGCCGCTGACTTTACCTTTGAGCGAGTAGCTATGCTAGCACCGATCTCTGCTCAAGTTTTGGCCGATAATTATGGAGATACTGCTACTAATCGGACTGTGATTGTGGGCTACGATCGCCGTTTTATGGCGG
Source organism: uncultured Pleurocapsa sp. (assembly GCA_965365755.1). Lineage (GTDB taxonomy): Bacteria > Cyanobacteriota > Cyanobacteriia > Cyanobacteriales > Xenococcaceae > Waterburya. Next base: position 26,151 of record CBDUCX010000003.1, read on the forward strand.
AAGATTTTGCCAAACTGACCGCCGAAGCAGTACAGGAAGCTGGTTTTGATGTATTGTTATCCGAATGTTTTGCTCCTACCCCAGCATTTAGTTGGGCAGCTAAAGCTCATAACGCCCTGGGGGCAATTGTGATGACAGCATCCCACAACCCTGCCGCCTATTTAGGATTTAAAGTGAAAAGTGCTTTTGGTGGCTCTGTACCCCCTGAGATTACCGAGCAAATTGAAGCTAAAATTGGTCAGTCTTTACCCCCAGCTAAACCAGGCAAATTAGAGAAATTCAATCCTTGGGAGAGCTATTGTCGAGGTTTGCAACAAAAGGTTAATATTGCTGCCATCAAAAATGCGATCGCCTCAGAGAAGCTCAAGGTATATGTAGATGTGATGCACGGCGCAGCAGCCACAGGCTTAGAGCGTCTTTTAGGCTGCCCTGTATCTGAGATTAATAGCGATCGCGACCCCTTGTTTAACGGTGGCGCACCAGAACCCCTGCCGAAGTATCTCCCTGATTTCTTTAAGGCGATTAAAGCAGCAGCCAAGGAATATCCTGATAGTCTGCGAGTTGGTTTAGTATTTGATGGTGATAGCGATCGCATTGCTGGTGCTGATGCCGAGGGGAATTTCCTTAGTTCACAGGTATTAATCCCGATCTTGATTGAACATCTGGCAGAACGCAAAGGCTTTACAGGAGAAATTGTTAAAACTGTTAGTGGTTCAGATCTAATTCCCCGCTTGGCTGAATCTTACGGACGCTCTGTTTATGAGACACCGATAGGCTACAAGTATATTGGAGACAGAATGCTACAAGCGGAAGTGATGATCGGTGGGGAAGAGTCTGGGGGGATTGGCTACGGTACCCACATACCCGAACGTGATGCTCTATTATCCGCGCTATATATCTTAGAAGCAGTGGTGGAGTCTGGAGAAGATTTAGGCACAATCTATCAGCGACTACAGAAAAAGACTAATTTCACAGCTCATTATGATCGCATCGATCTGCCCCTGGCTAGTATGGATGTTCGAGCCAAGCTACTGAATCGCCTCAAAAATGAAACTCCCCAGGAAGTAGCAGGAATGAATGTAGTAGATTGTTTGGATGTTGATGGCTATAAATTTAGAATGAACGACAATACCTGGTTGTTGATTCGCTTTAGTGGTACTGAGCCTGTACTGCGGCTTTATTGCCAAGCCCCTACGATGCCAGAAGTACGGCAGGTTTTAGAATGGGCGAGAGATTGGGCTAATTCTTAGTGACCATTTTTTGAATTCAAAATTCGCGCATTCAAAGTTCAAAAATTTTGACTCGGCGGTTGTGATGAGAGAGAGCGATCGCCATTACTCGATAAGGCGATCGCGTAACCTAAAATAAATTTATGGTTCTTACAGGTAGTACGGGAGTCGAGAAAGCCAACGTCCTTTTAGGCGTTGGATGAATCGCGACGCGGGGGCTTTAGCCCCAGTCATTGTTTGCCTTGAGCAGCAATATATTTCTCGATTGTACTACTAGAAACATTTCCCGCAGTAGATACAAAATAACTTCTAGTCCACATACTCGGCATTTTCTTAAGATGTGGAAATTCTTTTCTCAATACGTAGGAAGAATAGCCTTTAATGCGGTGCATTATTTGTTTTGGTGCTAAATGAGGAGAACAGTTAAGGAAAAGATGTATGTGTTCTGGTTCAACTGCCAGACTAACCACTTTGCAGTCTAACTCATTTGCTTTTTCGTATATCAATTCTGTAACCCTGCTTTTAACAGCACCTTTTAGCACTTTCCGTCTCCGTCTAGGAATCCAGATGAAGTGGTAGTTGATTAAAGATACAGTATTATTTATTCGTCTATAGGATTGATTCATAGACAATATTATACTATGATTATTCCATGCAAGTCACCACTACATTAAAGCTCAAATTTCATAATCTTAATGCCGTCAAAGCATCTATGTTTGCTGAGACGACATCAGCTTGTACTGAGTTAGGAAACGAACTACTAAAGCTACCAATCAAAGAGAGAAAAAAGTTGACTACTGCCAAAGTAGTAACACCTCTTAAATCAGCTTTAGCAAATCAAGTTATTCGCCACTGCAAAAGTAAAGCGGGAAAGAAGACTAAGAAATTTAAGCTACTGCCTCCAGAAGTTAATTGTCAAAACTGGCGGTTATTTAAAGTTGGTGAATTATATTCTGTTTCATTTCCAACTTTGTTTGGTATCAAGCGAGTGCCAATAACAATTAAATCTTGTCATTGGCAACCTATATTAGACAGATTGTTAGCTGGGGATGAATCCTTAACTAAAGGTACTCTGAAACTATGCCAATTTAAGGGTAAATGGTATGCCAATATCTCAATCACCGAGGAAGTTCCAGAGGTGCTAGTAGATAACAGATTAGGTGTAGACAGAGGACAAAATCAAATTGCTGTGGCTGCACCAAAAAAAGGGTTTGGATTATTCTTTTCGGGCAAACAAGTTAAACACCGTCGTCGTCAATTTCAGCAACGAAGAAAGCAGCTTCAAAAAGCAGGGTTATATCGTGCTGTTAAAAAGCTCGAACAAAAGGAACAACGCTGGATGAGAGCAGTTAACCACACTGTATCTCGTCGAATTGTTGATTTTGCAGATTGGAAGGATGCAGACTTAATTCTAGAAGACTTGTCTGGTTGTCGCTCCTCGATGAAACAAAGAAAGAAATCTCGTTCTGATAATGCAGAGTCCCGTCATGCTTGGGCATACTACGATTTGGGTCAAAAACTAGAATACAAAATGGCTAAAGTAGGGCGACAAGTTCATTATCGTCCTCCTCACTATTCATCCAAAACATCATCGGTTAATGGTGTTATCGGGAAAAGAAATGGTCACTGGTTTCAATGCGTATCAGGCGCAAAACTAAATAGCGACTTCAATGCTGCCAAAAATTTGGCACTTTGGGATTATCGCAGTTGCCCAGTAGATTTTCAAAAACCTGTATCTGTAATGGATGCAGACAATCTACTGGGTGGGGTAATTGGCAATCCCCGCGCACTCCATGAATATCATAAGTGGGAGAGCAACAGCTATTCAGCTATCATTGTTCGATTGTACCAAGTATGAGGCTAGACGGGAGAATCCAACGCGCTTTAATTTAACGAAGCGTCAGCGTAGTTAAATGCAGCCGTTGGAGTGTCAATAGTTTCTCCATACTTTCTTCTTGTTTTTCAAGGCTGGCAGCTAATTCTAGAAAAAAACTTGCTGCGTCAACTTCTGAGGCTGTCAGCTCAATTCCATTAATTGATAAGAATGTATAAACAGCAATCAGACCCACTCTCTTATTGCCGTCTACAAAACAATGATTTTTCACAAATCCATAACCGTAAGATGCAGCCAATTCGTATAAGGTTACGTCATTGCCATAGTGATACAAATTTTTGGGCTTGTTTAAGGTAGACTCCAGATTTCCCTGATTCAGAATACCTGAAGCCCCTCCTGATGTTGCCAAAATTTCACCATGTATGGCACAAACATCATGAATATTTAGCCAGCACGGTTCTATCATTTAGCTAACTCAATCAAGGCATTTCGATATTTTTTCATGCCTCGTCGAGCAGCTTCGATCTTTTTCACAAAATCTGGGTCGTATGGTGATATTTCATACCCTGAAGGAGTTTTAGTCACATAAAGCTGATCTCCATCATCAACACCCATACTAGCTGCCATTTCCTTGGGAACAATGACACTGAGTGAGTTACCTCGTTTTTTGACGTTTAGGAGCATTTATGCGCCTCCCTGATAAATTACTTTTGATCCTGATGATTCTCTATGTTACTACAAATGTTGCAACGACGGGAGGATTGCTGCATCAGACAAACTTGTACGGGCGATCGCTAATTGACCCTTCTGAAATGTTACAAAAAATTTCTCCTTGGCAATACTTAGTACTTCAGTTATTAGCATGGAGAGAGAGTTAATAACTGAAGCTATGGCTAAACCACAAATCGCTATCAGAATGCCCCCTTCAAGTAATGGAAAAACTCAACAGCTACGTTGAGAAAATTGGCACGTCCAAAACCGAAGTGGTGGTTAGTGCGATCGCTCTTTATCTGGATTGTTCAGAAGATGTGCCGTTGAGTCAGAGAGTGGCTGAGATTGAAAGGCGGATGGCGACGCTTGAGAACAAGATAGAGGCAAATTAGATAAGCTATGACAGGCATTGTTGAACCAGAATCTAATCGCTTTAAAGTTGCCCTTTCATTTCCTGGTGAACATCGAGATTTTGTGCTTAAAGTTGCTGAGGAACTCGCCACCAGACTGACTCGCGAGCGCGTATTTTACGATGAATGGTATGAAATTGAATTACTGGGTGTTGGCGGAGATCTCAAACTACAATCCATGTACGAGCAAGCTGACCTAGTTGTTCCTTTTTTTTCGGAACACTATTCCAAGTCCTGGTGTTCCCTAGAATGGGAAACGATTCGCGGGATTTTACTCAATCGGCGAAAAGACGATGCAGTGATTCCAGTGCATCTTGATGACACAGTTATTCCAGGCTGGTCAACAGTAAATTTTGGTATTCGGTTACGAGGTCGCACTCCACAAAAAATTTCTGAAATAATCTTAGATGCTCTCGCCATGAGAGATCCTCAGAATGCATCACAGCAAATACGGATTAAAGAGTTAACCAAGAAACTTGAAGCTAAGGAGCGATCGCACAAACAGCAACTTGAAGAAATAGAGCGATCGCACCAGTCCCAAATAGGGGAAAAAGACTCAGAAATTACTCGGTTACTCGAAGAGAAGGAAAAATTAAAACAATCCCTTGAATCCCAAATTAGACAGCTAGAGCAAAATTTAAAAGAGAAGCAACAACAATCTGTAATATTGCTTGATCAACGTCAATCGGCACGAGATCAATTAGCAGAAAAAGAGTCAGAAATTTATCGGTTACAAAGACAGATAGAACAGCTAAAAAAGATAGTACTCAAAAGTGAAAAAGGCGTAGACTACACTAAACTCCATAATCTACTAGCAGCAGGAAAGTGGAAGGAAGCTGACGAGGAAACCGCTAACGTCATGCTTGAAGCTGCTAGTCGGGAAAGTGAAGGATGGTTGAGAGATAAGGATCTTGATAATTTTCCCTGTGAGGATTTACGTACTATCAACCAACTATGGCTGCATAATAGTAATGGCAAGTTTGGCTTCAGCGTCCAAAAGGAAATCTATGAGAGCTTGGAGGGAACAAGAGAGTATAATTATGAAGTCTGGAATTCTTTCGGCGATCGCATTGGCTGGAAAAAAGCAGAGAACTGGTTGGACTACGAGGAACTAACTTTTAATCTAGATGAAGCTCCCACGGCTCACCTCCCCTTCATGGCTCACCTCCCTGGATCGCATCGGCTGGAAAAAAGCAGAGAACTGGTTGGACTAGAACTGGAATTTTACGAGGAACGAACTTTTAATCTAGATGAAGCTCCCACGGCTCACCTCCCCTTCATGGCTCACATCCCCGTAAGAATGGTCAATCTCTCTTCTCTCGCACTGCGACTTGTAACCTGTAAGATATAACGACTTCAGGCAATTTGTAAAGCTATAGATTGGTCACTTTCTCTACGAATTCATGGTGTTTTTGCTCATTCAATACCTGGCACTAATACCGCTACGCTAAAGTAGCAAGTAGCAAATAGCAGATAGCAATTAGGTAACTCCGAAGTTGATATCAAGCTTCTTCAAGAGATGAAGATGGAGACCAGAAAATAATCAATTTCCGAATCCTCTTCCTGAAGTAAGAAGTAAAACTTACTACTTGCTACTTGTTATCTGCTAATTGTGAAAGTGAACGGTAACGTGATAGCAGTAATTGGGTTTTAGCTCGCGGGGCTTTCGAGGCATCTTTTCAGTCATCCCAGATTACTTTTTGGTGACGACTGTAGCACCTGACAGTTAACCTTTAAAGATTAAAATTATTGCATGACATCTATAAAACAGAATATCGATGAATAATTCACTACCGCCTGAAATTCTCAAATTAAATATTGCTGAAAGAATTCAATTAGTAGAAGATATTTGGGACAGTATCAGCACTACTACACAAGAAATAGATTTAACCGAAGCACAAAAAACCGAATTAGACAATCGTTTAGAAACATTTCAACAAAATCCTGAATCTGGAGCGACTTGGGAGCAGGTTAAACAAAGATTACAAAATAATGAAGGCTTATAAGATTTTGCTCCAACAAGAGGCTGAATTCGATCTTCAGGAAGCTTTTAATTGGTATGAAGCAAGCAGTCGTGGATTGGGTTCAGAATTTATTCGCATAATTGATGCTAGTCTATCTGAAATTTAACGGAATCCTTTTGCTTATCCAGTCGTCTACAGGGAGTTACGGCGCAAACTAATTCGCAGATTTCCTTATGGGATATTCTATCTAATTGAATCAGAAACGATTTATATCATTGCTTGTTTTCATGTCAAAAGAGATCCTCAACATTGGAGAAGACGATTAAACTAGCATTCTTTTCAAAAAAACTTTGCTCTGAATTTTTCAGTAAGCTCTGAGGTCGGAAATATACAATCTGCTTCCAGGCGATCGCCAAACCTAAAACATCAGCTTTGACCATGCGATTGCGCTCCGCGCACTGGCAAAGCCAATCGCCAGAGATCGGAAATATACAATCTGCTTCCAGGCGATCGCTTAGGGGTTGGCTTTGGGGAGTTTCTGCTAAAGATCTTCGCCAATTATATCTGAGGGGATTCTTTACTAATCACTACCTTGTCACCATCTTTTAGATAAGCTGCACCTTTCAAGACAATACGCTCCCCTGACTGCAAACCTTCAATTACCTCCACTCTTTGATCTGATAGTATTTCCCCTGTTTTCACTTTCTGAGCCTTGACAGTATTATCTGACTGAACCACAAAAGCGATCGCTGTATTGCCAGACTGGGGTAATAAGGCATCGATAGGGATAGCTTGCCCTTTATTAGTATCAGTATTAACTACTGCTTGCAAAAACATACCAGGTTTAAGATTCGTGCCACTAGGTAAGGCTACTTTTACCGTTGCTTGGCGGGAATTGTCGTCGATCAAGGGTTCGATTTCTCTTATCTTGCCAGTCAATGCTAAATTCTGATTGCTATTAGAAGTAATTTGTACTTTCTGTCCTAGCTGAATTTTATCAATTAGGGTTTCTGGTATTTGCAGTCTTAACTCTAAGCGTCCATCTTGAATGATGGTGAACAGCATTTCCGAGGAAGAGGTAATCTGTCCCACTCTCCCCCCACGTTCGGCAATCATCCCTGCACGAGGGGCAGTAATAATAGTGTCTGCTAGCTGTGCTTCAATTGCCTGTAGCCTGCCTTTAGCTTGAACTAGTTCTGCTTCAGCCTGAGCAATGGTTTGGGGGCGAGAGCCAGCTTTAAGTTGCGCTAATGCCTGTTTGGCTTCGTTGAGATCAGCTTTTGCCCCTGCTAAACTAGATTCCGCTACCCGCTCTTGGTTAAGAACTTCATCCAGGCGATCGCGGCTAATTGCTCCTTCTGCTTCTAAGGAGGTGTTGCGTTCTACTCTTTTCTGTATCAATTCTAGATCCGACTCTGCCTGAGCGATCGCTGATTGAGCATTGGCAACTCTTGACTCTGCCTGGGCAATCTCTTCTTTACGACTTCCAGCCTGTAACTCATCTAACCGTGCCTGAGCCTGATTAACTGCGCCCTCTGCCTGAACTTTTTCGGCAGTTAAAACCTGATCATTTAGTCTTGCTAATACTTGCCCCTGCTGGACAATATCCCCTCGCTCTACCAACATATCGGTAATCTGTAATCCTTCTGCTTGAGACATTACAGGAGTTCTTTCATAAGCTATAACCGTTCCAGAAACATTTAGGGTACTATCAATATCTGTAGTTATTACTTCTGTTACCGTCACTGCCTGGGCAGGTGCAGTAGATTCACTAACTGATTCAGGGTTTCCTTTACTGACAGTTGTCTGAGGGGAAAATATCCGAGTTCCTCCCAAGGTCAATAAAACTCCTAACCCGATTCCTATCCACAAGCCTTTCTTGCCTAATGAGAAGGGTGACTTAGAATTAGAATCATTGTCTAAAGATAGTTTGCTATTTTTCTTCTCGGGATGTGGTGATTTGACTAAATTGTCAACCTTTAAAGGTACAGCTACAGGTTCCGTTTCGCCTTCCTCCACTGCGTAATCTAATAGGTAAAACTGATCCTCAATTTCTACAATGTATACCCCTTTCTGTGGAACATAACTAGAGTTGAGAGAAGAATTGGCGAGGGGAGAAGAATCTTGCTCCACCAAAGAATTTTCTAAAGCAATACTCTCAAGATTACCAAGTAATTTATCAACCACTTCACTATTTTGAATAACCTCAGATTCTTTTGGTTGGTGATTTATATCAAATTTGGGGTTCACGATTTTTAATAAATTTTTGATAATTTTGGTTGACTTTGTAAATGTAATTAGTAAATTGCTCTAATTTAGTTGATAATTGCGAAAAACTGAGCAAAGGGAATATTACTGTCTTTGGTAAACTGGAAATTTTTGTTAAATAAGGGCTAGTTGAGGACACAGAAAAAAAAGTAGGTGCTAATCTATTAAGACGAAGTTAGTTTTTAAACCGTTGGAAGTTTCTTGATTATTCAATCACCATCCGTTTCTTCGTTATCTTGATCAGGAGTCCTTATTAAGCCGATAGTAGGAGTCGGAATCATGGAATCACCACTCAATTGTAATAGCGCTGACTTTGAGCAGGCTGCCCTTGCTAAATTCCGTTCTCTAGTCGCTTTTCTACCCCAGGATAGCAAAATTTTTCGTGAGCCTTGGGGTCGCTCTACAGTTCTCTGCCTTGATTTTGCCAACTGCCCCCATCTATCCAGTGTAAACCAGGAGCAGGCGATCGCGCTATCTCAGGCAATCTTTAAGCTGGGTTTAGCTAATTCCATCATATTTCGTATGGGTAGTAAAATTGTGGGCTGGAAGCAAGTTAAGCCACATTTGTAGGGAGCATACCATTTTATTTTATAGCCGTACAAAGTTAGGTTAGGACACAAAGGATATTAGGATCGAAAGTAACAAGTAACAACGTCATAACACAACTACCTATCGCTATAGTAAATAGACTAAGCAGAAATTTGTCTATCTTCTTACGAAGTTTATCCGAGCTATTGTTAAACACATAAATCTTTATATGTCAAGACTTTCGTTGGTAGTACAATGACATAGAGGCAAAAGCAAAAAGCACAAAAGTCTTCCATAACCTCTTTTAAAACAACGGGGTGTTAGCCATGGATTTAGACAAGTTTTCAGTTAACATTAAATTTAATGAATACGTCTCTCACTCAACAATTATGCATCAGAGTGAGGTTGTCGAAGAAGAGCCCAACATCATAATCCATCCCAATCATCAATCGGACAATACTGTTTACATCTTCTTTTTGTGGATGGCAGTATTGTATATGGTTAGTTGGGCATTACTTGAGGTTCTTCAAAAGTTTATAACAGCAAAGAAAAAGAATAGGAGTGTGCCTCTCCTCCCCATTTGTCAATCTCCTTGTAGGAACTGTAAGTTCTTTGACGACAATAATTATCTTAATTGTGCAGTGCATCCATCTATAGTGCTTACTGAGCAAGCTGTTAATTGCTCAGACTACTGTGATCAAGACTAACGCAGAAGTCAGAAGTCACTGGATAGCTACTAAAAATCGGCGGGAGTGTCAAGCCATATTTTGTGGACAGTAACCTAATCTATGGACAATCTGATCGCGAAATATTTCAATTTCTTCCGTTTCTGGTTCACCATGAGCTACTATTACCACCTGATAACAATTCATAACCACAGTAGGGGATTCGCCTTGCTCTAAGCTTGCCAAAGCATTAAGTATTTTGGTGGATGGTTGAGAAATAACTCCCATTTCGTCAAAGAAAGCTAGAAGATTTTTTGTTAATTGATCAGAAATGGAGTCTTTTAGGTTGACTTTAACTAGCCAACGATCAATGAGATTGATAACTGCCACCGAATCTAAGTACGATTGATAGTAGTTACGTAAATGCTGAATAACTCTCAGGGTACAACTAGCATTAGGGAAAGAGTAGATATATTCTTGATTTATTTTCATCGTTCTCGACTAAGATACTTCTAACCAATTAAAAACTTCGTCTAACTGTTTCGTGTTGAGCAATCCATATTGCCAGAGAATTATGGGTAAAATATTAGGCTCTAAGTCCTGAGTTCTCTGTGCTAAAGAAATTGCACCCGCAGAAATCTTTAATTCCGATTGCAGAAAATCAATTAATTGCTCTAACATCTAGGATACTACCGATTTAGTTAACGTCTAAAAGTTCCATCTGTTAACTGAATTTAGACCAACAATTTGAGAATCTTGTGAGGAAAACTTAAAGTTAAGTCAGATAGCTAAAACTAAACTTGTTTTTAATCCTAGGGGTAAACTTAGTAAATAGACCTTTTACTTACTCTGCAAGTTTAGATTATATCCTGCGGCTGATTGACAAAAGTGTACATTGATCAATGCTTTGAATTTAATCCTGTAACCGTTGCGCCAGATACTTTATTGCAGAGCGCGATCGCTTTATTTGGGCAACAAAAACTCGACTATATTTTAATAGTCAACACAGAATTAATTGGCATTCTGACTCAAGGTGATGTGCTGCAAGCAATATCTACAGGAATTAACCTAGAAACCACTACTGTAGATTTGGTAATGAGTCAGCCAGTGGTTTCTCTAAGATATCAACAATGCCAGAATATTCAGTTTATTTGGTCGTTTCTGCAACAGCATTCAATCAGCTATTTGCCGATTCTGAATGAAACTCAGGAATTAGTTGGGGTAATAAATGCTAAAACCTTAATCCAATTCTTGCCGCCTATATGTGTTGCCAAAGAGCAGACTGGTGCGGGAAATATTACCTTCAGACGGGAAGCGGAACAAAAGTTAGCCAGAAGTGAGAACATACTCCGCACCATTATGGAGTCTGAACTAGAATGCGTTGTCTTACTTGACCAAGATGGCAAAGTGCTAGAGATAAATCCTGCGGGATTAGTTATCGTGGAAGCTAATTCGACGGCAGATATTGTCGGCAAATCCCTTTATCCCTTAATTACGCCTCGCTATCGTCGAGCCTTTAGCGATCTGACTGACAGGGTATTTGCAGGAGAATCGGCTAAATTAGAGTTTAAACTAATTGGTTTGAAGGGGACAGCACGCTGGTTATCAACTCACGTCGTTCCTTTGCAAGATGGAGATCAGGTTACGTCTTTACTAGCGATTACTAGAGATATTAGCGATCGCAAGGAGGCAGAAATTCAACTCCAACAAGAACGAGATTTTTCCAATGCCATCATTGATACCGTTGGGGCATTAGTAGCAGTATTAGACAAACAAGGGGCAATCGTCAGTTTTAATCATACCTGTGAACAAATTACTGGCTATCAGTTTGCCGAAATTATTGGTCGCAAGATCTGGGAACTATTAATTCCCACTGAAGAACAAACAGTAGTTGCTGCGGTATTTGAGCGATTACTCACAGGACAATTACCCAACCAATATGAAAACCATTGGCTCGCCAAGGATGGTAGCCGCCATCTAATTTCTTGGTCAAATACTGCCCTCTTTGATAATCGTGGGAGAGTAGAATTTATTATTGCTACAGGTATTGATATTACCGAACAGCGTCGGGTTTGGAATCAGCTAGAACAACAGTATCGACAGATCAGCTTATTAGCGGAGATCACCCGCAAAATTCGCATGTCGATTGAGATCGATGATATTCTGCAAACTGCCGTTACTGAAGTACAGCATCTTTTAGTTTGCGATCGCGTTTTGATGATGGTACTAAAACCGAACCATACTGCTATCCCGATCAGCGAGTCAATTCTGCCAGACTTACCTCCCATGTTAGATTATCAGCTAGCTGATCCTTTGCTGATGGGTGAAAATTTAGCTAGATATCGTCAGGGAGAGGTACTAAAAATTGATGATCTGGCTATGGAGCCTATTTCGCCAGATATCAAGCAGCTACTCAAACAGTTTCAGATTCAGGCTAAACTAGTTGTGCCGATTCTTTCTCAAAATGAACTCCAGGGTCTGTTGGTTGCCCATCAATGTCATAATTCCCGACAGTGGCAAGAACAGGAAATTCAACTCTTAAAGCAGATCGCCGATCAAATTGGTGTAGCTTTATCCCAGGCTCAGTTGTTAGATAATTTGGAAGGTTTGGTATCCCAACGTACTGCTGAATTAAGCACCACCAACAATCTACTCCAATTAGAAATAGCCGAGCGCAAACAAACGGAAGCGGCGCTGAGAGAGAATCAGAAAAAGCTAACTGGGATCTTGGATAATGCCGACGAGGCGATTATCTCTATTGATGAACAGCAACGGATTCAATTATTTAATCTGGGTGCCGAGCATATTTTTGGCTATCAAGCTCAGGAAGTAGTTGGACAACCTCTGGATATTCTTTTACCTGAAGTATTTCGCCAAGTACATCGTCAGCATGTTCAACAATTTGGTAATTCGGCGGAGCACTCTCGTCAAATGGCTGAACGTAGCCGTGGGGTATTTGGTCGTCGCAAAAATGGTGAGGAGTTCCCTGCTGAAGCATCCATTGCTAAACTGCAAACTCGCGAAGGAATGCTGTTTACAGTTGTCCTTAAAGATATTACGGAAAGATTGCAAACACAAGAAAAACTTCGAGCCTCGAAAGCCCTACTAGCAAAAGCGGAAAAAATCGCCAAAATAGGAAGTTGGGAATATAATCACGAAACTCAAAGGAGAGCTTGGTCGGAAGAATTGTTTGCCATCTTAGGTTTTCCTAAGAAGTCATCTTTACCATCCTGCCAAGAAATTTTAGCTCGTGTTCATCCAGAGGATCGTCTGTTAGTTAAAAAGACACTGCGTAAAGGACACATTGAAGGTATACCCTGGCAGTTTAACTATCGTTTGCTATTACCTGACGGTAAGATCAAATATGTAGAAAGTAGAGGTGAACCAACAGTAGATTTTCAAGGAAGAGTCCTCAAAGTATTCGAGACGATTATGGATGTCAGCGAACGCATTCAAGCCGAGAAATCTGTTCAGCGCAGCGAAGAACAGTTAAAGCTCATTACTGATGCTTTGCCAGTTTTAATTGCCTATATAGATAAGCAGCAGCGTTATCGTTACAATAACCGTACTTACGAAACCTGGTATGGTAAATCCCGTGCCAGTATATTGGGACGACCGATCAGAGAAATTGTCGGCAAAGACAACTATCAAAAAATGCTGCCTTACATTAAGACGGCATTAGCGGGTCAGGCTGTTACTTTTGAATATCAACCGCTTAGCGAAAACGGGAATCACTCTTGGATGAGTGCAACCTATATTCCCGATTTGGATTCCCATGGTAAGGTGAAGGGATTTTTCTCAATGATCGACGATATTACTGATCGCAAGGCTGTCGATCAAATGAAAAGCGAATTTGTCTCCATCGCCAGTCACGAAATGCGCACCCCCCTCACTTCGATTCATGGAGTGATTAAGTTACTCTGTGCAGGGCGTTTAGGAGAATTATCTGAACCAGGAAAGCAAATGGCAGATATGGCTCTGAGGAATAGCGATCGCCTGGAACGTTTGGTTAACGATATTCTGGACTTAGAACGAATGCAGTCGGGACAAGATGAAATTGAAAAACAACCCTGTGATAGTGCTGAGCTAATCCAACAGACAATAGATACTTTGAGGGCGATGGCTAATGAACACCAAATCAAACTGGAAACTGATTCTACCTCGATTAAATTCTGGGGCGATCGCGATCGCATTATTCAAACCTTAACTAATTTAGTGAGCAATGCAATTAAGTTTTCTCATGTCAATAGTAAAGTCTGGATCAGATCTCAACTACAAAAACGAAAAATTCTCTTTTCTGTTCAAGATCATGGACGAGGGATACCTCAAGAAAAGTTAGAAACTATTTTTGAGCGCTTTCAACAAGTAGATGCTTCCGATTCCCGTAAAAAAGGTGGTACGGGTTTGGGTTTAGCGATTTGTCAACATATCGTCGAGCAACACGGTGGCAAAATCTGGGTTCAAAGTGTCTATGGTGAAGGTAGTACCTTTTATTTTTCTTTACCATTACATTAATGGAGTTCGGAGTTCGGAGTTCGGAGTTCGGAATTCGGAGTTCGGAGTTGGGAGTTCGGAGTTGGGAGTTGGGAGTTTTACTTTAGTTAACAGGAGAAAGTTTTGCAGTTTTTCTTAATAAGAGCGATCGCTCTACTAAGGCTAGTTATTAACTAGATCAAGGGTATTTATTCTTATGTAAAAATATTTTAAGCAAATCTTATAAAAAGATATATAATTCAGGATTTATAAATTTATATTGATACTATTACATTTAATAGCACCTCGACAATTAAATAAATCTTACTCTATCTTAGCTTGTGTTTCCTATCAGTATTCGCGGGTTAAGCCAAATTGCCGAAAGCTCTGTAATTTGGTTAACGTCCGTCGATGCCTTGACTTATATTGGTTAGAGGGTGATCGTGTCACTACTTATTGCAACTAATTTCTATTAATTTGTGGGTTTAAAATTATCCCGCGAAAAACTGCGATCCGAGCCTTACCCAGTAAGGCTTTCAGAAGCCAGTCTTTTAAATCCTTAACCCCGCGAGGGGATGGAAACTTATTAGTCTTGAGGTATTCAAGGCTAGATCAGCCATTTCGTCTTTTAAATCCTTAACCCCGCGAGGGGATGGAAACGTTTTGCGCCCTTATAATACAAGTACTAAGCTTGGCTGCTTTTAAATCCTTAACCCCGCGAGGGGATGGAAACTTGCAGCGGCATTTTGACGCCATCAAGATCGAAAAAAGTGACTTTTAAATCCTTAACCCCGCGAGGGGATGGAAACAACAGATACCATTGTGCTAAGAACAGCAACTCTTATCATCATCTTTTAAATCCTTAACCCCGCGAGGGGATGGAAACATCAGTGCCTGCAGATTCTACTAACGAAAAGTAGCACTCCACTTTTAAATCCTTAACCCCGCGAGGGGATGGAAACGAAGTTCTTCAGCTGCAGCAGTCTGAGATGACAAAAGAGAACTTTTAAATCCTTAACCCCGCGAGGGGATGGAAACTTCGTGGTGGCGCGACACTATGGGTACAATTTTTTTTTAACTTTTAAATCCTTAACCCCGCGAGGGGATGGAAACAGAAACTCTGCAATGGGATACTAATACTAAATCCGATTAGCAAAACATACTTTCAGTCGGGAGTATAAAATAACTTAGAATCCTTTTGGCTTTTGACTTTTGACTTTTGACTTCACTAATGCTGTAATATGAAATTTGAGATATTAAATTAAACAGAATTTATCGATACAATAACCTTTGGCAAAATGAACACGAAGCGTATTTTGTTTATTGATGATGAAGATGACATTAAAACCTTAGCCCGTTTCTGTCTTGAGTCCGAGGCTGGTTGGGAAATGATGGGTGCTTCTGGTGGTCTGGAAGGTCTGGCGATCGCTGAAACGGAACAGCCTGATGCCATTCTCTTAGATGCGATGATGCCCGAAGTAGACGGATTAGAGACTCTAGAAAGGTTATTACTTAACCCCAAAACAAAGCATATCCCCACAATCTTTATTACTGCCAAAGCTCAAGCGAGCGATCGCCGTCGTTTTTACAGTGCAGGGGCAAAAGGTGTAATCAATAAGCCCTTCGATTCTTTGACCCTAGCTAGCCAAATCTCTGGATTCCTCGGCTGGAAACTAACCACTAACCACTAACAGCCCTGACGAGTTAATTTTATGACTCAATTCTTAAATAGTTGTCATAAATCTTTACCAAAATAATTAATATCCTGTAGATTGTTTTCCAAATCCTCACAACTTCTTCAAATTTAAAAACTATGATTGGGATCAAACATAGGAACGAGGAGAAAACAATTATGCCACCAGCTTATTCGGCAACTGCTCAAGTAACTTCAGAGACACTGTATTGTTACACTAATTCTACCCATAAAATGCAGCTTATTCGGGTATTAGCCAATGATAGTTGCAATTATGAAAAAGTGGTCTTTCCTCAACAAAGAATTTTATTGTCAGCTATACCTGAAGGATGGCTGGAAGTTTATATCGAACAAAACGGCAAACAAGTACTAGAAAAAATAGTTTCCTGTCAAAATTTACCAGCTAATCAACCTCAAAAAGAACTAGCTGTAATGAGATCTTTTTATTAAATAAAAAGTAAATATGTTTGATATTTTTGCTCTTAAATACTTGGTTTAAATTATTATGAACATTTTAACTATCTGCCCTTGTTGTTCTACTCCAATGCTGCACCATTTTGGTAATCATCGAGAGTACTGGTTTTGCCGTAATTGTTGGCAAGAAATGCCCAATTTAGAAAATACTAAGGAAAAAAGATATGACCAATCTAAAAAACTACTTAACTTGTCAATGGGTCTGAAAACTTTAGTAAACCAGTATTGATATGCTACGTGCTAGATAAATAATTGGGGTAATAGTAATGAGCAAAGTAAAAAATAAAAATATGGCAGCAAGCAGTATTACTTAAACTTGAGTTAGTAATACTGAATCTTCGTTTTTTTCAATATCCTTGAGGAAGCCTTATAATGTCTAAAACTGTCAGTAAGTCTCAAGTTGATAGACATAAATCTCAACAAGATCGCTTAAATTCCAAACTAAATGAGCGATTAGGATATTCAAGTATATATTTTCAAAGAGATCCTCAGCAATTTTTTAACAATCTCTCAACTTTAGAACAAAGACGATTACTGGAAAGGCTTAAACTAATCTACTCACAAATTTTATTTGATTATTTTTCAGATGAAGACAATATTAATAATCTAATTGATCGCTTTGTGGAAGAAGCTTTTTTTATCAATTTACCGATGAATAAGGTTGTTGAGATTCATATGGAATTGATTGATAATCTGGAACGTCAACTGAAATTTGAAGGTTTGAACACGGAACATCTTACTGATTTTCGACTGACATTAATTGACGTTATTGCTCATTTGGGTGAAATGTATCGGGGTATAATATGTAAACAGTGATTGGTTAGTTGTTAGTCGTTAGTCGTTAGTCGTTAGTTGTTAGTTAATTAATAATCAGTTAGAGTAATACTTTTCTTGATATGACTGATATTTTTGATTTGATTACTCGGATGCAACAGTCAGATTTTTATCCTCATACTGTTCAAGAGAATATTCAGCTAATTCAGACTCACGCCTCTTATGTTTTTTTAACAGGAAAATATGCTTACAAAATCAAGAAAAATGTTAACTATGGTTTTCTTGACTATTCTAGTCTAGACAAGAGAAAGTATTTTTTAGAAACAGAATTAAAACTAAATAAAAAAATTGCCCCTGAATTATATTTAGAAGTTATTCCTATTAGCAATTGTGACCACAAGCTAATTCTCAATAATTCAGAAAATGTTTTAGAATATACTTTAAAAATGCGCCAGTTTCCTCAAGAGAATTTGTTTAGCAATCTTTTAGAAGCAGGAAAGCTAACGTGCGATCGCATGATGGAATTAGGCAAAATTGTCGCTCAATTCCATAACAACGCTGAAACAAATAATTACATTAGCAGTTTTGGGACAGTTGCTAATATTAGTACTGCGTTTACAGAAAACTATCAGCAGTCTCAAAAATATATAGGTACTGTCCAAACAGAAGAACAATTTGCAGCTACAAAAGCTTATACCGATTCATTTTTTACTCAAAGAAAAGATTTATTCCAAGCTAGAGTTAAGCAAAACAAAATCAAAGAATGCCACGGTGATTTACACCTCAAAAATATCTGCTTGTGGCAAAATAAAATCCAATTATTTGATCGCATTGAATTTAATGAGTCATTTCGCTTTGTCGATACAATGTACGATGTGGCGTTTACCGTAATGGATCTAGAAGCCAGAAGCCAGCCAAAGTTTGCCAATGCCTTTCTCAATAGTTATCTCGAATATACGGGAGATTGGAGGGGATTATTAGTATTTCCCTTATATTTGACCAGACAAGCTTATGTTAGGGCTAAGGTAAACTCCTTTTTACTTGACGATTCCCAAATGGGAGAAAAAGATCGACAACAAGCAAAGCAAGAAGCCAGGGACTATTATCGACAAGCCTATCAATATACTCAAAGCAAGCCAGGTAGCTTAATTCTCATGTCTGGCTTATCTGGTTCAGGTAAAAGTACAGTAGCCAGAACTATCGCCAGGAATGCAAGTGCAATTCAAATTCGCTCAGATGCCGTTCGCAAACATCTGGGGGGAATACCTTTAGATCGCTCAGGTACAGATCGCATCTACACAGCAGAGATGACTCAAAAAACCTATGAACGTCTTTTAGAATTAGGCACAATGTTAGCTAAGGAAGGATATACCGTCATTCTGGATGCCAAGTATGATCGTGTTAACCTACGCCAACCTGTAATTGCTCAAGCTCAAGCTAATAACATACCTCTGAAGATATTTTACTGCACTGCACCCATATCTGTATTATGCGATCGCTTGAAACAACGCCAAAATGATGTATCCGACGCTACAGTTGATTTAATTACTACCCAACAGGAACAAGCTGAAGCCTTCACCACAGCAGAACAAGCTTATGTAATTGAAGTAGATACTTCACAATCAAATTGGCAAGAGAAATTCATAGATCTTGTTAATTATAGTTAATTATAGATAATTTAATGGAATTGTTTACTGAGTTTAAGTAATAGTGAAAGATAAATAAGCCAAGTTTTACTTGAGTTAAAGGAATATCCAATGAAAACTCTATTACTTTATCCCCAGTTTCCTAAAACCTTTTGGTCTTACGACAAATTCATGGAGTTAGCCAATCTCAAGGCAGTTATTCCACCTTTGGGAATTATTACTGTAGCCGCCCTATTACCAGAAGATTGGGAAATTAGATTTTATGATCGTAATGTTAAGGAAGAAACCGATGCTGATTGGGAGTGGTGCGAGCTTATTATTGTTTCTGGGATGATAGCACAGAAAGAAGATTTTCTGGCCCAAATTACCAAAGCAAAGCAGTTAGGAAAAAAAGTGGCGGTAGGAGGTCCTTATCCTACCTCACTACCAGAAGAAAGCGAGCAAGCTGGAGCTAACTACTTAATTCTAGATGAAGGAGAAATTACGATTCCTCAATTTCTCGAAGCACTTGCCCAAGATAAAGAGTCAGGAGTCTTTCGTGCTTTGGAAAAGCCAGATATAACTCTCAGCCCCATGCCTCGATTCGATCTACTCGATAGAGATGCTTACTTGAAGATGGCAATCCAGTTTTCTCGCGGTTGCCCCTTCCAATGCGAATTCTGCGACATCACCACCCTCTATGGTCGCAAATCTCGTACTAAAGAACCAACTCAGATCCTAGCAGAATTACAAACCCTCTATGACTTGGGCTGGCGGGGAGCTATTTTTATGGTTGATGATAATTTTATTGGTAATAAGCGCAATGTTAAACGTCTGTTGCGGGAATTAATTCCTTGGATGCAGGAGCACAATTATCCTTTTACTTTCTTTACTGAAGCCTCTGTTGATTTGGCTGAGGATGCCGAACTTTTGGAACTGATGGTCAAATCTGGTTTTTCTGAGGTATTTATGGGTATTGAAACCCCCGATAAAGAAAGCCTTAAAGTCACTCACAAGTTTCAAAATATCCGCAGCCCTCTGGTAGAAGCCTGTCGCATCATCAACCAAGCTGGGTTAATAATTTATGCTGGATTTATCCTGGGCTTTGATGGAGAAAAAGCTGGTGCGGGGGAGCGAATTCAAGCTTTTGTCGAAGAAACTAGTATCCCTCAACCAATGCTCAATGTTTTACAAGCTTTGCCCAATACTGATCTTTGGCAACGACTGATAAAAGAACAGCGTTTAGGTGAGGGTTTCAGTGATGTCGGGTTAGGAGATACTAATTCCTTGATGAATTTTGTGCCCACTCGTCCTGTAGCAGAAATTGCCAAGGAGTACCTTGAGATGATCTGGACTCTGTACGAACCGAAAAACTATCTTCGGCGTTGTTTTGAGCAATGTATTCAGGTTACTGCCAATCCATCGCTACAGCAAAGCCCACATTTTCCTCCTCGCAAAGCAATACAATTGGTAGCCAGGTTGTTATGGCGTCAAGGCTGGCAAAGACGGGAAATTCGCCAGCAATTTTGGCAACAGCTTTGGAAAATTCTACGTACCAAGCCTCAATTACTCAATATTTATTTAGGCTTGTGTGCTGCTGGTGAACATTTCTGCGACTATCGCATTTTTGCCAGGGAACGTATTACTCAGCAATTAGGATTCGATCCCCTTAGTTAGTCAATCTCGGTGTAAATCTCATCCCAGAGAGCGAAAAAAGTGCTGAAGATAGTTTAATTAGGAGTGTGTAAGTTCGCTTTGATTGTTAGTCTCTACTAGGGGGTGAACGAAAAAAGGTGTGGGAATTCGACGCTTTAATTAATGAGTAACGAGTGACAAGTAACGAGTATCGGCCTTTTTTGTCGTTACTTGTTACTTTTTATATGCGAAGCGGTGACGGACGCGGTTGCGGAGCAAGTCCGAAGGACTCAGCTAATCCTTTAGGGCGACGAAGGAGCTTATGCGAAGCGGTATCCTTTAGGAAATCCTTTAGGAATCCTTTGGGACTTGTTACTTCAACAACACGAAAATTAATTTTTGCCACCGTAAATTTCGCTCACCCTCTACTAGGTTTGTAAAGAAACGTGCGGATTACTCCTGGGTCACTCCTTTCTCCGACACTTCCTGGAACTTCTAAGACCTTGCTGCACGAATCTTTTGGTAATGCAAAAGGAGGCTCTGAAAAATAGACCCCCGAATTGTAGCAAACTCTTACATCACATCCATGAACCTTATCTTTGTTGGGCGTAATCCCATCATTGTCTGTGGGATAATGTTCTGTGATAAACACCCACTTATACCTTTTTAGTTTCGGTAATACAGTCGCTATTTGCTGGTTAGATAGGTGCTGCAATACTTGTCTGATAAAACAAACGTCACCTTCGGGTAAAGCATCATCCACAATGTTCAGATTCATGAAGCGGGTAGTTTCATTACCGTATTGTTCTTGATTCCTGTTGATGAGTGGCTTAACCAAATCGACACCAATATAGTTCGAGCAATATGGCAGCAACTGTTTGCCTACACGGAAGTCCCCACACCCAAGATCAACAAAAGTTGACCCCAAAAAACCTTCACTAGAAGCCTTTTCGGCAATCATAGAAACGTATGGAGACACAATTTGTTCATCAGTTGATCCCAACCCTGAACAAAACTCTCCTTTAGATCCACCCCATTTATTTGTCAGATAAATCTCTGTAAAAACTTCTTCGGTGTTCCTTTGCCGATTCTTTTGTGCCTCTCGATGCCGCTTAAACCGCCAATAGAGTTCCAGCATAAAATTTCGATTGCTATTCTTCGTTGGTATGATATCTAGAATATTTCTTGACATTACCCTATAACTCACTCCTTTATTTCCAAAATCATTAGAATTATATCCATTTTGAGTGATTTAGTTATATTGACTTACATTTTTTACTGAGATTTGTCAACCCGAAAACATTGCGCGACATTATTTTCAACGCCATCATAGACGATGATGACATCATAGTAAGTTGATCCCTCCTCAACAACAGCCAGTCCTTCAGCCTTGCCCTCCTCCGGTGTGGGAATCTCCCCCAGCAACTCAACCTTACCAATATCTTCGTCAGCACGATCATCCCCGATAATTGTATCCTTGCCATCCCAGTAATACAATTCGTAAGATGCAGAACCACCGCCGATAGGTCCAGCCACAATCAGAAAACCGTCGGACACGCTGACAATATCTCGACAGCCACGTCCACCAAGCTGCACATAAAGAAGTTCATAAGTTTCTTGAGGTTCTTCAAATTTAAACTTCATGACTGGCACGTAGTTACCACGAAATACAGGGCCACGAAAACCAACATAGAGCCATTCTCCCTTGACGGTGATTCCCTCAATATCGACTCCATTTTCCTTACTGGGGATTTTACTAAACGTCTTGAGAACCTCATCTGTATTAATAATGTCTCGCAGGCTAATCCTTTCTAGGTTTGAAGCGTTTACATTAGAGTCGATAGTGACCCGATACAGCCAATCGCGATTCTTTTGATGATCGATTTTTTCATCTCGAAACTTTTCTCGGTTCTTGGCATACTTCTTATCCGACTTGATGCGTTTGCGTCTAAGTGAATGGGAACCAACAACATACATCATATCGCCTTCAACATCGATTCCCTCAATGTCCAACTCCTTGCCTTCTTCTTTGCTACCCTTAAAAAGTAAAATCTCGTGACTCACCTCATAGTGTTCAGAATTTACCTCTCTAAGCACTTGAATCACGTTCTCATCTTCAGTCTCACCAACGCCTTCATCTACCCCAATCGCTAGATAAGAACCTACTTTCGTAACTGCACTGATGTCTTTGCGCGCCTTGATATTGCCAGATAATTTCAGGGAATTTGATGGTTGTAATTTCTTAGAACTCATCTTCACCTCGTTATTTTATTTAAGTTCATGTATGTACGCAATCATATACTGCTTGAGGTGTTTCAGAACTATTTAAAGGTTTAGATGAAGATGTAATCCTTGATATTGAGAAATTGCGCTCAAGACTAATTTCGGCAATCTGCTGCGACTGTTGCCGTTCTTTAATCCTAGATTTTGGCAGTGGCGGGTAAGTAGATGTCTTGGCAGTTGACTGCCTTTTTATCCACTAACCACTAACCACCGACCACTATCTACTTATCTACTTTCTACTTATCTACTTTCCAGACCAAGTAACCCAATGATGGGATGTGTTTTCTTGCTTTCTTTCACAAGCACCCCAGTTTATTTGATCTATAGTTGCTCCATCAGTTACAGCTACACAAATATCAGTACCTGCCAGTTTGGCGTCAGTTAAATCTGCATTTGTTAAATCTGTACCACTAAGATCAACATCAGTTAAATTCGTACTAGACAAATCTGCTCCATGGAGGTTCGCGCAGCGTAAGTCAGCACCACTCAAATCTGCTCCTCTAAGGTCGGCATTTTCTAAATCCGCACCAATCAAATTAACTTCTGATAAATTTGCACCTACTAAACTAGTATTATTCAAGTTAGCGTTGGTCAGATTAGCCTGTTGTAAACAAGCACCACTAAGATCGGCATCATTCAAGTCAGCATCGCTGAGATCTGCCTTAGTTAAGTTGATCCTGGTTAAATCAGCAGCTTCCAGATGAGCGCAGTGTAGGGTTGCACCGTTGAAATCTAATATTCCATATCGATATTGACTAAGTAGTTGTGTAGCTTTCATAATCATCTTCTGCCTCATATTAATAACCCAATAGCTAGCTCAGACAACCAACCTAGCTGTTCAAGTTAGCTTTCAAATCCGAATGGAGTTATAACCCATAAGTAAACTATTACAATTTGCTTAACAATTTAGATCAAAATAAAAGTTTTTAAGTTACGTCCCCATAACAAACCATTTTATAACTAAATATTGAGGAACTTGTGAGGAAAACCAATTACTTAAAGTAGTAGAACTAAAGCAGGAAGAAAAAGAAGTATAAAAAAAGTATTATCGGCAAGATAATGAATAAGATTATTGCTGATAGTCAATTTATGTCTACCGAGACTATATTACAACTTGTAGTAATATCAAGCGTATTA
>CBDUCX010000004.1:0-47139 GCA_965365755.1 uncultured Pleurocapsa sp.
GCTGGTGGGTAGGGCCATCTTCACCCTGTCCGATGGAGTCGTGAGTCATGACCCAGATTGCACCAACTTCCGAAAGAGCAGATAGACGAATTGCTGCCCGCATGTAGTCGGTAAAGATCAAGAAGGTTGCGCCGTAAGGAATTAATCCTGAATTATGCAAAGCGATCCCGTTACAAATGGCACCCATAGCATGTTCCCGTACACCAAAGTGAAGGTTACGGTTTTCGTAAGCACCTTGCTGGAAGTCACCGAAACCTTTTAACTCAGTTAGGTTAGAGTGAGTTAAATCTGCTGAACCACCGATTAATTCAGTAACTATAGGCGCAAGTTTGTTGAGACAAATTTCGGAATATTTACGAGTTGCTAATCCTTTATCTTCAGGAGTAAAGGTAGGTAAAACTTTGTCCCAGCCATCAGGTAGTTGACCACTGATAAAACGCTCAAATTCTGCTGCTTCTTCGGGATAGCTAGACTTATAGCTAGATAGAACTTGATTCCACTCTTGTTCGTAGCTTGCTCCCCGTTCAATTGCCTTTCTCATATGATCTAAGGCTGCTGCGGGAACTTCAAATTCACTCTCTGTCCAACCTAAAACTTCACGAGTTAATTGGATTTCATCTGCTCCCAACTTAGAACCATGAATCCCAGCAGTCCCCTGCTTATTGGGGGCACCATAACCAATAGTAGTTGTCACCTTAATCATTGTGGGTTTATCAGTGACCGACTTGGCTTCAGCGATCGCATTATTAATTGCGGCTAAATCCGTGTTGCCATTTTCCACATGAAGGACGTGCCAGCCATAAGCCTCAAAGCGCTTAGAAACGTCTTCGGTGAATGACACATCCGTTGCACCATCAATAGAAATGTGGTTGTCGTCGTAAAGAGCGATTAATTTTCCTAGTCCTTGGTGTCCTGCAAAAGAACAAGCCTCACCAGAAATACCTTCCATGTTACAGCCGTCACCCAAAATGACATAGGTATAGTGATCGACTAAGGTAGCATCGGGCTTATTGAACTTCGCTGCCATATGAGCTTCTGCCAAAGCCAAACCAACAGCGTTAGCGATCCCTTGACCTAAAGGCCCTGTGGTAACTTCAATCCCAGCAGTGACAAAGTTTTCAGGGTGTCCTGGAGTCTTGGAACCCCATTGACGGAATTGCTTAATATCTTCAATAGATACACTGTCATAACCGACAAGATACATTAAAGCATACTGCAACATGGAACCATGACCAGCAGAAAGCACAAAGCGATCGCGGTTAAACCAATTGGGATTCTTGGGATTGTAACGCATGAACTTGTCCCAGAGCACATACGCCATGGGAGCAGCTCCCATAGGCAATCCTGGATGTCCAGAGCTGGCTTTTTCTATGGCATCTATGGCTAAAAAACGAATTGAATTAATACAAAGTTCTTCAACTGATTTAGTTGATTGGCTGGTTTTGATTTGAGGAGTTGTGACCATAATTAGTTTGCTATTAAGCTAGATTGATTAACGTGAGTTCGGAGTTCGGAGTATGCCCTACGGGCACGCTGCGCGAACGGAGTTCGGAGTTCGGAATGATTATTTTCAATAACGAATTGATATTCGTTGGACGCTGACCTTGATTAAAAAACTAGAAGTTGTCAGCGAATTATCGCTGACGATTGATGATTAAAAAAAAGCTTGACTTGATAAATGCGATCGCAATCAAAAACAATACTTTTGTAGATATTGGCGATTACATTCCGAATCTAGGCATAAGAATTCAATGGCTCTCTAACTGACTTGGTACGAGCAATCTCTTGATGTAAAATCCTTAAGTTCTGCGCTAGAGGAAGTTTAGAATTATAGGCACTGGAACCAGCTACCAGCATAGTAGCACCAGCCTCTACTGCTAATGGGGCTGTTTTAGCATTAATTCCTCCATCCACACCAATGGGTATGTCTCTACCTCTTTGACGTAGTATTTCTTTGAGGCGACGAATTTTATTGAGTTGAGAATAGATGAATGATTGACCACCAAAACCAGGATTTACAGTCATGATTTGGACGATATCAACTATATCTAAGACCTCTTCAATTGCCTCTATGGAAGTACCAGGATTGATTGTAACTCCTACTTCCAGCCCCAGAGTGGCTATCTTTAGTAGAGTACGATGTAAGTGGGTACAGGCTTCTTGGTGAACAATGAGACGATCTGCCCCAGCCTGGGCGAAGTTTTCTAGATAACGTTCTGGTTCGTCAATCATTAAATGGATATCTAGTTTCAACTTAACTAAAGGACGAATAGCTGCGACAATCCCTGGTCCAAAACAGAGATTAGGAACGAATTGTCCATCCATTACGTCAATTTGAATAGCTTGAGATCCCGCTGTTTCTGCTTCTCTGGCTGCTTCTCCTAAATTGGCAAAATCTGCCGATAAAAGTGAAGGCTCGATGATAATTTGCTCAGACATTATAATTTTGCTTCTGCATAGATAGGATCGAAATGAAGTGAATTTTACGATAACCCCTGGTGCTGATACTAAATCCGTTTCGTATAGATTACTTAAAAAATTGAGTAACAAGTAACGAGTAACAAGTACTAGTTATTCTTAATTTCATGGCAAGACTTTGATAAAGAAATTAAACAATACCTTTGCCAAGCGAATTTAGTATGAAGATTCAGATTGATTCTTTTCCTTAAAATACAGCAGCAGGATTATCGCAATTTTCTTTAAACCAGTTTGAGATATTGTTGAATTAATTGAACCGCAACAGAACCTTCTCCTACAGCCGAAGCCACTCTTTTAATCGATCCTTCACGAATATCTCCAGCGACAAAAATACCAGGAACAGTGGACTCAAGATGGAAAGGATCTCTATCTTCTTTCCAGGAGCGATTTTCTTGATCTTGGCTATTAATCGTATCAGTTCCACTTAAGACAAATCCTTGTGAACTCTGACCTAAAAGTTTACTCAGACAATCAGAACGTGGAGTTGAGCCGATTAAAATGAATAGCATATCCGCATCCAGAGTAATCTGCTCCCCAGATAGTCGATTATCCAGGGTAAGTGCTTCGAGTCGCTCTGTTCCTTTCGCCTCGATAACAGTAGTATTAAACCAAACTTTGATATTTTCTGTAGCCTCAATTAAATCGATTAAATATTGAGACATTTTGTCGTCTAACGTATTGCTTCGCACGATAATATTGACGCTACGAGCACGCTCGGCAAAATAGAGAGCCGCTTCTCCAGCAGAGTTACCCGCACCAATTAGGAAGATGTCTTCATCACTACAGGTAGCAGGTTTTTTGCCCACACCATAATATACTCCTGCTCCAGTCAACTGATCTATACTGGGAACGTCGAGTTTGCGATAAGTAACCCCCGTGGCAATCAGGATCGAATAAGCGCCGATTTCTGTCCCGTCTCCCAGAGTGATGAACCGATATGGACCATCCACCCGAATTTCTTTAACTTCCTGAGGAATGAGAATTTCTATGCCAAATTTCTTAGTTTGAGCAACAGCACGTCTCGTCAGATCGTCGCCACTCAAGCCAACTGGAAAGCCTAAGTAATTATCTATTTGCGGAGCTGTGCCAGCTTGACCACCTAATGCCTCACGTTCAACTAACAGTGTTCTTAATCCTTCTGCACCTCCGTATATCGCAGCAGCTAATCCACTAGGACCTCCACCAACTACGATTAAGTCATAAAAAGGTTTCTCTGCACGCATCTGTAGACCGATCTTTTCCGCGATTTGCTCCAAAGTTGGGTTAATGAGTTTAGAACCGTCGGGAAATAAGACTAGAGGTTTAGTCAGACTATCCTCTTCAGGGAAAAACCATTTAATTAAACAACGAGCTTCTTTAGATTCAATATTTATCCACTGGTAGGAAACCCAGTTTCGAGCTAGGAAGTCTCTGATTTGATAAAGCTTTGGTGACCAACGGTTGCCAATGAGACGAATTCCTTCCACAGATGGCATCAATTCTTCTTGCCACATTTCCAGTAAATCGTTGAGGGCTGGATAAAGTTCCTCTTTAGGAGAATCATCAATCTGAGGTAGATAATAATCAACTTTGGCAGTATTAACTGGTTGCATATTTCCACCAGCCGTTACGAGAACTCTCTTAGCATCTGGAAAAATATCTATTGAATCTTCCAGTAATTCTACACCAGATATTTCTGGCATTTGCTGATTGACGAGAATTAATGCTAATTCTTGATCTTGTATTTTTAAGATCTTGAGTTTCTCCAAAGCTACTTTAGATGAATCAGCTCCCATAACTTGAAAGCGATCGCCATATTCATTAACGAGATTTTTGGTAACAGTTTGTAGAACTTGGGTACTGTAGTCTACCACTAACAAGACTGGCTTGGACATGAACTTTTACCTTGTATACTAAAAATTTTCTAAAAAGCTATAAAGTTGCAAAAGTAATGTATTATTAATGACGCTAGGAAACTAAAATATTACTTGCAAATTTATTTTGATTTATACCAAGATAGTAGTTTCAGTTATTAATAAAATCGCTAAACCTTGAAAAATCTTTAGCTTTGCTTTAACTAAAACTACTAAGGTAATAATAGTTGACATGCCTATATTACTATTCCGAACTTTTTTTAAACAGTTATTTTTAGGAAAATAGGAAAAACTTTGTAGTTAAACTTGACAAAATCAAGCCGTAAATTTTATTTTTAATTAACATTTTTGTCAGAGATTATTCTGCCATGTCCGTCATAAACGCCTGGAGAACCCCCCAAGACCGCAACGCAACTTCGCGCTGCTCTGACCGTTGGTCAAATTTTATCCTAATTACTACTGATTATCTGTTTCAACTGAGGTTTTAATCAGATATCGAAGAACCCAGGTCATTGACATCCCTCTTTCTACACAAAAGGCATGGAACTGACGCTTAAGAGATTCTGGAATATATCCTTTAACAACTACATAATCATTGAGTGAAAGTTCTAATTCTTCTGGAATATCTGCTTGAGTTTTTATTAAATCTCGAATTGATTTTTCTAGCTTACTGCTAATAGTCATTCCATTTCGAATACAAAGCATTTTAAATCGAGTTTTAAGAGAACTTGGGACGTTGGTTTTGATGATACTCTTCATCGAGTTTATTTAATAGTTTGTAGAGTTTATATGTTTTAAGTTATAAAGTTACAAAGTTACAAAGTAGCTATATTTTAATGAAACTATGTACACAATATTAGTAAAATAGCAAGCTAAAATTAAAATCTTATGAGAAAAGATTAAAGACTGCTTAAAAACAAAAAGGATTCAGTTACTATCAAATCAACCTATTTAAGCTTTGAATATTAAGAAAAAATTATAATTTTTTCTTAATATTTTTTTATATTTTGTATGATTTATTTTTATACTGATATTGAATAAACATAGAAATAGAATAGTTTCAATAGCAAAATATTATTTTTTTATTGAAAAGTTAAATTCATAATTAACCTCTTAAATTTAGCTTGATTTTCTAGTGCATTGTGCCTATTTAAACTTGATTTTTTTTACAATTAAAATAAGCAATTAATCAATAATTAAGACAATCAATAATTAAGACGAGCAATAATTAAAATAAGCAATAATCAAAGCAATCGACCAAACGAAAAATAACCAAACAATCAAAATAAAATAAAATAATCAACAATTAAACAGCCAATACAGTAAATCAAGTAAGTCAAACCAAAATGTTTAGTAATTAAAATCGTTCTAGCTATCTAGAATAATTAGAACTGTCAGCTTTACTTTAATGACGCGAGTTGGAGAAGTACAAAGCAAGAGAGATATCTAATTTATAGTTTGCCTCAAATTTTAAAAAAACATCAAGCCAAACGGTAATTTTTAAACCAACATCCTAGTTACTTTTTCAAAAAATGGAAAGATGTAGGGTGTACTCTGTGTTTCAATTTTGCCACTTTAGACCAACATAACACCGAATATACTGCTAAAGCTTTTCTTGAGATCTTCCTTAAAGCCAATTGATAGAAAAATCAAATAAAACAAAGCTTATTACTTAGCTAACAACTGTCAAGTTGAGTCTTTTTCCCATTAATTGGATGGAATTTTCCAGGTCTGAGGTTATTGAGCAGTTTGAAATCATGAATAAACCTTTAATAATCGTAGTAGATGACGACTTAGAAGTATTGCACACCATCGTTCGCGATTTGCGAAATCGTTATGGCTCCTCCTACAGAATATTGTCTTCAGACTCAGGGGAAGAAATACTAGAGGCACTACCACGGTTAAAGCTACAAAACAAATCAGTGAGTCTATTTTTAGTTGATCAGCGAATGCCGAAGATCACTGGGATAGAGTTTCTCGAACAAGGGAGGAAAATATTTCCCGATGCTAAACGAGTCTTGTTGACCGCATATGCCGATACTAGCGTAGCCATTCATGCCATCAATAAAACAAAAATTGATTACTATCTGACCAAGCCATGGACTCCACCAGAAGTTAATTTATATCCTGTACTCAACGACTTATTGGAGATTTGGAGACATTCACATTTCTCCGTCCAAGAGTGCATTCAAATTCTTGGCTGTCGATGGTCACCAAAAACACACCAAGTCAAGGATTTCTTAGCTAGTTATCACGTTCCCTATGTATATCGGGATCTTGATCTTGATCAAGAAGCGCGCTATACGATGGAGAAGGCTAACCAAGATTTTTCGCAACTGCCGTTAATCCTTTTTCCTGATGGTTCCCAAATAAGCTCCCCATCTACTGGGGAGATTGCCAAAAAAATTGGCTTGCAAACTCGCGCCCAAATGCCATTCTATGATTTGATAATTATTGGTGGTGGACCGGCAGGTTTGGCTGCTGCTGTTTACGGTTCTTCTGAAGGTTTAAAAACAGTACTCATTGAAAAACAAGCCCCAGGGGGACAAGCAGCAACTAGCTCTCGGATTGAAAATTACTTAGGTTTTCCCGCTGGATTAACTGGAGGAGATTTATCGAGGCGCGCTGTAGCTCAAGCATATAAATTTGGAGCGGAGATTATCGCCCCACAAGAAGTTACGCAAGTCGCAGTAAAGGATCGATATAAATACGTAAGTTTGAAGAATAATACTGAGCTTAGTTGTCATTGTCTAATCGTGGCAACGGGAGTGAGCTACAAAAAGTTAGAAATATCAGGCATTGATCAATTAACTAGTGCTGGCGTATATTATGGTGCAGCAGTAACGGAAGCTATCTCTTGCCGTGGTGATGATATTTATATTGTCGGTGGTGCCAACTCAGCAGGGCAAGCTGCCATGTATCTTTCCAACTATGCTCGTACTGTAACTATTTTGCTCAGGGGAGAATCATTAGCACAAAAAATGTCTAAGTATTTGGTTGATCGTATCGAAGTAACAAAAAACATCAAGCTAAAACCATTTACTAAAGTAGCTAAAGTATCGGGAAAAGAGAAACTAGAAACCTTAACTCTGGCAAACCTAAAAACAGGAGCTGTTGAAACCGTTGCGGCTCAAGCTCTATTTGTTTTTATTGGCGCGAAGCCGAACACGAGCTGGTTGAAGGGCGTAATAGAGTGTGATTGTGATGGATACATTGTCACTGGCAACGATTTGATTAGAAAGGGAAAACGAGAATCTAAATGGAGTTTAAAGCGAGATCCGTTTCTTTTTGAAACTTGTGTTCCAGGCATGTTTGCGATTGGAGACGTACGCTGTAACTCTGTCAAACGTGTGGCTTCTGCTGTGGGCGAAGGCTCGGTTGCTGTAAAACTAGTCCACCAGTATCTTTCCTCCACATATTAAATCAATCATTCTCCATGAACGTAAGTTCGACTAATTGAAAACAGACCTCTCCCCAACCCCACTCCTAGTACTCTACCAAGTTTGAATTGAGGGGTTGGGATGAGACAAGGGAGACAAGGAGGACAAGGAAGACAAGGAAGAAAATTTAATCATGCTATTCCTCAAAACAAAGTTGTCCGACTACTCGTAGGAGAAGGATTGAGGGGGGGCATCGAATCACGTTTCATCAAAGCTGAGATAGCTACTAGCTAGAACCAAAATTTGGGGGGCAATTCACATGTTGAATGCAATAACACTGTTTAAAGAATTATCCGTTCAAGATCGCTTAGAACTTTTGAACACGGGAATCGAAACTTGTTTTAGATCAGGAGAAGTACTATTCAAACAGGGAGATTTAGCTAAACACTTTTACATTGTTACCAAGGGAGTCATCAAAGTATCACGCAAAACGAATAATCGGGAACTAATTTTAGGAACTTATGGTCACGATACTTTCTTTGGCGAAATTGCCTTGCTTGGTGAGATGACTCACCCCTATAGTGGATTAGTGATAAGTACTTGCTGTGTATATTTTTTCGACAAAGATAGTTTTTGGCGAATGATCGCACATTTCCCTTCAATTAGAAAGGTTGTTTTGGAATATAAGGGTAAGCGAAGGCAAGAGATGCAAATGCTATCTCAAGGTCATGAAAAATTTCTGGCCTTAGGTACTTTAGCTGCTGGTTTGGCACATGAATTAAATAATCCAGCTTCAGCTGCTCATCGTGCAGTGGGTCAACTTCAAACTACTATGTTAGAACGGTATACACTCCTCCTTAAGTATATGGAGCAACACTTGACCCCAGAGCAGATGAAAGTACTCTTGAGGTTAAAGCATAATGCTTTTATGTATGCCACTAAATCTATCTGTCTAGATTTTTCTTTAGATCCTTTAACGCGAATGGACTTGGAGGATCGGTTAATGAACTGGCTAGAGGAACGAGGGGTAGAAGATGCCTGGAGATTAACATCGAGCTTGCTTGTAGCAGGAATAACCCCAGAGCAATTGTCAGAAATTAGTGAGCGAGTGGCGACTGATAGTTTTAAGGATTTGCTAACTTTGTTGGAGACAATGGTAACTGAAGCAAGTTTGCTTAATGTACTCGATCATGGAGTCAAACGAGTTTCTCAATTAGTTAGTGCTGTCAAAAACTACTCACATTTAGATCAAGCCTCAACTAGGCAAAGCAACATCAGCATCCATCAAGGTATTGAAAGTACCCTAACGATTATGAACTATAAACTTAAACAGCATCAAATCTCAGTTGAGTTAGATTATGCTCAAAATTTACCCCTTCTCTATGGTAATGGAGCTACATTAAATCAAGTTTGGACTAATTTAATTGATAACGCCATTGATGCGGTGGGAGACAAAGGGAAGATTCAGATTCGGACTTATCAGGAAGAAGAATATATAATAGTTGAAATCGCCGATAATGGGCCAGGAATCCCTCCTGAAATTCACAGCAGAATTTTCGAGCCATTTTTTACGACCAAAGAAGTGGGGACAGGAACAGGTATCGGACTGAGTTTTGTCTATCGGGTTGTAGTGAGCGAGCATAACGGAGATGTTCACTGTTTTTCTGAACCAGGTGATACTTGTTTTCGTGTCCGTTTACCAATTGGTAGTTCTTCCATCGCAAGTTGAGCAACAAAGAATTGGGAGTCGTCTTCCGCAGCTACTTCAGTATTTTATCTTAAGTATTATGTCTTAGCTGATTTAATTGATCGCATTAATGATTAAAGCTTGATTCCCTTAATGCATAGCCGACGCTGCGCACAGTATAAATCAGGCGTTTGTCATTATGTTTTTCCAACTTCAGTCGCAGATAACGAACATACACCTCAATGATATTGGAATCTCCCATGTAGTCGTAACCCCAGACACTCTCGATGATTTGAGTACGAGTCAAAACCTGTCGTGGATGAGCCATTAAATATTCGAGAAGATTGAATTCTGTGGTAGTGAGATAGATGTAATGATCACCACGATAAACTTCTCTCGTCGAAGAATTTAACCGAAGATCTTCAAACATCAAGACTCTTGGCTTATGGATTACATATTTTCGGAACTTAACTCGAATTCTTGCCAAAAATTCGCTCATGGCAAAGGGAACCGAAACACAATCATCTGCACCAGCATCTAAAGCGGCTACGCAATCACTAATTCGTTGACCAGTGGTGATAGCTAAAATGCAAGTCGGACTCTCGCCAGAAGATATACGGTAACAAAGATCAGCAGCTGAGAAACTGGAAATAGACCAATCCAGAATGACTAACTGAGGCTTGCTTGTCCTATATTTAAGTAGCCCAGACATTCCATCATAAGCCAACTCAATTTCGTAACCTTCGTGAGATAGTTCTAACTTGATCAGATCTACTAGTTTGCTAGGACGAACAATCAGCAGAATTTTATAGGTTTGGGATGAAGTACCTTTGCTTAGTGAGATTTGCTGTTGACTATTTATCATGAGTTTAGGCTAATCATTCGTTATGCTATGTGGACGTGGTTTATATAGGCAAGTTATTAAGCAAATCCTAGTGATGGAGAGAGGATAGTAGCTATCATGGACAATGCTATTTCTCACTGCGGGAGAAAGCGTTGAAGCAATGCGGAAAAAAGTAAGATCTTAAAATTAGGCAGTTAAACTACTACTTATTTGCATCTAAATAAATAATGCAAACAAGAATAGAATTATTTAACCTAGTTATCTGAATTTTTGGCGTAATTATTGCCCACTCTCTCTACGGGAATATGCTTACTCGGCAAAATCTCTAGATTTTTTCCATCATTTTTTGACCTCGTGCCTGGTTAGATTAATTTGAGATAAGCCCCATTACGAGAGAAAAATAAGCGAAAGTATTAAAAGGGATTATTAAAACAAGTTTATTTTGCTAAGGTTAAGATAACGTTCACTTAGCCAAAGTCGACAACATCTCTTCATTGATTGCTTTTACTCGGCCAAAGCGGTGCTGCTCTCCTTAAGAGTAGCGAATCCTATAGTAGCGTTAGCCATACGACACCAGATGACTACGGATTTTTGTTGAGACAGATCCACGGAATCAGGAATCGGATAGCGCTGCTCTCCCATCGTATTTTGAATTTTGCCTAAATTGACGTATCTTCCAGACTGAGATTCTTCATATTTTTCAGGTGGCTGATTGCCCGTATCTAAAAGAACGTGCAAATCTGGTGCTTGATCGGTAGTATTAAAACTGGAATCAATGAGTAAATAGCGAATTCCATCTTCTGTGACAATTTGAGCTTTACCAGTGGTATGTGCTTCTTTGGCTTCAAAAGTGCCTTCCATAATTCTCTGAGAGATATTAGAAGTTGTTGCGGCTGATAAATCTTTTGCTCCAGTATCTGTTGGCAAAGAGAGTGTGGGAGAGTCAGTTAAGTACAATAGTGCAATTGAACTAATTGCTGTCAAAGCAATACTTGATTGAAATAATCTTTTAAATTTCATTATCTAAATTTTGTTTAAATTTTGTTAAATATTCGTCAGTTAAATGCGCTTTTATAGTTAGGTTTTTAACCACTGCTAATGAACTTATTATGTTGATCCTGGGGATTTTTTCCAGATCAATTAGGGAATTTAAGCTGTATTTTAACTTCCTGAGTAAGCCTTAAGCCTTTCTCTGACTGAAGATGGAGCAATCTACTTGAAAGTAAATCTATTTGAAATAAATAGTAGTCAGGCTAGTTAGGGGAATGAGTGGTTTTTGTTGTGGATTTAAACTATACAAAAGTATACAATTGATAGTGACATCTCATTCTGAACTGATGTTAGGCAGCAATTTAACTAAGCTTATCCGTAAATACTGAGAAAGGCTTGAGAATCAAAGGGAAAAGCAGATCTCCGAGGCTGGCAAGCATTTTTTTCAGCTTATCTTAATAGCTTAAATTCTACGTAATATCTTCAATTACAATGACGACTAAGACTAATTTAAATCAGCAGACTTTTGAATATGCAGCCCAAACAGTAAAAAGAGCCCAAACCGCTCTATCTTGTTCTCCTTTTCGACTGAAGCTATTTCAGGATATGCGTAACCAGAGTGTGCCAATTCAACAGATTACGGCAGAGAGCGGAATCGAATTAGGCTATACTAAGCAAGTGATGAGCGAGCCGAAAACAGAAACCAAATTGGTGTGGTTAATCAATGTTGGCTTGCTACGGCGTGAAGTAGATGGACAAGGTTTAACCGATAGCTTTCGTCTAACTCCCCTGGGGAGAAACATCGTGGAACAGTGGGAACAAGGAGAAAACAAGATTCCTGCTGCTTCAATGGCCGAGCACATTTCTAACTGGCTTAATCGGTGGTTAAAATTGCCACTTTGAACTACTTTAAACTAGTAAATTAGTTAACTGCTGTTATAACAGTGTATATATTCCAGCACAGGAGCGATCGATGAAAGCGATTATGGTTGTCGGGACAACATCTCATGCAGGAAAATCCTTTCTGACTGCTGCATTATGCCGTATTTTGGCAAGACATGGTTGGCGAGTTACTCCTTTCAAAGGGCAGAACATGGCGCTCAACGCTTATGTTACTTCAACAGGTGGAGAAATAGGTCACGCTCAGGCAGTTCAGGCTTGGGCAGCAGGAGTTGCTCCGCGAGTAGAAATGAACCCAATTTTACTTAAACCCCAAGGGGATATGACTTCTCAAATAATCATCAAAGGTAGCGCTGTTGGTACGGTAAAAGCTACGGAATATTACGAAAAATATTTTGATCTAGGCTGGGAAGTAGTTCAAGAATCTCTATATCGTCTTTCTCTGGAATTTGATATGGTTGTTTGTGAAGGAGCAGGAAGCCCAGCCGAAATAAATCTTAAACATCGTGACTTGACTAATATGCGGGTAGCGAAGCACCTGAACGCGCCGACTATTTTAGTTGTAGATATTGAACGAGGTGGCGCATTTGCTCATGTGGTAGGTACTCTAGAGTTATTAGATCCCAAAGAGCGATCGCTCGTCAAGGGAGTAGTAATCAACAAATTTAGAGGACAAAAAGAACTTTTAGATTCAGGCATCGAGTGGCTAGAAGAAAAGATCAAAGTACCTGTGTTGGGAGTTATTCCCTGGAGTCATCAACAGTTTCCCGCCGAAGATTCTCTGGACTTATTGGAAAGAAATCGTCGTCGTAATAGTCAAGATATTAATATTAACGTTATCAGATTACCCAGGATTGCTAACTTTACCGATTTTGATCCTTTGGAGGCAGAATCAAGCGTCGGTGTAAACTACGTAAATATTCAGGATTCTTTAGGACATCCTGATGCGGTAATTATTCCTGGCACCAAAACTACTATTTCTGACTTGCTGGCAATGGAAAGAAGTGGTATGGCAGAACAAATCAGAAACTATGCTGCCGCTGGGGGAACTGTATTAGGTATCTGTGGCGGATTCCAGATTTTGGGACAACGCATTATTGATCCCGAAGGATTTGAAGGAGAAGCAGGAGAATTTAATGGTTTAAACCTCTTGCCAATTACTACTATCCTCTCCCAAAACAAAGTTGCTCGCCAAAGACAGGTAACTTCGCAATTTCCCCAAGCAGGGTTACCCGTAGATGGCTATGAAATACATCACGGGCGTAGTCGCATTAGTCGTCGCCTGAAAGAAAGTGCGGATGATTACCAACCCATCTTTGACGATCCAGGATTAGGGTTAGTCGATAAAAGTCAGTCGATCTGGGGTTGCTATGTTCATGGATTGTTCGACAACGGTGCGTGGCGGCGTTCTTGGATTAACCAGTTACGCAAGCAAAGAGGAATGTCATCCCTAGCTACGGGCATTTCTAATTACCGCGATCAAAGAGAGTCTACTCTAAATATTCTGGCGGACATTGTGGAAAAGAATTTAGATTTAAAGGACTTTTTATCTAGCTATTATTAAATAGTTGTTGGTTACTGAAGTAGCTAAAAGCTAAAAAACTTGAACAAAGCTAATTAAACTTGAGAATATGAGTATTAAGGTTTGTTTTCTGCCTGATAACATTACCGTGGAAGCAGAATCAGGAGAACCAATATTGCAAGTAGCAGAACGAGCAGGAGTATTTATTGCCACTGGCTGTTTGATGGGTTCTTGTCATGCCTGTGAAGTAGAACTAGATAGTGGTGAAGCTATTTGTGCTTGCATTAGTTCTGTCCCTGGAGACAAATCAGAATTGACGTTGAATATCTATGAAGATCCCACTTGGTAATTACTGATTGAGTGAACTACTGAGTATTTAAGTATTTAATTGAGATTCAATAATGTTTCAGGTCGATTTATCTCCAGAACTTAATACGGAGTTAGAAACTCGAAGACAGCAAGCTTTATCTGCTGCTAAATCTTTGATCCAGATACTCAAACAAAAGTTTGGAGCAACCGAAGCTTTTATTTGTGGGTCATTGGCAGGAGATAGTCCTTGGCATTGGCATTCGGATTTGGATCTTGCTGTTAGGGGAATGAGTAAGGATGATGTTTGGGATGCCTATTCAGCAATCGAAGATGTTGCCCCTGATTGGTTAGATGTCGATATTATTCCTTTGGAGTTTGCTCCGCAATACCTAGTAGATCGCATTTTGAGTAAGACACCTATGCCTGAACATAAGTATTTGGCTCTGAAAATACATATCGAAGATGAGATGAGATCTCTGGAAGATACGGTCAAAATCTTAAATGAGCTTCTACCACAAAAAGAAACGATACCTAGAGCTGCTTTTACTCCAGCCATAGCTAGCTACATTGCCGATTTTTATAACGGTTGTGAAAGAATTAGCGAACGAGTTGCGGTTTATTTAGATGGTGGCATTCCTAAATCTAAGGATTGGCATTTTGAGCTATTGAAGCAGGTAGCCGAACCTGGAGGTGATAATCGTCCACCTCTGTGGAGTGGTGCACTACTTTTAGAGTTGAGTGAATATCGTAAGTTTCGGCATTTGACAAGACATATTTATAAAGTTGAGCTAAGAGCAGAGCGTGTAATTGCATTGGCTCAAAATGTGCCAGCAATTTTTAACCAGATTAAATTAGCAGTAAAAACTTTTTCATTATGGCTCGAAGAGAAAGGGGATGGGGTTGATGATTTTGACTGAATTTGACTGAAAAAGCGATTACCCAACTCGTAGCCGACTGATCGCTCAACCTCATCTAGCTGAAAAAATATAGTTTTGATTGAGGCTTAGGGAAAAGTAGAAAGGATAAATTGTTGGAGAGTCGAAAGATATTGTTGACCGCCAAACTCTGGTAGATTATTGTGATTTGCTTGAAGGACAACTGCTAGCTGTTTAGGTTCCGATGCAGCCAAAGAAAGTTGGTTTGCCATAAATAAAGGAATCGTCTCATCTGCTGTTCCATGAAAAATCAACCAGGGTGTTTGTAATGATTTAACCTTAGAAAGGGAATCAAACCGCTGAGTTATGAGCCAATTCAGGGGAAAAATCTGGAGCATTGGCATCAAATTTGCCATATCTTTCATGGAAGTAAAAGTCCCTTCAGTAATCACCCCACCCATGTCAGGATGCCTAGTTGCCAGCTCAATTGCGATCGCACCTCCTAAGGAATGACCATAGACAAATATTTGCTGTGGCTCGATTTGTAGCTCTTGAGTTAGATATTGCCAGGCTGCTTCTCCATCTTCATATACTCTAGTTTCGTTAGGAAACACTGGACTACTTTTACCATAACCCCGATAGTCGATAAATAGTGCCGAGGCACCTAACTGATGGAATATAGCTGCAATCTCAGTTAGATCGCCGTTGTTGCTGGCGTTGCCATGTAAATATAGTAAGACTGGGGCTGTTTTCTGTGTTGAGGGAATCCACCAACCATGAATTTGATCCTGATTAACATCAATCCAAACATCCTGATAATCTAAATTGTATTCCTGGGGAGTTGATTTGATTTGGCTATCAGGCATAAAAATTAGTCGGTTTTGTCCGTAACGCAACAATAAGAACAAGCCGATATATAAAGTCGCTGTAATTCCTAATCCAGTCAAAACGAATTTTCGTAGCATTAATTAATTGGTTAATTTGGCAACTTTAATTTAATTTATTGTATCAGTTTATTATACGAAATTTGTTTTATATTAGTTACTTTTACCAGACTGATAACAACTTAATTTAATTCCTTGAATCTAAAAAAACAAAATATCAAAAAGCAATTATGGTAAACAATGAAACATAAAAATAGTCTCTTCTTGGGGCTTATATTGAAATCACATGTTCTTGTGCAATTTGTAGCTTTAATTGTGTTGAATCTTAAAGATTAGTATTTACTAAAAACAAAAAAAATAGCATTTATATAACAACAATTTTTATTATTAGCTGTTTATAATTTAATTACAAATTGCAGACTTTTTATGAAAAATAAAATCTATATTTAATAAACTATTTTTCAGCTTAACTATGTGATTAAATTCTGTACAGTAGAGAAAACAAATAAACTATCTAATAGTTTAACTAATGAAATTAGTTAGTTTTCAAATATGTACAAATGTAATTTATATTACATTACTTTTAGCTATTTTTTGAGTTCAGTTTTTTAAATCCTAGTATTAATACGGTTATTTACTCTATCTTCATATACATACAATAAATAGATAAGAGACGAATTAATAATAATTTAATTTGATATTAATTTTACGCAAAAAATTATTATTTCCAGGAGAAGATTGTGACTAATTTTTCAATACAACCACCAACAAGCTTGAGTTTAGATGTAGATCGGGATGGCGACCTTGATCTAGTTCGTCAAGGAACTTTTAATGTTACTGAAGCCACAGCATATTATATAGCTGAAGATGGTTACACAATTAACTCTGAGTCAATTATTGATAGTACTGTTGCTCCAATCTCTGTAGCTGCAACTATAGGAAGTGGAAATCAAATAGATCTATTTTCCTATCCACAAGAAACAGAAGTCTTGAGAGTAGTTGGCTTCTTTGATCCCATAGCCGTGGATGACAGGACTGGAGACGGAGGAAATGCAGATGTCGCTAGATTTGATCTCTTAATTGGAGAATATGGTCAGGGGATAGATGAGTCTACAATCTATTTACCAAAATTTGTCCCTTTTACTGGTTACCAGATCACTGATTTAGCTACCAGTAAAGCTATAGGCGATAATAATAATGTTTTCAGCGAAATTAGACCTGTCTTGGCTATGTCGCCTTATGCAACTGAATTGAAAGGATTAGATATCGTCGAGTTAGACAATGGCATCGATCAATGGTACGTAGGATATACACCTCAATCTTCTAGTGCTTTTGCGCTCCATGGAACAACCAGAGGACTAGGGGGCGGTGGTTTTGGAGATCCTCACATAATAACCTTGGACGGATTGGAATATGATTTCCATGCAGCAGGGGAATTCACTTTAGTAGAATCAATCAAGGATAATTTTGAAGTTCAAGTTAGAGCGGAACACATCAACGACGGAACAACTTACTATACTGCTGCTGCTACAGAAGTTGATGGAAAAAGAGTAGCTTTTTATGCCGATGAACAGGAATCATTGTTAATTGACGGTGAAGTTACTAAACTTGCTTCAGGGGAATTTATTCAAGTCGGAGATGGTTTAATTACTCGCGATCAAGATACTTATATTGTTACCTATGACAATAGTGATAGTAGCTCTGATCCCGAACAACTCCTTGTAACTTTAAAGGAGCGAAAAAACTCTGGTGATTTTTATCTGAATGTAAAAACTTTTCTCGCTGATCATCGAAAAGGTTCTGTGGTAGGACTTCTGGGAAATAATAACAGTAATCAGAATGACGATCTGGCTCTACAAGATAGAACGGTTCTCGGTATGCCAATGAACTTTAATAAGATCTATACTGACTTTGCCGATGACTGGCGTATAGCTCAAGAGGAATCGCTATTTGACTATGGTGAAGGAGAAGATACGAGTACATTTACTGAAACTAACTTCTTTGATAACGATAACATCATTGTTGGTTTAGATGGTGCAGATATTATTTCTGGAGGTGCGGGGAATGACCGAATTTATGGCAAAGACGGTGCTGATCTCTTATCTGGGGATAGTGGTGCTGATCGCTTATCTGGAGGTCGGGGTATGGATACCTTTACTTATGAGAGCTTGCAAGATTCTATCTTAGGTGGCTTCGATACTATTGCCGATCTCAAAGTCGGCACCGATAAGATTAAAGGAGTTTATGGGGTAAACACATCTCAAGTAGCTCAACTTGGTGCTGTTAAATCTTTTAATGAAGCAGGTATTCAAGCTGTACTGACAGAAGGGAATTTTGTCTCAAAAGGAGCTGCAACTTTTACTTATGGCGCTCAGACGTTTCTGGCTCTCAACGATCAAGTAGCTGGTTACTCAGCAGCGAATGATGCACTGATTGAAATTACTGGTTTCGACGGCTCTTTAGCTGATTTAGCTATAGTTTAAGTTGGTACTAGTAAGATAAATCACAATTAGAGTTACTTTTCAAATTACACTGTAAATAACATAGTTAACTGTACTGGTTTATGAAGAAAGATTGTATATCTAGAGGACGGTACTGAGAGATTCAATTTAACTGGATGTTTACCAATAAACGATTTTTTGTCCAGCACACAATCAAACTACTGCTCAGAGCGACTTTAATAGTTAGCTTAGTACTCGGTAGCACCTCCTGTCACCGTGCGATCGCCGAGGATAGCCCCCTCGGAGCCAGGGTATCCTTGATTGGCGCAGGTGCTTCTTCCCCCGCGTTACTCTACCAAAGTTGGGCTATTTCCCTTTATCAAACCATGCCAGAACTGAGGGTTAATTATGAATCTCTGGGGAGTGGTGCAGGAGTGAAGCAGTTTATTAATGAAACCATCGACTTTGCCGCCAGTGACGTGGCCATGACCGATGGAGAAATAGCTCAGGTGGAGAAGGGGGCATTGCTATTGCCCATGACCGCGGGTAGTATTGTACTGGTTTACAATCTACCTGAACTCGAAAGCCCCCTACAGCTATCGAGGCAGACCTACAGCGAGATTTTCCTGGGAAAAATTACCAACTGGAAAGATCCTAAAATTGTGGCAGATAATCCTGAGTTGAAGCTGCCAGATTTACCGATTACAGTTGTTCATCGGGCTGATGGCAGTGGCACTACGGCAGTCTTGACTGCTCATCTCAGCCAAATCAACCCTAACTGGAAAACCCTAGTAGGAGCTGGAAAAAGTGTTGACTGGTCTAATACAGGTCGTTTTATTGGCAGTAAAGGCAATGAAGGGGTCATGGTTCAAGTATTGCAGACCCAAGGGGCGATCGGCTATGTGGAATATAGCTATGCTGTTAATAATGATTTACCAATGGCAGCATTAGAGAACCAAGCAGGACAATTTATCCTGCCAAGGGATGAAAGTGCGATCGCCACATTGACAGCGGTTAAACTTCCTCCCAATCTGCGGGCATTTATTACAGATCCTGAAGGGGTAGAATCCTATCCAATTGTGGCCTATACCTGGCTCTTAGCTTACCAACATTATGATAATCCACTCCAAGCTAAGGCGGTTGAACTGTTTATCGAATATGGACTGAATCAGGGGCAGAATGTAGCCCCCATGTTAGGTTATGTACCCTTACCTCAGTCTGTTCGGGAGCAGGTGGCAGCATTGGCTGATGGTATTAGTGAGGAGTATATGATCTCTTTAAACTAATGTATGGAAAATCGAAATAAGTGCTCAAATATGACTACCCCGACTCGAAATCGGACGCGCACCGAAACTGAAAAACGTCTGGACAGGATATTTGTCATGGTTACCCGAACCTGTGCAGTTGGCATGTGGGTATTGTTGATCGCTCTAGTAATTGCCATTGTGATCAGTTCCATCCCCGCAATGCAACAATTTGGCTTGAGTTTCCTATTTACCAGCAATTGGAA
The DNA here is from genome assembly GCA_965365755.1 of uncultured Pleurocapsa sp. Classification (GTDB taxonomy): domain Bacteria; phylum Cyanobacteriota; class Cyanobacteriia; order Cyanobacteriales; family Xenococcaceae; genus Waterburya. Next base: position 19,674 of record CBDUCX010000004.1, read on the forward strand.
TCCCGTTTCGGGGCGAGAAATTTATGGGGCATTGCCGATGATCTATGGCACCTTTGTCAGTTCGATGATTGCCCTGGTGATTGCCGTTCCCTTAGGGTTGGGTACAGCCATTTTTTTGAATGAGGATTTTATCCCCCAGCCCCTCCGTAACCTGCTGATCTTTTTGGTGGAATTGCTCGCTGCTATCCCCAGTGTCATTTATGGTCTTTGGGGTATCTTTGTCGTCATTCCCATCATCAAAGACCTAGGAAATTGGCTTTATGGTCACTTCGGTTGGTTCCCTTTATTTAGCACACCTCCCATTGGCCCAGGAATGTTGCCCGCAGGTATTGTCCTGGCAATTATGATCTTGCCGATTACCAGCGCCCTGTCTCGGGATTCCCTGGCAGCCTTACCCCCCGATCTACGTCAAGCCTCTATGGGATTGGGAGCAACCCGCTGGGGAACTATTTTTCGAGTGATGATTCCCGCTGCTTTTTCTGGCATAGTGGGGGGGATTATGTTAGCTCTGGGACGTGCTATGGGTGAAACTATGGCCACTACCATGATTATTGGCAACTCCAACGATTTCAGCTTTTCCCTACTGGCACCAGGGAATACCATCGCCTCATTGTTAGCCAATCAATTTGCCGAAGCCAGAGGTCTTCAAGTCTCAGCCCTGATGTATGCAGCATTAGTACTGATGGTGATGACTTTGATGGTCAATGTTTTGGCACAACGGATTGTTCAGCGTGTGAAAGAAAAAAATAGCTAGTACCATGACCAGAATCTTTGACCCCAGATTACTTGATAAAAAGCTGACTAAACCAAGATCTCTCTTCAATCTGGTTATGACTGCGATCGCAGCTATCTGTCTACTGCTTACTCTCATCCCCCTCTTGTGGGTTCTGCTATTTGTCTTAGTCAGGGGAATCGGACGACTCGACATCGCCCTATTGACACAACTTCCTCCCGCACCAGGGATGACAGGTGGGGGTTTAGCTAATGCCCTAATTGGTACGCTGATGGTGGTGGCTGTGGCGATCGCCATCTCTCTCCCTTTGGGGATTTTGGCAGCAGTTTATTTAGCAGAATTTAGCGATCAAGGCAGTCGCCTAGCACGTCAAGCTAGGTTTGCTACCAATGTCCTCAATGGTGTACCTTCGATTATCGCGGGGGTATTTGTCTATGCCCTGCTGGTACGTACCGGAATCGCTGGTTACTCCGCCATAGCGGGTGGGGTTGCCCTCTCAATTCTAATGTTACCAACCATTATCCGTACCACTGAAGAAGCCTTTAAGTTAGTGCCGCAAGATTTACGTTGGGCAGCCCTCGGAGCCGGTGCTTCCCGTTATCAAACTGTGTTGCGAGTCGTACTGCCTGCCGCTGCCCCAGCCATCTTGACAGGAGTTACTCTGGCGATCGCTCGTGCGACAGGTGAAACTGCGCCACTGATCTTTACAGCCCTCTTCTCCCCCTTTTGGCCTGAAAGTTTCCGCGAACCCATTGCCACCCTATCTGTTCTGGTTTATAACTTTGCGACAGTTCCCTTCCCACCCCAGCAAGAACTCGCTTGGGCGGGTTCCCTAATTCTGATTCTACTGGTATTGATTACTAATCTCTTTGCCCGCCTACTCATTCGTCGTAAACGTTATTGAATAATATTTGCTCAAAGCTTTATTGCCTCTCTGTTAATCTGTCTGCCATCGAATCCCCATGACCATACTGACTGCCCAAAACCTCAATATTTATTATCATTCCCGTCTGGCTGTCCGCGATGTTAACCTCCAGATCCCAGCCAATCAAATAACGGCATTCATTGGTCCCTCTGGTTGTGGCAAAAGTTCAGTACTGCGGTGCTTTAACCGCCTCAACGACCTGATTCCTGGATTTCAGCAAGAAGGAGAAGTAACCTATCAAGGTCAGAACATTTACGCACCCAAAGTAGACCCAGTAGAGGTACGAAGACGCATTGGGATGGTATTTCAGCGACCGAATCCATTCCCCAAATCAATTTTTGACAACGTTGCCTTTGGAGCACGAGTAACCAACTATTCGGGTGACTTGGCTGAACTAGTGGAAAGTTCTCTATGTAAGGCAGCCTTGTGGGATGAGGTCAAAGACAAACTCTACCATAGTGGTCTTTCTCTCTCTGGTGGGCAAAAACAACGCCTGTGTATTGCTCGTACTCTTGCCTCCGAGCCAGAAGTTCTGCTTATGGATGAACCCTGTTCTGCCCTAGATCCGATCTCTACAGAAAAAATTGAAGCCCTGATAAAGACGCTGAAAGAAAACTATACGATCGCCATTGTGACCCATAATCTGCCTCAAGCCCAGCGGGTAGCAGATATGACCGCTTTCTTCAATGCTGAGGATACGGAATCGGGTAGCAAAGTGGGTTACCTAGTAGAGTTTGGCGAGACTCAAACGATTTTTAATGCGCCCCAACATGAGGTTACGGGAGACTACGTTACTGGACGCTTTGGCTGAGAACTTTTATTAATTAGACTTGAAATCTGCTTCAATAAGAAAATCGATCAAAACAATACTACACGTAATTTATCTGAAATATTAAAATTATTAATAAGATGAAAACACACCCAAGTCAACTGATACTTTTCTTAGTTCTTTTGAACAAATTAATTAAATACCTCGACTGTTGTGATTTAAGAGAGCGATTACCCTAAAGAACTCGGCTTCGCCATCGCGCGACCCTTAGCCGACTGATCGCTTATAAAAAAAAATTTCCACCCTACTGAGTCACACTAATAAGTTAAAATTTGTCCCTTTAGTGATAATCAGGTTAGACATTAATTAAGCTCCAATAACCATCATGGCAAGAGACAAAAATTTAATTCAACTAATACTAAATATAGGTAGTAACCGCAACTTTTTTAAATTAGTTCATTGGATTGAGAATTTAGTTGCCAAGGTTTTATCTATTGTTTTATTAATTTTAATTTTAGTAGCTTTAGTCGATTTAGTTGTAGTTATTGGTAGCAATATCTTAATCGAACCTTTTGATTTGATTAATAAAACTTTGTTCGAACTATTTGGCTTATTTTTAAATATTTTAATTGCTTTAGAATTGCTAGAAAATATTACTGTTTATCTCAAAAAACATATTTTTCAGGTTGAGTTAGTTATCTCTACTTCTTTGATTGCAGTTGCCCGTAAAATCATTATTTTCGATTTACAAAAGTATTCTGGCAATGATCTAATTGCTTTAGCTTTAGCGATTATAGCTCTCTCTGTTAGTTACTGGCTGATTCGACGGGCGCGAGGACGCTAAATTAAGTCTTTTTTCTTTTTATAAATATCTATACTGATTGAAAGAAACCCGCTACGAAGAATTAGAGGTCTTGTGACATCAGTTTTTAGATATTATGGCAGAATCAAATCAATTCAGTAAAAAGCCCAATTTTCAAATAGAGCTTGCTAAAGAGCGTAATCACATTGCGGCAGAGCGCACACTTTTATCCTGGATTCGCACAAGTGCTACCTTAATCGGTATTGGTTTTGGAGTAGAGGGTATTGTTACGAAACTCTATCTAGATATAGGAAATATCTCACCAGCACCAATACTGCTTGTAAAAGTGTTTAGTTTGTTATTTGTTTTGTTAGGGACAGTTGTGGCAATGGTAGCAGCCTTTGACTATCAAGGTGAAATGAACCGTTTGCAACAACTAGAATATACTTATACACCGCGAAGCTCTTTGGGGATTAAGGTTTCTGGAGCATTGGTGATTATTGCAATTAGTGCCTTTCTGACAATCTGGAGACAAGCCATTAGCTAAGTCAATCTAAGTAAATCAAAAATCATAATGACACCTTCACAACCTAATAGAATTAAAGGTTCTACCAATGAGTTAGCCAAAGAGAGAAATCGAGCTGCCGCAGAGCGCACCATGACTACTTGGATTCAAAATTGCTTGACCTTAATCGGTTTTGGCTTTGCGATCGAGCAAATTTTTCTAGCTTTTGAACATAAGTATCCTGATAATAATCATTCACTTAATATCCAACTAACTCATTGCATTAGCTTAATCCTCATTTCTTTTGGTATCGGTTTACTAATCGTAGCCATGATGCAATATTACCTACAAGTAAATCCAATTAAACGAGATGATTATTTTTTTAGTCCTAGTAGTCCTCTAAATATTCTTGTTGTTGTTGCTATTATTACTTTTGGTTTAATTGGTCTTTTAATTACTATTATTGGTTTTTCTTAATTACTAATGACTATTCCTAATCCAGGCACCGAACTTGCTAAAGAACGCAATAGAGCTGCTGAAGAACGTACCTTAATGGCATGGATTCGTACTTGTCTAACTCTGATTAGCTTTGGTTTTGGTATTGAAAGTATCATTACAATTCTTACGCAAGAGTTAGGTACACCTGGAAATCCTGTCCGTCTTTCTCGTATCTTGGCAATTTCTTTCATTGCGTTAGGTACTTTTTCTATGTTAGCTGCAACCCTTGATTATCGTCATCAACTGAGGAGAATTCAATGTAATGATTTGTTGTACCAATCAAGAAAATCTCCAACTCTTCTGGTAGCTTATGTTCTAGCTATATTGGGAATAGTAGCCTTGTTAGGAATCATTACGAGTATATTTGTGATGGTGTCGTGAACTACTCGACTTTGACTCTATTGATCGCTACTTTATTTTTTTAAGTAACCTATAAGAAACAGACTTAGGTATATTATGGAATTGGAGCAACAATTAGCAGAAATAATCAATAATGCGGCAGATTATGGCGTATCACCGATGGTAATCGAGAAAGCGATCGCTCCAGTAATAAAATTGTTTGTCACTCAACTTCAGCATCTGGAATATTATGTACTGCAAAATCTAGCAGAAGATTGGGTCTTAACTACTATTGCTAATCCTCAACTAAATCAGAGTAAGAAAGTAATTTATGCTTTTGTTTCTGTACGGGATGCTGCTACTTTTCAGGGCAAAATAAATCCTAATTTAATTGCTATGCCCATTACTGTTGCTCAACTTCTGTTTAGCCTATTTTCTCTCCAACAGGTAGACAGTATTATTTTTCTGGAAGATTCCCAAAATCTCAATCGTGGAATCGAAATAAAGCGCGATCACCTTACTGAATTGATTCGGCAGCAAATTGTGCAGTTAAGTCAAACTCCTCCTAATATTGCTTAAATGCAAGACGTAAACAGTAAACAATTAATTTTGTTGATCTTGAAAGTTTTCACGAGTACTCTATTACGATTCTTTAATCATGATGAAAGTGACTTGATCGCCTAAAAAAGCGATCGCCCTACACCTCTCCTCAACAATCAACTTTACCAACGCTGATTTTGTTTAAAAAAATGCCATATCTTTAATTAATACTATTCAGCTTATTTCGTTGTGGATCGCCGAGATGCCAGTTATTTTCTTGTACTAAATCAAATTTATGCGGTATTACTTGCCAACTTAAAACTAATTCATTTAATAATATGTCTTGCTGTTGACGGAAATACTTGACCCGATCGCCATAGTTGATGATGCTAAAGTAGACATTACCATGATCGCCTGTGGGAATTACCCCAGCTAAGGCACTAACTCGATCTAGGGTTCCTGTTTTGATCGTTGTACTCTTCGGCAAACCACGATCCTGTACTGTGCCGACAATATCTCTACCTGCGGTGGGAAATAAGTCTGTTGTACTCAAGGAATGAGATCTAAGTAGACGCTCAATCGCCATAAGCATCTGACATACAGCACGGGGCGATATTTTATTCTCTTCCCCTAAACCTGAACCATTGACTAATTCAATTTCTGTGGTGGGAAAGCCAGCTATCTCGGCACTAGTTTGAGCCACTTGTTCTGCGCCACCCACTAAATTAGCTAACATCTGTGCCATCTTATTATTACTATAGATATTCATCTGTTGGAGAATTTCTGTTAAGGGTAATGAACGATGACGGATTAATTGTTGAGCATTAGCAGGTACTTGGTTAATTAGTTGAACTTCTCCCGCGATCGCAATTTCTGGCTGCCTTGTACCCACTGGCATTTGTAGATATTGCTGAGAGATTTCTGATTGCCATAACTTGAGATCTAATCCTTGTTTTAAGAGCTTTCCTGCCTTCAAAGGCTGATCCTGATAGTTCATATAGAACTTGTCTGTAACTAACAAGTTGCCCTGGATTTCACGAATACCTAATTGATGTAGGGCATTTCCTAAAGCGATCGCCTCTTCCCAAACAAATAAAGGATCGCCACTACCTTTAATAATCAGATCTCCTGTAACTATGCCGTTAGTAATCTCCCCTGTGACATAGATATCAGTGGGAAATTGATATTTTGCCCCCCATTTATTCAAGGCAACAAGGGTAGTGGCAATTTTTGTCAGAGAAGCAGCAGGAAGCGGTATTTTACCTTGATTACTGACGGGAGTTACCCAACCTGATTGCACCCATATTCCTTGTCGTTGAATGGCAAATCCTTGGTGGGCTAAATTGCGAAGATAATCCTTAACGATAGTTTCAGCACCTAAATCCTGATTATCAGGAGGAAGGTTAAAGATCACCGATTGTTCCCAGGGAAATAATTCTAAGGGCTGTAATTTATGCTCTGTTGCTCTAAAACTATTTAACCAGGCGATCGCACTTAAAATAACTAAATCTAGCATAGAACCATCAAATTGATAACTACTTGCAATCGAAAGTTAGAATGGCATTATTCAACGTCAACATTATTTATAACTTTTCTGTTTTAGATGTACGTCAATAGATTAACTTTTAGTATCATTTCTGATCTATATTAGGAATCTTCGACCTCAGACTGTTAAAATTTGTAAGGCTTATATAAAATTTGCTAAAATTTGCTACATGGGATTAATGCGCGAGAGAATTGCAGTAGACGCGATGGGGGGTGACTTTGCCCCAGAGGAAATCGTTGCAGGAGCAATCCAAGCTTCGGCAGAACTAGACATAGATGTCTTGCTGGTGGGAGATGAGCAACAAATAAACTCTCTAGTGAAGAAGCACGGCGGTCAAGATTCGGAACGGATTAAGGTGGTTCATGCTGAAGATGTAGTTACCATGAAAGAAGAACCCCTGGTGGCGATTCGTCGTAAGCCCAAAGCTTCAATCAATGTGGCAATGAACTTAGTTAAGCAACAAGAAGCTGATGCCGTAGTTTCTGCGGGACATTCAGGAGCGGCAATGGCGGCTGCACTGTTAAGATTAGGTCGAATTAAAGGCATTGAACGCCCTGCAATTGGTGCAGTTTTGCCGACGATAGTACCTGATAAATCCGTAATTGTCCTAGACGTGGGGGCGAATGTTGATAGTAAAGCTAAATACCTAGAACAGTTTGCTCTGATGGGTACGATTTATAGCAAATATGTCTTGGGCAATGAAGAACCCAAGGTAGGTTTGCTCAACATCGGCGAAGAATCTTCTAAAGGCAATGAACTGGCATTAGCGACTCATAAACTACTGACAGATAACTCCCACGTTTCCTTTGTGGGGAATGCCGAAGGTAGAGATGTCTTATCGGGTGAATTCGATATCATTGTATGTGATGGTTTTGTCGGCAATATTGTCCTCAAATTTGCTGAGGCGATTGGGGAAGTAATGCTGCAAATTATGAAAGAGGAACTGCCTAAAGGATTACGTGGCAAGATAGGAACTGCTTTACTTAAACCCAACTTGATGAATATTAAACGCCGTATCGATCGCGCCGAACATGGTGGTGCGTTATTGTTTGGCGTAGCAGGAATCTGTATTATTAGTCATGGTAGCTCTCGTCGTGGGTCAATTTTTAATGCCATTCGATTGGCAAAAGAAGCGATCGATAACGAAGTGTTAGAGAAAATCAAAGCCAATAATCAGCAGAGATTGGCGACAGAAAAACATACTGAAGCAACTTCTGCTAGCTAAGGTAGTGGATGAGTAGCCCAAACAAGTAACGGAGAGAGACATTGAAAAATATGGGTGCGGGTATGGCGATTACTGGATGCGGTTCGGCTGCGCCAGAGTCTATTTTGACTAACGATCATCTGGCTCAGATGGTAGAAACCTCCGACGAATGGATCAATACCAGAACAGGTATGAAAAACCGTCATATCGCCTCACCTAGCGAATCTTTGAGTCAACTATCAGCGATCGCTGCCCAAAAAGCGATCGCCATGGCAGGGATTTCTGCTACCGACATTGACTTAATTATCCTGGCTACTTCTACTCCTGATGATATGTTTGGTAGTGCTTGTAAAGTTCAGGGTTTAATTGGAGCGAATAATGCCGTAGCCTTCGATCTAACTGCTGCTTGTTCAGGATTTCTCTTTGCCTTAGTTACAGCCTCTCAGTTTATCAGTACTGGAGTTTATCAGAATATCGTCGTCATTGGGGCAGATGTGCTTTCTCGCTGGGTAGATTGGAGCGATCGCACTAGCTGTATTTTGTTTGGGGATGGTGCTGGTGCCGCAGTTTGCCAGGGAGTTACCGATAATCGTCTCCTCAGTTTTGGTATGTATAGCGACGGCAGCCAAAATGACTCTCTGAACCTGAATTATCGCAGCAAGGAAAAACCCCTAACGGATAATATTACGGTGCAACAGGGCGCATATAACTCCATCACCATGAACGGTAGAGAAGTATATCGTTTTGCTGTGGCAAAAGTTCCCGAAGCAATAAGTAAAGCCATGTTTCAGGCAAATCTTACCGCTGATGATATTGATTGGTTATTACTGCACCAGGCAAACCAACGCATCATGGATGCTGTAGCCAAACGTCTCAAGATTCCTCAATCAAAGATTTTGAGTAACATAGCTGAATATGGCAATACCTCCGCAGCCTCTATTCCCCTCGCCCTTGATGCCGCGGTGAGAGACGGCAAAGTTAAGCCTGGAGAAACCATTGCTGCTTCTGGTTTTGGTGCCGGTTTAACCTGGGGTGCAGCTATCTTTAAGTGGGGCTGAATCAGTTATCGCAGTATGTTAATCGGTGAGGACAGAAAAGTTAACTGCTCGTAAGTAATGAGTAACAAGTAATAACTAACAAGTGCGTATTGCTATGACAGTCAACCTAGTCAATGGTCAATGATTAATGATCAATGGTCACTGTTCACTGAATTGGATTATGCACTGTTACCAGTTTTGTACCGTCGGGAAAGGTAGCCTCTACCTGTACTTCGTGGATCATTTCGGCAATACCTTCCATAACATCATTGCGAGTGAGTATTGTCGTTCCATAACTCATTAATTCTGCTACGGATCTGCCTTCTCGCGCACCTTCTAAAATTGCAGCAGAGATATAGCCTATTGCTTCGGGATAATTTAATTTTAAGCCTCTATTTTTCCGCCTTTCCGCGAGTAATCCTACGGTAAAAATAGTTAACTTATCTTGTTCTTGGGGTGATAGCTGCATTTCTATTGGCTCGAACAACTAAGAGTTAGTTTAATATCCTACAGTTACAACATACCCAAAGCCCTAAAACCTAAGATTTTGATCACAAAGTATTAAAGGCGAGAAAATATGCACGATTGATGTTGGAATCAATACTCTGGCTACAGCAGTAATTGTCAATCAACACGGCACTGTGACTGCAAGGAAGTTTTTTCATCCTTCAGCCGACATAGACCGTCGCGATAGGCAAGCTGCAATCATTAGGAGTAAAGCTAGAAAAACCCAGAACTTGCATCGAGGTTTTTGTAAGTCTCATTATCGAAAAGCGAAAAATATTAGTCTAAATATTTCTCACCAGATAAGTAAGCGAATAATTGACTTTGCTACTAGCAATTGTGCTTCGGTGATCGTTTTTGAAGACCTCAAAGGTTGGAAGCCAAAAGGCGGTCAAAAACGTTCTGGCTTAAAACAGAAGTTTCATACTTGGATGCACCGCCGTCTAGTTCAGTTCACTACAGAAAAGTTGGAAGAACAAGGTGGGAAAATAGAGTTAGTTTACGCTAGAGGCACATCTTCATGGGCTTACGACGGAAGTGGACAATTGACACGCTCTCATAAAAAATACTCTGTTGCCCGATTCAAAAATGGAAAAATTTACAACTGCGACTTATCAGCAGCAGCTAATATAGCAGCTCGTTATCAATTTAAATCAAAGCTTTTTTTTCCATCATAAAGGTGAATTGTTACTACAAATTAATGCTTATTTTTCAATTGGACGTAGTATTGCTCTAGCCAAACCACCGTCACCATCTTTCAGTTTTATAGGCAAGCAGATTAAATCATACAGTCCTGGTTCAATCTGAGATAAGTCCAAGCCTTCAATCGCCCAAATACCAGAACCTAATAAGGCATGATGTACTTCTACAACATTGCCTTCATAGCCACCAACAGACAAGTAGTCTACTCCGACAGTACGGACTTTTTTAGCTGCTAGATATTTAGCTGCATCAGTAGAAATGTGAACAAAATCTTCGACAAAAGTATCCGACCTTAAAGCATTGGTACTGTTGTTGGTTTTGAATAAAATTCTCTCCCCCTCTTGTATATTGTGAGGTTCAATTTCCGCCACCTTAATTTGTTTAGGATCTTTAATTTCAATTACTCTGGCTCTACCGATGGTGGCATCCAAGGGCATTTGGTCGATGCCCATTCCACCCTTAATAAAATGATTGATGCCGTCTACATGAGTTCCTGTATGGGTTCCAATAGTCAGCTTGGAAACATTACAGACATCTCCGTGTGCCAAACATTGACTGGGTTCAATCTTTACGGCTGGGTTATCAGGCCAATAGGGCATGCCTGGGTGGATGGTTAGTGAAATATCAATCCAATTGTTTACTTCGTTCATCAGTTCAATAATTAAGGCAATATCAGGAAACAGATAGGCAGTCGTATAATTTTCTAGATAAAAAGTAACAGGTGATAACTTACCTACTACCTATTACTTCTTACCTATTAGCTAACAATTAAACTTTTGCTGGTTTAGGTTCTGGTTCGCTGGGTTTAGTATTAGCGATCGCCTGTTCGACCTGATCCGCTAGTTCAGGATAGACATTGCGAAATAGCTGCATCTGGTCTTGAATCACTTCTTGACTAGCTTTGCCTAGGCTACCAGCAATATTGTTATAGAGACGCTTCTTTTCATCATCGTTAAGAATGTCATAGAACATCCGTGCCTGGTCGTAATGATCCTCTCGATCTAATTCAATCCGTCCTTTCATTCCAGTAAAACCGTAGGGAGGTGTTGCTGCCCGTTGGTTAGGTTGGGGATAACCTTCATGAGAGGGATTGTAGTTAATCCGACTACCCTTATTAGCTTCAGTACGCATCAAGCCATCACGATAAGGATCATTGACTTCTGTAGCGTGAGGTTTGTTGACAGGAATAGTCTCGTAGTTAACACTCAAACGATGACGATGAGCATCAGCATAAGACATAATTCGCGCTTGTAACATGCGATCTGGTGACCAAGAAATACCAGGAACAACATTACCAGGAGAAAATGCCGCCTGTTCTACTTCGGCAAAGTAATTTTCAGGATTACGATTTAACTCCAGTTTTCCTACTCTCTGGAGAGGGAAATCACCATGGGGCCATACCTTAGTTAGATCGAAAGGATTCCACGGGAAATTTTCCGCTTCTTCGTCAGTCATTACCTGAATCTTCATTGTCCAGGAAGGATAATTACCCTCTTCAATGGCATTATATAAATCTTTAGCTGCCCAGCGGGGTTCTATCCCCTGCATTTTTCGCCACTGTTCGTCGGTAAAGAATTTATTACCTTGGTCACAGAGGAAGTGAAACTTGACCCAAATGCGATCATTTTCTTGGTTGATCAGGCTAAAGGTATGACTACCATAACCATTCATGTGTCGCCAGCCCATCGGCGCACCGCGATCGCCCATTAACCAAAGTACTTGATGTATACTTTCAGGAGTTAACGACCAATAATCCCACCACATCTGGTCGTGTCGCCAGTTTTCTTGGGGGTGTTCTTTTTGAGAATGAATAAAATCCATGAATTTCATGGGATCGCGGACAAAAAAGATGGGTGTATTGTTACCCACCATGTCCCAATTGCCTTCTTCAGTATAGAACTTGACTGCAAAACCCCTCAAATCTCGATAAATATCTGAACCACCTTTTGATTTGGCTACGGCAGAAAAACGGGTAAAAACTTCAGTTTGTTTGCCAACTTCGGCAAATAATTTAGCTTTAGTATATTTGGTAATGTCATCGGTTACAGTGAAGGTGCCGTATGCACCAGAGCCGATCGCATGAACTACTCGTTCAGGAATACGTTCACGGTTGAAGTGTGCCATCTTCTCTAAAAGGGCATAGTCTTCTAACAATAACGGCCCTTGTTTACCAGCAGATTTTGATACAGTATTGCTGGGTACTGGAATTCCCGCAGCGTTAGTTAAGACTTCTTTATTATTATCTACCACAGTTAATTTTTTTCTCCTTGTAAAGCGATTGACGCAGCCTAGGGATCAATATTTGGCTTTCTTACTGCTTTATCTAGATCCTAGTTGGAGAGGGTAAGCTGAAGCGTCTAACTTTGGATGGATAGAGTTGATCTCAAATATTTTTGGGATTGATTGAAATCGCGATCGCAATTACCGATAAAATCAATGATTCAATCTAATGTGGAGATTATGGAAAAGTAATTAGATATTGAAGCTATACCCGATCTTTAATAGTGTTGAACCGAATATTAGATTCATTAAATTCAGCTCAAACAGTCACAATATTAATCACTCGTAGAGACAGTTTGATTTACTGGGTCATAATGGGGAAATTAGATCAGGCTTAAGTATCAATGACAATATCAGTTCCCAACCGATCGCGCGCCCAAGAATCTAGAGCGGCGATCGAGCGTATTTATATTATGGTGCGTCATTTATTTGCCCGTGGTCACTATAAACCTGGGGGGGTTTCAGGTGCTGCTCTCAGTGAGGCTCTGCTGACGTTACAGCCCGAAATTTATGGTTCAATGGCTGATGGGGAGAAAGTCGAATTAGACGGTCTGGCATACGTGACGGCTCGCTTACCCAAAGGAATTGAAAGATGTCGCTTCATTAAATTGATTGCCGCGGAGGGATATAGTAATTCGGGGTTTGAAAAGATTATTCCTGCCAAGCGTCGTCGTAATTGCTATCGCATCGATGAAGAAACGATGTTAATTGAGGTTACCAGAGGGCGTAGCGAGATTTATGATATTCTGACTCATCTGACTTTTATTTATATTGAAGCTGACAAAATTAGAGCCCACGCTTTAGATGAGGGTCATCCCACCCAAGAGTGGTTAAAGTTGGAAAAAATTGTTTTGTCGCCAACTTCAACCACCAATCCTAGTTCAGAAGAGATGGAAGTCAGACGGCAGGCTATTTCTTATACTAGTACCCTGTTAGGACGCACTTTTGAAGAGACTTTAACAGCAGAACATCGCTTTAGACAGGGCAAACTAAATAACAATAGTTTATTTGACATAGTTTATTGGTTGGGTCGAGTTTCCATCGAAGAAATGCAGAGCGATCGCGCCATCCTCAATGGCAAAGCAGATCGCCAAATTACTTTTAGTTCAGCATTACGAGAACGAATTGGTCATCATATTCACGGCGAACGGTGGGCAACTGATGTCCAAAAATTTTTGTGGTCGCGTAATCTATGGCAGCGTCCCTTACATATTATTAGTGCCAATCTTCATAGCATTCTCAATTGTCTTTATGCCTTTCCTGCATTGAAACAGCAAATGGGAGAAGAGACTATCGAAAAAATCGCTTACCAACTAAGTCTGCCTGATAATACCAATCTCAATCAAGAAGTACTAGAATTTGCCCTACAGCATGGGATGTATTATCTCGAAGATCGTGCAGGAACCAATATTCATGTCCAGATTTTTGATACTTCTTTATTGCCTTTAGATTTGCTTTCTCCTGAATTGCAGCTTAATAACCAAGCATTGAAGGAACAAAAGCCAGTAATCTTAGTTATGGATTATGCTTTTGGTGAGCAAGCCTTTGAATTATTTGATGAACTACTCAAGCCTTATAAAACAGAGGGACAAGCTCAAAAACTTAACCTCGTTTCCATTTCCGTGACGGGTAAAGCGGGAACGTTAGTCGGCGATAAGGGAGATTTAATTCTGCCGACGGCTCATATTTTTGAGGGTACAGCAGATAACTATCCGTTTGAAAATGACATCAGTAAAGAAGATTTTCTAGCACTAGAAATTCCCGTACAGGAGGGCGCTATGTTAACCGTATTGGGAACTTCTCTCCAAAATGCCGATGTATTGGACTATTTCCGCAGTTCATCTTGGAATGTTGTCGGCTTGGAAATGGAAGGAGCACATTTACAAAAGGCAATCCAGGCGGCAGCTAAAATCCGCAAAAGTATTAATGAGAATGTCATCTTACGCTATGTTTACTATGCTTCCGATAATCCCTTAACTACCAGCAGTACCTTAGCCTCTGGCAGCTTAGGACAAACTGGAGTCAAACCTACTTATGCGATCGCTTTGAAATTCCTGCAAAAAATTCTTGGTTAATCACAATAAACATGTCGCGTTGTAATAGTTTGGTTAGATACTCACTAATTGTTTCAATTTCTTCAATCCAGGAATGGTAGTTTCTTGCTCTCCAGTCAATACTACTTGTTCCAGAATTAAATTAGAAGGATCGACTTCTTGTAAGTCTCGACATCTTTGAGTTTTAATCATCGTAATTTGGCTAGTTAAGACAAAACTGACAAAAGAGGCGATCGCAATTACGGGTAACATTGCTGTACCTGAAAGTACGCTGAGGATAATACTTGTACTGACGGGAGTTTTGGTTACAGCTACATTAACTGCTGCCATTAAACAGACCATGCCCACAGTAGGATGCACTTGTGGTACTGCCAAAGAAACCGCATAGCCGACATTGGCACCGATAAAAAATAGGGGAAAAATAAAGCCCCCCAAAAAACCAGAATGGAGAGTAAAGCTGATGGCAAACATTTTAGCTAGGGCGATCGCCAGTAATAAACCAACTCCTAAACCAGCCCCCGTTTCAATTACAGTTTGAATTTGTGTTTCGCTGAAGAAGAGGGTCTGCGGAAAGGCAAAAGCAATTAGACCGATTGATAAACCGCCCAAAGTTGCTAACAAGATACGATTGTGTTCTAGAGGATGGAGTAACTTGCCAATTACACGAAAGATAATAATAAACATAACTGCCAAGCCCGCACCAATTACGCCTAAAACTAAACCTTCTAATAAGTTTTGAGGAGACAATGCAGGGACTTCTTCAAAGTGATAGAAACCGCCTATAGTTATACCTGTGTTGAGTCGGAATACAGCAAAGGAAAAGATCGCAGCAATAATCGCCGGGGCGATCGCTTCAAAATACTGCAAACCACGACGATGGGGAATTTCTAGGGCAAACAAAGCTGCGCCAATGGGTGCGCCAAAAAAAGCACCTAAAGCTGCACTCATCCCGCAAAAAGTTAAAATTCTGGCTGAAGTTTTGGACAGCTTTAATTTATCTCCCAACCAGCTTCCCAAGCTACCGTTAACCTGAACTAGAGGGGCTTCAGGGCCCGCACTCCCTCCAGAGGTGATGGCAATCAAAGAAGCAATTACCATCGCTGGACTTTTGCGAATATCAATCTTGCCTGGGTTGTGAATTTTATCAACTACTTGAGCCATTTCTCCAGGAAGCCCAAAGAAATAAAGAGCTAAACCAACGCAGAATCCACCAATAGTAGTGGCAATCCAGACATAGTTACTAACTCCAAGCCATCCAGGGAAATAAGGCTTAACTATTTCGGGTAGGGTATGCCACATACCGTGCATCATGGTTTCTAGCACAAAGTAGTAAACAGTAGCTACCATCCCACCAAAAATACCGATAATTACCGCACAAAGATAAAGCTGTGAGTATGTTAATTGCTGGCGACTACTACTGTCATTTGATTTGTCATTACCGTTGTAATTGCTTATTTCAATTTGACCATTTGACGACATAGTTACTCCTAGAAATTGCTCAAAAATTTGTGTTATTTAATACTTTTTTTTAATAAACAGTAACAATAGCTACATTTTGTTAACTATTTTTGTATGATTCAGATATAGTCCCTTTGGTTACTAGGGCGTACATAATACCGTTCAAAAACTTGTTAGTTGGTTGAAAAAGGCTAAAATGAAATCCCCAAGAATGTCCCGTGATGTGTTGTATGTCCCCCTTTATTTAAGGAGTTTTAACGTCAGCGAAAAAATAATAGTCACGTTGTTGATTTTTATTAGTTCACTCGCTGTAAGTTTAATTCCCCTAGTTATAAGTTCGACTCAAACGCCAGAACCAAGCACAACCAGGATTTATAGCGGTGAAGCCGAACTTTGGGAGATACTGGGAGAAAGAAAATAAACTATTTATTTCGATTTACCCCTTCTTGATATACCCTCGATTCTTCTGGAGTGAAATGCGCTTCTGATTCTCCATGATCTCCTGTGGGTTCTTTGAGGAAAAAGGCACAAAGACTAGCCACAATTAATGCTACTACTCCTAGCATTTGGAAAAAGAGTTTATCTCCCCCTCCCCCTTCGGGAAGCAAGCTATAGATAGTAAGATATGCCACTGCCCCGACATTTCCGTAAGCACCTACATTACCTGCAATTTGACCAGTGACGCGATGTTTTATTAAGGGAACAATAGCGTAGGTTGCACCTTCTGTTGCCATCACAAAGAAAGAGGCACACATGGTCATAATTACAATTAGAGGCAGAGCTATTTGACCCAAACTGCTAAAAATTAAATAGCCAATCCCTGTACCAGCTAGAGTTACAGCCAACGTCCACTTCCGACTGCCAATCTTATCAGATAGAAAACCACCCCCAGGACGAGCAACCAAATTCATAAAGGCATACATTCCGGCAATTCCCCCTGCCAATGCTGCCGTTAAGCCAAAGGTATTTTCAAAAAAGGCTGGCAGCATGGAAACTACTGCTAGTTCTGAGCCAAAACTAGCGATATAAGCCAGTTCTAACAGAGCTACTTGAGAAAATTGGTAACGATCACTGGCAGGATAGCGTTTTACCCCAGTTATGAGTTGGCGATTGGCTTTGTAGATATTAAATGTCTGAAATAAATATAAGGCTACCAGTGCCACCCAGATAAGATACATCGTACCCGCACCGTACAGTCCCACTTTCTGTAACCGCCAGGCAATAACACCCAAGATTCCGACTAAAGGAATGTTCATCAAAAGCAAAAACCAAAAGTCTTTTTTCGTAGTTACTTCCAATCCCGCACTACTTTCGGGGCGCTGGTAGACTTTACCTGGGGGTGTATCTTGGACGTTAAAGAAATAGAATGCACCGTAGAGGGCAGCAATAATTCCCGTTAAGGCGATCGCTAATCTCCAGTTAAGTTGGCTAGCGGTTAAAGCAGCCGTGATCGTAGCAATAGTTGGTAAAGTAAACGCCGAAGCAGCCGAACCAAAGTTTCCCCAACCCCCGTATATTCCCTCCGCCAAACCAATTTCCTCGGAATTAAACCATTCTGCTACCATGCGAATACCAATCACAAAACCGCAACCAACAATGCTCAAAGCCAAACGACTAATGACTAATTGGGTAAAGTTTTGGGCAAGGGCAAAGGTGATGCAAGGTATAGCTGCATAAATGAGCAAACAAGAATAGGTAATCCTTGGACCAAGGCGATCTAAAATCATTCCCACAATAATCCGTGCGGGGACGGTAAGAGCAACATTGCAAATAGCAATAGTTCTAATTTGTGCTGGCTCTAAACCAAATTCTGTCTGAATCGCTGTCGAAAAAGGAGCAAAGTTAAACCAGACTACAAAGCTTAAGAAAAAGGCAAACCAAGTTAAATGTAAGATACGATAGCGACCCCTAAAGGAAAAAATTCCAGACATAAAATATTCACTTCTTTGATATTTACAGCTTTTGAACTTTAGTCTTTTTGCTTTTTTAAAGCAGACAAATAAATTTAACGACAGCTAATTTCATAATCAAAATGTTTATTCGTTGTCAGTAAAAAATATAGCTGCTTTATGAATGAAAGACATTTCTACTGCCGAAATTATTAGTTCTAATCAAAGACTAATTAATAATTAAACCTATTGTGATTTGGCATCTGCAAAATGTATCTAAAAGTACACAATTACTTAAATATAGTCTTTTAAAATATTTCTTTATATTTGTTAATATAGTTCAATAAACATGTCATGATTTGTCTATAAAACTAATTGATGAACTATTTTTCGAGGATTTACAAAAAATAGAAAAAAACTATTAATTTAGTCAAAAATGATACTAAACAAGCAATTTGATTTATTTATTATTAAAGATTGAGAGGTCAGTATTTTAAGCATTACCGCTTAATCTTTCGAGGTATTTAAGTAGCATATTTATTCATGGCGCAATTTTTCCCAGGTGATTTTTCGGTGTAACAGGAGCAATTGAAGAAGCTATTGTGCAGATTGCGATCGCCGTCTATCGCCTTGATGGTCGCACCTGTAGATTGGCAAACAAGAAGAAAACAACAAATCTATTACCGATAAAATACTATGCAACTAGTTAAGCGCTTAAAGTTTGATAATCTGAGAGGAGATTTATTTGGTGGATTAACCGCCTCCATAGTTGCGCTACCTTTAGCCTTAGCTTTCGGGGTGGCTTCGGGAGCAGGAGCGATCGCTGGACTTTATGGAGCTATCTTTACAGGATTTTTTGCCGCTTTATTCGGGGGTACTCCATCTCAAGTAACAGGCCCAACTGGCCCGATGACTGTAGTAATGGCTACTGTTTTCACCAAGCTAATAGCTGATAATCCCGAAAATGGTATGGCTATGGCTTTTACGGCAGTGATGCTAAGTGGATTGTTTCAAATTTTGTTTGGCATCCTGCGCTTAGGACAGTTCATTACTCTGATGCCTTACACGGTAGTTTCTGGCTTTATGTCTGGTATTGGTGTAATTATCGTGGCCCTACAACTTGCACCTTTATTGGGTTATCCAGCTCAGAGTAGTGTTGTGGCAGGATTACAGCAGTTACCCGAAGCCCTAGCTAATCCTGACCCCGTAGCAGCAGGATTAGGGGTTTTAACCTTAGCGATCGTGTTTGGTTGGTCGGGAAAGCTGGCAAAAATTGTGCCGTCACCTCTACTAGCACTTATTATCTGCACTTCAATCTCAATTCTAGTATTTCCCAACAGTGATATTGCCCGCATTGGCGACATTCCCCAGGGATTTCCTCAATTACAATTACCCAGACTCAACCTTAATCAAATTAGAGATATTGTTAGTTATGCTCTAATGTTAGCTACCCTGGGAGCTATTGACTCATTGTTAACTTCGTTAGTCGCTGACAATATTACCCGCACGAACCATGATTCTGAGCAAGAATTGATCGGACAGGGAATTGGCAATCTACTATCGGGATTATTTGGAGGGCTTCCTGGTGCGGGAGCAACCATGCGTACGGTTATCAACGTACAGGCGGGAGGAAGTACTCCTTTATCGGGAATGTTTCATGCCCTAATTTTACTCTGCATTGTCCTGTGGGCTGGAGACACTACGGCTCAAATACCTCACGCTGTGCTGGCTGGCATTTTAATTCAAGTAGGCAGTAAAATTATCGACTGGAGCTTTTTGTGGCGCGTATGCCAGGTATCTATGCGAGCTACACTGGTCACATATGGAGTGTTGCTCCTGACAGTATTTGTTGATTTAGTCACAGCCGTTGTGGTTGGAGCTTTTGTGGCAAATATACTGACAATTCATCGCTTAACTAGTATTCAAGTCGAGCAGGTTCGAGCGATCGCCAGTATTCATGACCAGCCTATAAGTGAATTGACCCCTAAAGAATGCCAACTTCTGCGTCGGGCTCAGGGACAAGGACGAATTATTTTAGTTCATATGAGTGGCCCGATGAGCTATGGAGCAGCAAGAGCGATCGCCTTTCATATGGGGCAAAATTTTGACGTTTTGATTCTCGATTTTACCAATGTACCGTTGATAGGTGTAACGGCTGCCATGACCATTGAAGCTGAAATTAAAGCAGCCCGTCGTCAACGACAGGGAGAAATTTTTCTGGTTGGGGCTAGTGGTCAGGTCAAGGAGCGACTACGGCGGTTTCGCGTACAAGATAACCTGCCAGCAGAGAATTTTTTGCCTAGTTGCTATTCTGCTTTGAATGTAGCTCTAAATCTTCTCGACAGTAATGTTTCGGAGCCAGAGGTCGTTCATCATTCTCCAATGATCAGATAAGTATAGTTATTACCTGATGTTACACAGTAATGCCCGTTGTTTAAGTAACAAGTAAAAAGTAAAAAGCAAAAAGTAACAACAATCAAGCTGTTACTCGTTACTCATTACTTAAAGCAAAGTCGGAGGGATGACGTCAATTAATGATCGCTTTTTCTTCTTCTGGGGCAGACTCTACTACAGCTTTACTTTTGGTTTCTTCTTGAGTCATCAGATCGATAATAGAAGCCTTTTCTAATAAGCCTAAAACCTCTCCCGACTCATTAACAACGACTAATGCAGGAAGTTTTTGAGTTTCAAATAATTTAGCTGCTTCCAATAAGGAAGTATTAGCGGGAATAGTATCTGCTTGAGGCACGGGTTTAACTAATTCCAGAAGAAAAACATCATTCCATTGAGAGGTGGGAATTTGTTTTAGATCTTCTGTATTAACGGTACCTATCAACTGCTGGTTGTCGTCAACCACTAAAAACTTTTTCCAACGCTCTTTGCCAATTACATAATTATTCACGAATTCTCGGAGGGAGAGATTTTGATTCACAATGGGACTATCAGAAATTACCGCATCTTTAGCAGTGTATTGACTCAATTTATCCTGTACGACGGCCGATTGAGCAGCAAAACCCGCATTCTGTAACAAGAAAGTACCAATTAATAAAGTCCAGATGCTACCGATTTGGCTAATACCTAAGACAGATAGGAGTCCCAGAGCGATCGCAATCCAGCCAATTGCCTGACCAACTCGACCCGCAATAATTACACCTTTGTTGGGATTACCTGTAATTTTCCAAATGATCGCTTTGAGGACATTACCTCCATCTAAGGGTAACCCAGGAATCATGTTAAATACTGCCAATACCAAGTTGATATATGCCAATAAGCCAATAACTGCCTGGAGAGGCGCACTCAAGGGTGCAGTTTCAGCGACAAAAGCAAAAACGCCGAATAGTAAGATACTAACTAATGGCCCGGCGATCGCTACTAAAAACGCCTCTAGAGGAGTTTCTGATTCTTTTTCCAAGGTAGCTAAACCACCAAAGATAAAGAGAGTTATCGATTTGACGGAAATGCCTTGAGAGATAGCGGCAAAGCTGTGTCCTAACTCATG
Organism: uncultured Pleurocapsa sp.; assembly: GCA_965365755.1. Classification (GTDB taxonomy): domain Bacteria; phylum Cyanobacteriota; class Cyanobacteriia; order Cyanobacteriales; family Xenococcaceae; genus Waterburya. The sequence goes on from CBDUCX010000004.1 coordinate 40,958, forward strand.
GGCCAAGACAGAAGAGAAGAGCAGCAAGGCAGCAACTAAGCCCAATAGCCAGGGCATTATTCCTGTTAGCTCAGGGAATTCAGTCAAACTAGAGCCATAAGTCCAGGTGACTAAACCCAAGACAAAAAACCACGAGGGGTTAATAAAAAAAGGTATACCAAATAAGTTTCCAATACGAATGTTGCCGTTCATGGCATGCTCCTGTCTAGATGACGCGCTCATATTTCACTATTGTCAATATCAAAAGGGAAATATATTTATATTTTTGTTTATTATTGAGGTTTTGATTATTCAAATTGTACCTAATCCTCAACCATTTAATTTTCTAGCTGTCATCGGCAATCTCTAGTGTGGAGGTAGGGTTATCTGGGCAAGTTATAGTCGTACAAAATTAGACTAGTACTTATTCGAATTATCGGCTCGTAGGTAGTAGGAGTCCTAGAATAAATCCGTAATGCTATAAAGCTAAGGAAGCTAATTCATATCAGGGTGAACTAATAACTGATCATTTCTTCAATGATTCCTAAAACAGTCGAGCAGTTATCAGTTTGCCTGGAAAGTAGAAGGTTATCCAAAAACTAACTAAACTGACTACTGATGACTGAGAACTGAAAAGTGCCAGTTAATAACATATAGTTAATGTTAAGCAAAATGTCAAAAGACCCCAAAGATTCTAAATCTCTGGAGTCTTGATAACACTAAAATTTAATTAACTTTTTCCAAATTACCTAATTCTAAATAATACCTACACCCTTGCCACCAGGAGTATTAATGTCTTTTAATTCTTGAGCACGTTCAGCTTTTTCTGCTTCTTTAATTTCTTGGCGATCGCCAGATTCTTCGTAATACATTTCAGGCTCAACTGCATAATTATTAGCTAAACCTTCTCGATCTACTGTCTGACCAGCTTCAGAAGTTTGCTTAAAATCGCCGTCTTCTCGTTCCATTCTAGCTGCGGTTTCCGCTGAAGTTATGGCACGGTCATAGTTAGCATCTTTAGGGGTTTCGTTTTCCATGTTGATTATCTCCAAAGTGTAGATATTATTAGTAATTTGAAAAGCGATAACTATTTTTCAACGTTAGGAACAATATCAGGACGTTCTTTCTCTTCCCAACCAGCAGGACGTTTGGAGTTATACCAAGCGATCGAACCAATGGTAACCGCTGCGACAAAACCTAATCCCAGCACTGCTGCTGCGGCATAAGGAAAGTGGGGTTCGTTACTAGCAATTTGTAATAAAAGATTCATAAATCTGATTTCTCTGTTTTTTAACTTGATTATCAACTTATCTTGTAAGCTATTGTGGTTGCATCCCCCTTTTTATAGATAAGCGATCAGCCTAAAGATAGATTTACTATTGTATCTATGTCCAGAAAATAACCACTCCGAACCTCGAAGGGGAGTTATGCCTTTTGAGGGATAGATATTTTGAGTATAAATTCTTAGAATATAACCGTTAACAAATGCTTTCTTAAAAAAACATAATTTAACGTAACTATAAGGTTCAAAAATGCTAATAACTAATTAAGTGTCAGCAGATTTTAAATCTACATTGTTATTTCGTGACTTGTAGTCAATATATGCTGCAACTTGTGAATAATAGTCTAAATTTTAGGAATAAAAATGGCAGACAAACTACTAACTTGCGGACAATTAGAAAGAAAACTTTCTCAGCGTATTCAGGCATTCTATCGACAACATCTCGGACATCAGCCTTCTAAAGTTACTTGCCAGCTTTTCGGTTCTAAATTGGCAATAATTCTTGAAGATTCAATTACGAGTGCTGAGCAAATACTAGTTGATGAAGGTAAAAATGAGCTAGCTAAAAAGGTGCGTTCCAATCTAGATGATGCTATCCAACCAGAGTTGAAAGAATTAATTAAAGGCATTACACAGGTAGAAGTTATAGATATCTTAAGTGATGCCACACTAGATACTGGACGCACAGGAATAATTGTGGTTTTAAGTCAAACTCCCCAGGTGCGAAATCCAGAAAGTATTCCCAAAGTTAAAAGTTAGTCATAATAAAAAATAAAAAAATATTCAATAAAAAGTAGAATAGATTTTTTCAATGAAAAATAAAGTTATAGGAATTAAAAAAATTGAATCAATCCTTTCTCAGAAAATTAAGGATGTTTACCGAGAACAGCTAGAACACAAATTAGATAAAATCTCTTTTAAATTATTTGATCACACTTTGGTTATTACTCTGGAAGGAATCATAACCTCACCAGAAAAGCTATTACAAGAAAATGATCGCCTCGATCTAGCCAAGCAAGTAAGAAAAGCAGTTGACGACGTAATACATCCTCAAATTCAAGACATTATTGAAGAAGTATTGAGAGTGAAGGTAATTGACTTTTTGAGTGATACTACGATTGATAACGATATGACAGGGGCGATCGCTATATTTGAATTTAGACAAAAGGATCATCCTCAAGACTATGAACTTTAGGATGTCAAAGACCACTATACTTAGGTAGGATACCTGGACACTTTGAATCTATTAAGATCGGATTGGTGTAATCTAAGCTTAGTTAATGTCTAATATTCAATACGTCGGCATGACTGTTGCCAATATGGAACAGTCAATCAAATTTTATTCAGAAGTCTTGTCATGCCAAAAAATCAAGGATATCGAAGTGGCAGGGGAAGATTGGGAAAAATTACAAGGAGTTTTTGGGCTACGGATGCGACTAGTACAGATGCAGTTAGGCACAGAGATTATTGGTTTGATGGAATATTTGACCCCTCAAGGAAGACCAATACCCCCCGATTCCCGTAGTAATGACCGCTGGTTTCAACACATTGCGATCGTCGTATCAGATATGGATCAAGCTTACCAGCATGTATATCAATATAAGGTCAAGCATACTTCTACTCATCCGCAGCAATTACCAGAGTGGAATCAGAAATTAGGGGGAGTCAAGGCGTTTTATTTTCAAGACCCTGATGGACACAATCTAGAATTGATCGAGTTCCCCCCAGACAAAGCTGATCCTAAGTGGCTACAGAATAACAATCAGTTGTTTTTAGGGATAGATCACAGTGCAGTGGGAGTCAAAAACGCCGCAGCTAGCTTTGCCCTATATCGAGATCGCCTAAACTTAGAATTAATGCTGCAAGCAGAAAATTATGGTACCGAATTTGAACACATCACCTGTGTTTTTGGCTCTCGGGTGCAGGTAAACAGTATGAAAGGTCAAGAGGGCATTGGGTTGGAATTATTAGAATACATTGCCCCCAGTAATGGTCGAGATCTACCTCTAGATAGTCAAGCTAATGATTTGTGGCACTACCAAACTGTAATTTTGGTATCAAATCTAGCAACTTTAGCCGCACAATTACGCTCGGCACCCTGTCAATTTGTTTCTCCTGGGATAGTCAACATGTCATCCAATGTACTGGGATTTACTCAGGCCTTGGCAATTAGGGATCTAGATGGTCACGTTTTACATCTCGTACAAGAGTGATTTTTGGTTAAAGATAATTAATTAATTAATACCTTTCGGAGTATAAATTAGGCACTAAGGGCAACTTTCATTTTAGACAGTGTTTAATATTGCGGTTTAGATAAACAATGTTTCATCCTTATTGGTTTAACTTTCTAACAAGTTTAATAGCTGTAGCTTCAGCGACGGAAGATTGTTTTGGATCGTTCTCCATGTCAGCATCAAATTAACCTGAAAATATTCGTGAGCCATATTCTATCAAAACAGCAATTCTAAATTAATACCAGCACGACTATCGTTATTTTCAATTGAGTTTTGCCATTCTAAGTCGGTAGCTAAGCGTAATTTGGGAATAACAGCGTAACCTACAGACAAAGACGTGATACCTACTTCTTCGTTTCCTCCAGGGGAAATAAAACTTTGGGATAGGGAAATATCTCCTGCACCAGTGCGCGACAAAGCAATTATCAATCTTAAACCAAGATTAAACCCGTCAGTATTAAAGTCATTACTCTGCACATAACGATAGCCCACTAAAGGAGCAAAATTAATATAGTTTCCCAGAGGTAGTACAAAATAATGTAAATCTGCACCAACGGCATTGCGATCGCCATTAAAGGCTGATTGATAGTCGGCACTAATAGTTAGACCAGTACGGTCAATAAAAATATCTTCAATGCCAATGTTAATTCCTACTGTATAGTCATTAGTCGGAAAAGTTGTCAAACCTAAACGTAAGCGAGTCCGAAAACTCGGATCATGCTTAATATCTTCTAAGATATCAGGCTCTTCTTCGAGCCAGCGCTGTAATGTCGGACTTTCTTGAATAATGCGCTCGGGAAGATCTAGGCGATTATTGACAGGATTAGAGGGAACATCGAGATTCGTCTCTGCTTCTTGGGCAGTAAGGGGAAGGTTGGCAAAGCTAACTAGAGCAATCTGCCAACCAAGGCTGATCGATATCAGCTTTAAAACATTAATGGCGTTCAAAGATTTACCCTGAATTTTCCTTAGCCAATCTAGCTTAAATCACTGATTGATCGTCAATGATTCTTAATTTTTACTCTAAATTTTTATTCGTTTTCAGGAATGAACTCTAAAGATACACCATTCATACAGTAGCGTTGACCAGTAGGTTTTGGCCCGTCATTAAATACGTGACCCAAATGACCACCACAGCGACTACAATGTACTTCGGTTCGAGTCATAAATAGGGAACGATCAACAGTAGTAGCGATCGCATTTTCTAAAGGCTGATAAAAACTGGGCCATCCTGTACCGCTATTAAATTTGCTTTCTGAGGTAAACAGGGGTTGTCCACAACCAGCACAAAGATATGTACCTTCATCGTAAACTTTGTCTAGAGGACTGGTACCAGCCCTTTCTGTACCATGTTTACGTAGCACTCGAAAGGCTTCAGGACTCAAGCTTTCTTGCCATTCTTGTTCTGTTTTCTGAATTTCGTATTGATTTTCTGAAGTTGCCATAGTTATTAAATTAGTAATCTGAAAAATACTCAACAATATAATTTAAGCAAATTCTTCTTAAATAGGGGAAGTGTGGAAACCCACGCGCTTTTGGTCGTCGGAGCATCAATAATTTCTAATAAATAACCTTCTGCGATCGCTCTAACCTTCCAAGTTGTGTTAAGTATGAATTTTCAGCAATTTTGTTACATTTCTTAATAAAACCTGTGAGAATAGAGTTCGGAGTATGCCCTACTAGTCAAACAACAGTGAAATTTTCTTCAGGCTATATCCTCAGAGAGGATTTCAATCATCATATCTTTACTAAGATTTTTTATCTTAGCTAATCTAGTTGCTTGTTTTTCTATTGTTTTTTCAAACATATTTCTGACTAAGCGACCATTACCAAAATTAGAATTTCGATTAGTGTAAAGCTCTCTGAGTTTTTCTAATAATAAATTTTGTGCTTGAGAATTGATTTTATAGTGATTTATCTCGCACATTTTTTCAAAAATAGCTAATAGTTCGCTCGGAGCATAATCTTCAAATTTAAGATATCTGGTAAATCGAGACTGTAACCCAGGATTTGATTCAATAAATCTCTTCATCTCTGTATCATAACCAGCAACAATTACTACTAAGCGATCGCGATGATCTTCCATTCTTTTAAGCAAAGTATCTATTGCTTCTTGACCAAAATCCTTGGGTGAATCTAATGGTTTCAGTGCATAAGCTTCATCAATAAAAAGCACCCCATCTAAAGCAGATTCAACTATTTGTTCTACTTTGGGTGCAGTTTGACCTATATATTCCGCAACCATACCAGAACGATCAGTTTCAATACAATGACCTTTTTTTAATACTCCCAACTCTTTATATATTTTGCCTATTAGCCTAGCTACAGTTGTTTTACCTGTTCCTGGCGATCCACAGAAAACTAAATGCAAAGTAAGGGGAGATCTCGGTAATCCATGTTCTTCTCTTTTCTTCTGAATATTTAAAAAAGCTACTAAATTATTAATTTCTGCTTTTAGTTGTTTTAGTCCTATTAGTTGATTTAATTCTTTTAAAATATCATCTATACTATTTGTTTGTTGGTTATTTGAATTATTATTTTTTAGAACTTGTTTATCCATTTTTTGGATTAATAGTTCTAGTTCATGGTTAATATAATCACTATGTAAATCTAAGCTATGCCAATTATAATTGTTCATAGGGAAAATTTAATTATTTTAAAAATACTTATAATATTATTCCCATAAT
>CBDUCX010000005.1:0-45076 GCA_965365755.1 uncultured Pleurocapsa sp.
TCTCGATTTGCTTTTGCAATCCTGCGGGTTGATTTAAACCTCGATGTCCAAACTTGAGCTTGAAGGTATCTGCCCCCAAAGATAATCCTAAGATTTGGTGCCCCATACAAATGCCAAAAGTTGGCTTCCCTGCCTCTAGTAGCTCTTTAGTGGTGGCAATTCCCTCCGTCACTGCTGCGGGATCTCCAGGACCATTAGAAAGGAAAATACCGTCAGGATTATGAGCCAGGATCTCGGCGCTAGAAGTATGGGCAGGAACAACTATTACTTTGCATCCATAGCTAGCTAAACGGCGCAAAATATTACGTTTGACTCCAAAATCGATCGCCACCACCGTTAGCGGATGATCTTGGCTAGCACCAGGGGCAAATTCCCATTCCTGGCTGGTTGATTCTGACCACTGATAAGTTTCTGAGGTAGTTACTCCCTTAACTAAATTTAAGCCCGTCATATCCGGGGCTTGCTGTACTAGATTCAGCAGTCTTTCAGGGTCGAGGATTTCTGTGGAAACACCGCCGTTGATTGCCCCATAGTCCCTTAATTTGCGGGTGAGCGATCGCGTATCAATACCGTAAATACCAGGGATCTTCCTTGATTGGAGATAATCAGGGAGAGATTGGGTGGAACGCCAATTACTGGGACGATAGGTAATATTGCGCGCAATCACTGCTTTAGCCTGAACTGTATCCGACTCTTCGTCAGCGGAGTTAACTCCCGTATTACCTAATTCAGGATAAGTAAAAGTAATAATTTGACCAGAATAGCTAGGATCGGTCAAAACTTCTTGGTATCCTGTCATACCTGTATTAAAAACCACTTCCCCCACCGCAGTTCCTGCTGCGCCAAAAGACCAGCCACGATAAGTAGTTCCATCAGCTAAGACAAGCAAAGCTGGTTTGGCATTGGGCTTAAGCATATTTACCATTGAGTTTTTAGTCCTGACGTAAGATTACTCCAACCAGAAAACAATTTATCAGTTATTGGGAGGGTAAAGAAGAATGATTTCTTTAAGAAAGTAATAAAAAATTGTAAGCTTAACTGTAGTTAACGTTACCAAGTTTAATTGAACAAGATACACTGGTCTATGTATGTTAATGACATTAGTTGTCTCAAGCGATCTTACAAAATAAAGCTAGATCATAATTGATACCGTAATTAACAGCAAAGCAACAACAACGCGAGTTTGATTAAGAAAGCATGAGTCCCAGAAAACTAACCGAAGACGATAAGCAAGAGATTCTTAGACAGTATCGGAATTCTGAAGCAACTACTTCAACCTTAGCGAAAAGTTTTGAGGTCAGTAGTTCCACGATTAGTCGCTTTCTTAAAAATAATTTATCTACCGTAGAATATGAAGACCTCATTCAGCAAAAACGGCTAGCACGCACTCCCAGAGGGGAAAAGTCCTCTCCGACAGTCGAAACTAGCTCTCAAAAGACGAAGACTAATACCAAGGCTAAACCCAAATCCCAGTCTAAAGCCAAGCAGACAGAAGCGAAAGTAGCGATCGCCGATGAGGATGCTATGCCAGAATTGAGTACTGCGGAAAACCTTCAACTAGATTTCTCTGCTCTGACAGAAACGGAGTCTCAGTCAGCACCTTCTCGCCGTCGTCGTCGTCGTTCTGCTACATCAAAACCAGCAGTAGAACCTGTTGTCCTCCCAGATGTTGAGGAGATGGAGTCAGCTGAAATAGCCGAATCAGCTGCTCCCGCCAAACTGGTTTTAGATAAAAAAGTACGCGGTAAATCTGATTCAGAAGATATTCCCAAGAGCGAACGCCTGATTCTCAAAAGCGATCAGGTTGAACCAGAAGAGGAAGAGGAAGAAGACGACGATGATGCCATGGACATCATGATTCTCAAAGAAATGTTGGGAGAGGATCTCGAAGACATTAATGAAGAAGAAGATGATGAAGATGAAGAAGAAGATGATGATTGGTCAGAAGATGACAGCCTATCTTACCGTAGCCAAAAATCCCGATTAAGTGATATTCAAATTCTTCCTTTATCTCAAGCTTCTCTTCCCAGAACTTGCTATCTAGTAATAGATCGTTCCGCTGAGTTGATCGTCAAGCCTCTAGCTGAATTTGCAGATTTGGGTGCAATTCCTGAAACAGAAGTAAAACAGAGAACTTTACCTGTATTTGATAATCATCGCATCGCCAAGCGGTTTTCTCATCGCCGCGAACGTGTAATCAAAGTTCCTGATGGTCGCATGTTACAAAAAACTTCTCATCATCTACAGGACAAAGGAATCACCAGACTATTAATTGACGGTCAAATTTATTCCCTTTCTAATTGAACAAGTTTGAATATTTGTAAACAAAGCAGTCTGATTTTTTGGTTATAAATATAAATCTTTAATATGTGTTTTTACTGTAATCTAATAATGCTTTTTCGAGGCAACAAGCATCTTTATGTAATTTAAAACACTTTACTAGTCTCTTTTTGTGCATAAAACAAAAATAGTTTGATTGTATTTCAGCAATTATACGTCTGAGAAATTATTGATTTACATTACTATTATCTATTGTTATTTTTAATTTATTGAATATATTTAAGCTACCTATTTTGTAGGTTTTTATATGGAGCTGGGTAAAATCCATTTGTTATTTCTATGATAATTGACCAAGCAAATATCCTGATAGTCGAAGATGAATTATCAAGTGCTAGAAATATAGCTGAGAAATTGCAAAAATTTGGCTATAACGTATTGCAAATTGTTCCTTCTGGTCAAGCAGCACTCCAATCTATTCAACAGAAAAAGCCAGATTTGATTTTGATGGATGTGGTAATTAGGGGTGAAATAGATGGTATTGAAACAGCCACTAGAATTAAACATATGCTGGATATACCGATTATTTTTGTAACAAGTCATACTAATGACGAAACTTTAGATAGAGCCGCAAAAACCGGATGTTATGGTTATCTAATTAAGCCCTTTAGAGAAAAAGAATTGCAGGCCACCATTAAAATAGCATTGAGTAAACATCGGGAACAGTCAGCAATTCAAGATGCTTTGCAGTCAACCATAAGTTACTACTCAACTGAATATGATGACATTTATAAAGACAAGCTTACGAACTTACCTAACAAGCTCTTTTTAAGAGATTTATTTGATTATTTATCGTCTTTATTAATCTCCGAGTGTGATATTCATAATCAAGTAGAGAAGACGCAGAATAATAGTTTAGACAAGTCTCCAGCAGAATTAATAGCTGTGTTTAATATTAAGCTAAACAGATTTAAAAAAATTAGTAACTGTCTAAATAAAGAGCATCAGAGTGTATTAGTAAAAGAGATAGCCCAACGTTTAACAGATTATGTCGAGAGTTTTGAGTATCATGGTTCAACTGTTTACTTGGGCCCAGATAATTTTTTGATTTTGCTTGCTCTTGATGGACGATCTTCCGCTACTAGATATGGACAAAATATCTTAGAAAATCTGAAAAAAAGTTTTATTATTGGCGATCAAGAAATTTATCTCTCTCCCAATATAGGGATTTCCTTGTGTCCATTTGATAGTACGGACATTGAAGAATTATTGCAGCAGAGTGAAAAGGCAATTGACTATGCCGTAACTCAAGGTGGTAATCGTTGTCAAACATTTACCTTCGCTTTTAATGTCAGATCTCGCAAAGTTTCAGATGATTTGAAGTTAGAGTCAGAACTATATCATGCATTGAAACGCAATGAGCTAGAAATACATTATCAACCTAAAGTCGAGCTTATAACCAATTCGATTGTTGGTGCAGAAGCATTAATACGTTGGAATCATCCTAAGAGGGGAAGGATTACACCGAATAAGTTTATTCCCTTAGCAGAAGAAAGTGGTTTAATCAGATCCATAGGCGAGTGGACTCTTGAGACTGCCTGTAAACAGATGCAAGCTTGGCATGATCAAGGTTTGAACCAGCTTAAAATTAGCGTTAATTTATCGGGAGTTCAATTTAAGCAAGCAGATTTGTTTCATAACATAACTCAGATTTTGTTTAATTCGTCTCTAGAAGCTCAATATTTAGAGTTGGAACTAACTGAAAACATTTTGGTAGAAAATATCCAAACCAATGTACAGAAACTAAATCTGCTTAAAAAATTAGGAATTAAAATAGCTTTAGACGATTTTGGAACTGGTTATGCTTCTTTGGGATATTTGCAGCAATTTCCCTTTGACATTTTGAAAATAGATTCATGTTTTGTCCGTAATATAAACAAAAATCGAGTCAACGCAGTTATTGCAAACAACACGATTAGCATGGCACATCAATTGGGATTACAAGTCGTAGCTGAAGGAGTGGAAACAGAAGCCGAATTGAATTTCCTCAAGCAGGCACAGTGTGATCTGGTACAGGGTTTTTGGTTGAGTCGTCCATTAGAAGCAAAAGAATTTCACAAATTGGTTATTAATAATATGTCTGACAAACTTACCATCGCTAAATAATCAATAAATAAATTTTCTGTTACAAAAACCCTGAAATAAGCACATGGCGATCGCTAATTTGTGTTACGGATAAATTATTTATTTGAGCCAGCTTTAATTGTTCTTCAATTTCTGATATTTTAAATGCAGCTAAAAGAGAATTATAGAAATCTCTTTGTAAGATTTCTGGTTCATTTTTGGCATATAAGGCAACTATTTCTCTAGCTTTTTCAGGGCTGGAAGGGCGTAGCAAATCACCGACAAAAATCCTCGTACCTTCGGTTCCATAAGATTTAATAAATTGCCACAACACATCTGGATTGTGTAAGTGATGCAGTAAGCTATTGCTAATAATTACATCATAATCTAGATGATGCAGTTTAATATTAGGTACAATTCCTTTAATTAACAGTATTTTATTTTGTATATTTACAGGTTCATTACTGAGGGCTTTGCGCCCAAAGCTTAACATTGATGCTGAACCATCTATACCATCAATCATACAATCAGGATATGCCTTAGCAAAACGGATAGTAATATCTGCATTACCACAGCCTATATCAAGAACATGACCTTTTAAGTTATGACCAAAAGTCTCTTTAAAAAGATTAATAAAATGAGCGTTTGGCTCATCAAAATTAGCCTGAGCATAAGCTAAACTTTGTTTTTCATCGTTCATTAATTCTGGCTCAACAGTTCTATCCATAAATCTCAACCTAAAACTCTTTTAGTAAGTTAATGTTGGTACTCCATCTAATTAGTATGAGGTATTTTGGCAATATAAAAAACTTAAATATTAGCATTTAATTCTATTACTTTATATATGTATGTTAATCTAAAAAGTCCATACTAAATAATGCAGCATAAGATGCAAAAGCTAATCTTTTTGATAGATTCAGAGGATTATCTCGCCAGCTTTTATCAAATTCATCATTGTCTCATATCTAGAAGTATCTCAGTTGTGTCAGATTTTTACTAGGGGTTTTAAAAAACGTTAAGTAAAAAGATAACGAAAAACGTCGCTAAACAACTTGTTCCTCATCATGAAAGCTTACAGCCATTTTCAGTTATTCCTCATATCTGTTCTTGATCTAGCCGTAGATGGATGATTGTGATACTTGATGACCTGGAACCTAAAATTTAATTGATAACACAAAGGTAATAAAGCCACATGTCAGAATTGGCGGATAGATTATCTAGATCTAAAATTTTCTGTCCAGTTTTCCAGGAATAAATTTCAATATTACTAAAGTTAGGTGCTAGTTGTTTAATCTGTTCTGTTGGTCGAATATAATATGTCTGGAGAAAAAAGTTGTGGGATTCATCTTTAAGAATAAGATAGTCATAAGTTTCCAGTTTTTTACGGTTAACAGAAGGGTTAAATAGTTTCAGCAAAGCCAACATAACCAAATTAATATAAGTCTTGAGAAGATTTAGGCTAATTTGTTTTTTAAAATCAAACTCTCTGGCAATGCCTTGAAGATTATGACTGGAAAAGAAAAAATAGCAGCCAGATTTTCCTACCCGTTGTATTTCTTGAAAAACTCTTAAGCGATCGCTATGAGAAACGTAGTCAATGCCATTAAAGCTAAACAAAATAAAATCAAAATAATTATCGCCAAACTGACTCATGTCTCTGGCATCAACTACTTTTAAAGACATAGGTTTTAAAGACATAGGCTGGGGAGAATTGGCAAATTTCTGCTGACAAGCTGCAATCATCTCAGTCGAATAATCTATGCCAGTATATTCTGCTGTAACTGTTCCGAAGTGCTGAGTTGTACGTCCACCTCCAATGCCAATATCTAACATTTTCATAGTGGGCAATCGATCTTGGAACAGTTCTAAAATTGTCTTTTCTGCAGGTTGGAGCATACTCAACTGCTTATAATACCGAACAATATTGGATCTCGAATAAGTTTTTTTATTTTTATCACTCATTAAGTTAAATAGCTTAAATAGGTTAGGTGTAATGAAATATAAAATCAAAAATAGGGACATGAGTTAATATCATATCCCTGAAAAATACTGATCAGATATTATTTAAATCATGCCTTCGACCACAGGATGGAAGAAAAATGCGATCGCCACTACGGCATAAGTTGCCAGTAGTAAACTCCCCTCTAACCAGTTAGATTCTCCATCGGAACTAATCGAGTTAGCAATAAACACTGCTACAGTAACCGCAACTAACTCAAAAGGATTAAAGTTAAGATCCATTGGTTGCCCAATGATCCATCCAGCAATTACTAGTACAGGGGCAACAAATAAAGCAATCTGCATACTGGAACCGACTGCCACAGATACAGAAAGATCCATTTTATTTTTCATTGCCACAGTAACCGCTGTTGCATGTTCTGCTGCATTACCAATAATTGGTAACAAAATTACCCCCGTAAACAAAGTACTTAAGCCTAAATCCTCTGTTGCTACCTCTAAAGAATCCACCAGAAGTTCTGATTCTACGGCTACTGCGAGGGTAACAACTAAGAGAATAAAGACCCAAAAAGGTAAATTAACTTCGTGTTCCGCTTCGCCATCCTTCAAATCAGCCTCTCCCACATCGCAAAGATAGGCATGAGTTTTCATCGAAAAGAGCAAAGTTAGCCCATAGACTAAAATTAGAATCACTGCCACAGCTACAGATAGATTTTGTAAGGTTTGTTCGGCAATACCTGTAGAGGTATACTGCACCGCTGTGGGTAACAGCAGCGCAATGACAGCTAGGTTCATTGACGAAGCGTTAAGACGAGCTACGGTAGGCTGAAATTTTTGTTCTTTAAATTTCAAACCCCCCAACAACATGGAAAATCCCATGACTAATAGCAGATTACTGACAATCGAACCTGTAATAGTCGCCTTAACTACCCCAACCAAGCCAGCCTGGAGGGCAATAAAAGCCAAGATTAATTCAGTGGCATTACCAAAAGTGGCATTAAGCAAACCGCCAATATTAGGCCCGGTAACCACGGCGATTTCTTCAGTAGCTGTACCCATATAAGAAGCCAAGGGCACAATACCCAGGGCTGCGGTGATAAATACTACAGTCTCGCCCCATTCCAAAAAATATGCCGCAATGGAAATGGGAATAAACACTAATAAAACCAAGAAAAATGTATCTTTATTGAACATATGGGCTTGCAATTCCTTAAGCTAGTTCCTTCACTTTAATAGCACGTCCGCTCAAAATTGGTGCTGTTTGATCGTAAAGTTCTATCTGGGGACTGGTTATTTTTGCTAAAATTTAAAGTAAAACAAGCCTAAAGCTAGATTCATCAATTACTTTGTTAATGCTGGAATTTTTGCAAACACAATTATATTTACTGGAGCGATTTGCCGATCGCATCGTCTCCACTCAATTAGATCATCTCAGTCTAGTTAGTATCGGTGTGATTTTTTTGGCAGGGCTAGTTACTAGTCTCACTCCCTGTATGCTGTCCATGTTACCCATCACCGTGGGCTATATCGGTGGTTATCAATCTGAGGGGAGATTTCAGGCAGCAGCTCAATCTAGCTGGTTTGCTTTAGGTTTGGCTACGACTTTGGCGATATTGGGTATCGTTGCCACAACTATTGGTAAAGTATACGGGCAAATTGGAGTCGGATTACCAATTGTCGTCAGCTTAGTGGCGATCGCGATGGGTTTAAATCTGTTGGAAATCCTACCGCTAAGATTTCCTTCCCTGGGGGCTACAGACTGGATCGGGGAAGACTTACCCCGTGGCTTACGTTCTTATTTAATTGGTCTTACCTTTGGTTTAATTGCTTCTCCTTGCAGTACTCCTGTATTGGCTACTCTGCTGACTTGGGTGGCAACTACTCAGAATTTAGTCTTAGGAGGGGGTTTATTAGTGGCATATGCGATGGGTTATGTGCTGCCGTTGATAATCGCAGGAACTTTTACCGCGACGATTAAAAAGATTTTGAAATTACGCCGTTGGTCAAGTTGGATCAATCCTATCAGCGGTGCTTTATTATTGGGTTTTGGTATCTTTTCTTTATTGTCTAGATTACCAGCTATTTAGTAGATTTTTTTCACAACTAAAAATAATCTTTTGAAGAATTAGTAAAGAAGAGAGCATGTCAGTCTTGTAAGAACGTTTGAACTATATAGGCTTCAAACTTACGTGAACGATAAATATGCTCTTGTACCAAGAACAATACAAGTAACACCTAAAACAAGAGGAAGTTGACTATTTAATGTCCTAAAGCGATTGTCTTGAATGTCAAGCTTAATTTGTCTTGAATCGGGAATATATAATCTCCCCCAATATTCCTTTTCCTAGCCCTGAATGTGGATACAGAACCTCCCGTGATCATGCTAGCGGTCGAGTAATTTTACAACGAGGATTAGAATCAATAGTACGGCTGGGCGAGTCAGAAAGGAAACTGGACGGCACGAATGCGTACTGCCAGGGGTAGCAATATCTAGGTAAGTGCAACGCAGAAATTTCAATCCGCGAGGGTTGAAGCCAGCATTCTATCTGTAGGATGAGTGTCTGGAGAAGTCACAACATTCTTGTCTTTATCTTGGTATTATCAGGGGTTTTACGATGAGCAATAATTTAATTTGGCAACAAAACAGTAGCGAACCTAATAATCGAGAAAATTTAGAGGCGATCGCCAAATGGTGGTCGAGCCTAGAGAATCAAGAAATTGTCTGGCAACAGCGGTTAATCCCCCCTAGCGGAGACTTGCAGGATATTGATTGGCAACCGCAAAAGTTTGATGAAAAATTTATTTTATTAACTCCGCAGCTAAAAGGTATTACTATTTACTGGCGCAACAGTAAAGTAACAGATGAGCGCAATATTACTCCCAGTAAACTGGAATTAAACTTAACCAAAAAACAGCTATATGTTTTCCCACAATCCCAATCCCAGGTCGTAATTAGCGTCTGTCTACCTCAGACGGTATATCAAAAGATCAATCTTAGAAATCCTCAGATAGCAGCAACCATTAAGCATGATAGTGGCATAATCTTGCTGCGGGATGAAACTGAACAACTGGAAATTACAGTAACCTTAGACCAGAAAAAATTAAATCAGTTACGAGAACAGCTAAAAAATAACGATAATCAATAAATTAAGCCGACAATTACTCTAAAAAAATAACTAATGAATGAATTTTGGGATCGAGTCCTCGACTTTTGTGTCCAGACTACCGAGACAATTAGCGATCGCCTGATGCAAGACTTCGGTAAAATTCAGGCAGATCAAAAACACGACGGTAGCCTAGTTACCCAAGCAGATAAATGGTCAGACCAGCAAATCAGAGATGCGATCGCTCGCCACTTTCCCGAACATGGTGTTTTGACGGAAGAAACTATACATATCTTTCCCGATAATGATTGGTGTTGGATTATCGATCCCATAGATGGCACCACCAATTTTACCCGTGGTGTACCCCTGTGGGCAATTTCCCTCGGATTACTCTATAAAGGCACTCCTGTGTTTGGCTTTGTCTACGTGCCACCAATTAAGCATACATTCCATGGCTTTTGGTATGGTGATTCTGAACTATCTGGCTACCAAGGTGCATACCTCAACGGTCAACCGATACATACTAGCCGTGGTTATCCAGGGGGTACTCAATTATTTAATCTCTGCGCTCGTAGTAAAGCGATCTTTAAACAGCCATTTCCCTGCAAGGTAAGAATGCTCGGAGTTGCCAGCTATAACTTATTACTAGTAGCCGCAGGGGTAGCCATTGGCGGACTAGAAGCCACCCCTAAAATTTGGGACATAGCAGCAGCATGGGTAATTCTTAAGGCTGCTGGAGGAGAATTGGTCTTTCTGGATGATAATTTCAGATTTCCCTTGCAACCTGGTCAAGACTACGGTGAAGTATCTATCACTAGTTTGGGCATCTGTCGCAGTGAATTAATCCCCAAGTTCATACCCCTAGTTGAATGCGTTAGCAAGAGAGATCTTTAGCAAATATGCACTATCAGAAACAACATGGGGACTAGTACTGCTGCGCGGAAGTCAGAAGTCAGAAGTCAGAAGTCAGAAGTCATAAGCATTTCACTGTGAGGCTTTGACCATTTACGAATGGTGACTTTATTTACGCCCACGTCTACTAGTAGTCTGCCAATGTTAAATTGAGGGGTTGAGATGAGACAAGAAAGTACAGTATCTTACACTGAAGATTTGGGTAATGGGATCAAATTAGAGATGATTGCTATTCCTGGTGGCACATTTATGATGGGTTCGCCAGATGGTGAAGGGAGAAATAACGAAAAGCCACAACACGAGGTCACTGTTCCGTCTTTCTTCCTGGGCAAATATCCCATTACTCAGGCTCAATATCAACAAATAATGAGTAAAAATCCTTCTAACTTCCAAGGTGATGATAGACCTGTAGAGACAGTTTCTTGGGATGAAGCAGTAGAATTTTGCGCCAGATTATCGAAATATGCAGGAACAGAATATAGACTCCCGACTGAAGCGGAGTGGGAATATGCAGCTCGTGCTGGAACAACTACCCCATATTCTTTTGGCGCAATTATTACAGAGCAACTAGCCAATTACGGCGGAAATATCGGTAAAACCACTTCTGTGGGACAATTTCCCCCCAATGCCTTTGGTTTATATGATATGCACGGTAATGTTTGGGAATGGTGCCAAGATGACTGGCATAAAAACTATGAAGGTGCGCCAACTGATGGTAGAGCATGGAATTTAGGATTTAGCAACACAAAAGTTATACGTGGCAGTTCATGGGTCAACCTGCCTTCTATCTGCCGTTCTGCGTCTCGCCACGTCGATACACGTACCTTCCGTGACAGCATTATCGGTTTTCGTGTTGTGTCGCCCGTTCCTTAACTGATTAAAAATTAGCAGGGTCACTAATCTCTTCAGCCAAACTAACTAAATCTATTTCAGCAAATCTATTCTCTGCAACCAGCTTTGCTGTATGAACCAACCAGAGATAATAGTCCTGTTCGTAGAGATTGTATTTGTTTTCTTGGTTTGGCGATCGCATTTCACTAAAATTTCTCATGATTAAGTTATGAAACGGTAACTTGACTAGAATATAGAAAATTTTGTAGCTTTAAATACAGAAAGTATTTTTAATTTATGCGTTTACGTATTTTAAGCTAATCGGGGAAGAATTATGACGATTCAAGAACTACGGGAACAAAATTCAGCAGTGCAGTGGTGTTCAGTTCCTCTCAATCGGACTCCAGAAAAAACAGCTATGCCCCAACCCAAGTCAGATACTTGGGTGCAACTATTAGAACCAGAATCATTCAGTCGTCTTTGTCAAGATGAAGCTTTGCTGCTTTGTCAAATATCAAACTGGGAATGGGATGCTTGGATTCCCGACCATGGGGAAGCGGTGATTAATATTGATCAATTTTGTTTTCCTACTAGCTCAATCTGGTGAGGGCATTTAACGTAAAGTATTCTTTGATCTTTAATATCGATCCTTTCCTGGTTACACCAGCCAATTTAAAGTTACTTAACCAATCCTGCTCGTAAAGCTCTAACAGCAGCCTGGGTGCGGTCGTCGGCACATAACTTATTGAGAATGTGACATACGTGGGTTTTAACTGTTCCTACAGTAATATACAGTTTGGCAGCTATATCTGCATTGCTGCATCCTGCCACAATTAATTCTAATACCTCTAGTTCTCTATCAGTCAGAGGATAAGTCTCAATTAGCTGTTGATACTCTTCCGCGACTGCTGTAATTGCTTGAGTATCGCTATCTTCCGAAGATTGAGGTGGTACGCTTGCTGTCGCTTCAACAGTACCCTTTTTAGTAGATTGAGCTTGCTTTAAGACTATGCGAGCGATCGCAGGATCAATCCAAGCGTTTCCTTCATGGGTATTACGTATCGCCTGAACTAAGTTGTCCATACTGACATCCTTGAGGCTATAGGAATCAGCACCAGCAGCAAATGCAGCTATGACCGAATCTTCACTGTCGTGCATTGTCAGCATCAGTATTTTAGTCTTAAAATCTGGGTTATTCCTCTGATATTCTTTAAGTTTTTGGGCAACCTCAATACCGTCAATGTCGGGTAAACCAATATCTAATAACGCCACATCGGGTTGGTGAGTTTTTACTTGCTCTAAACCATCGTTTCCATTGGCAGCACTAGCAACTACTTCTACATCTTGATACTGTTTAAGAGCAGCACACAAGCCAATACGGCTGAGATCGTGGTCTTCAATTAAAACAACGTTGATATTGCTCATTTCTACCAATAAAATTATCTTTTAAACTAATTATTTAACCTTTTTAAAATATCTAATATCTAATTTTTTATTTCATCACTCTTAAGATGTATATTTCTCTTTTGAATCGCAAAAATCAAGAGTAATTAAGAGATAATGGACGATAAATTGACATTGTGGGGATTGTAGCCAGATGAATGAGTTAGCTATAGTTAATTTTATGCCTCATGGAATGTGCTATCCCCAGAAACCTGGGTTGGTGGGGTTACATTTAATTAGCAATGGAATCATTGCCTTAGCATATTTTTCTATTCCCATCACTTTGATTTATATCCTACGTCGGCGAGGAGACATTCCTTTCAACGGTATATTTTTGCTATTTGCCGCCTTCATTTTAGCCTGCGGTACTGGTCATGCTTTTGATATTTGGACATTGTGGCATCCTAATTATTGGATATCGGGGGGGATTAAATTATTAACTGCATTAGTATCTTGTGCTACTGCGATCGCTCTAGTGGTCAAAATTCCGCAAATATTAACCCTGCCATCCCCTAGTCAAATAGAAGAGATTAATCAGCAGCTACGAGAGAAAATTAACAAATTAGAACAGGCAGAAACCAAATTAGATCAAGAAAATTCTTTTTTGCAAGCACTATTAGATAACTTGTCTGACGGGATTGTTGCCTGCGATGAAAATGGCGTACTGACTCTGTTCAACAAGGCTACCAGAGAATTTCACGGACTGCCTCAACAAGCTATTCCAGTGGATGAATGGGCAACATATTACGATCTTTATTTTCCTGATGGTAAAACCACCATGTCCAGAGAGGACATTCCTTTATTCCGTGCTTTACAAGGAGAATCAGTCAGGGATGTGGAGATGATGATTATTCCTAAACAGGGCAAATCTCGTATCTTATTAGCTAACGGAGATCCGATTATCGATCGTCATGGCAAAAAAATTGGCGCCATAGTGGCTATGCGAGATATTACCGAACGTAGAGAAGCGGAAACAAAATTAGAAAAAGAAAGGATATTTAACAAAACACTGCTCAACCATCTTTCTGATGGGATTGTCGCCTGTGACGAAAATGGCATACTGGCTTTATTTAATCCAGCTAGTCAAGAGTTTTTTGGTGTACCCCAAGAACCTCTGCCGCCGCAAAAATGGGCAAAACATTACAGTCTTTATGATGCTGAGGGAGAAAATTACTTAAAACAAGAGGATATTCCCCTATTTAGGGCATTTTCAGGGGAATCTTTTGTTAACGCCGAATTGATGGCAATCCCGAAAAACGGTAAGCCTCGTACTCTGTTAGCTAATGGTAGTCCGATCTTTGATACCAAAGGAGTCAAACTAGGAGCAGTAGTGGCAGTGCGAGACATAACCGAGCGCAAACAAGCCGAACAAGCACTAGCTAAATTAAATGAGGAGTTAGAAGATAGGGTAAAACAACGCACCGTCCAATTTGAACAGCTAAATGCCATCTTGTTAGCTACTACTGCTACTTTAGAACAACGCAATCAAGAATTAGACCAATTTGCTTATGTAACCTCTCACGATCTCAAAGCACCACTACGAGCGATCGCTAATTTATCGGAGTGGATTGAAGAAGATCTAGAGGACAAACTTGATCAAGATACTAGGGACAACATGAATCTGTTACGGGGTAGAGTTCATCGCCTGGAAAATCTGATTAACGGATTACTAGATTATTCCCGTGTCGGTAGACTCAATTCTACACCTCAGTCTGTGGATGTGGCAGAAATGCTCGCAGAAATAATCGATTTACTCGATGTTCCCGACTCCTGCCAAATTCAAATTCAGGAGAATATGCCTACTTTGGTGACAGAGGCTATTCCCTTACAGCAAATATTCCGCAATTTAATTAGTAATGCCGTTAAACATAGCGACTGTGAGAATAGTAAAATCGATATCTCGGTTCAAGAGTTCGCTGATTATTATGAATTTGCGGTAGCTGATAACGGCAAAGGCATTGATCCTAAAGATCATGAGCGCATCTTTACTATTTTTCAGACCCTAGAAGCGCGAGATGTTAAAGAAAGTACAGGTATTGGTTTAGCAATTGTTAAAAAAGCGGTAGAAAATCAAGGGGGAGAAATTAAAATTGAATCCGATCTTGGTACAGGAAGTACCTTTAAGTTTACCTGGCAAAAATCTCAAGCTCTTTCTTAAAAATGACCAATCTTTTATATTTTCTTCATATTTTGCTCATTTGAGATACAACTTTTAGCTGATGTTACAGTAATTCATAAAATTTATGATGATGTTGTAATTAAAAAATAATTAGTCTCATAACTCAAATAAAATTGTTAATTCAGTAAACCTAAAATAGGTAGTTATGCAAGAAAGAATAGTCAATATTTTGCTGGTAGAGGACGATCAGGTTGATGTCATGAACGTTAAACGAGCGTTCAAAAAATACAAAATAACTAATCCTTTGTATATAGCAGGTAATGGGATTGAAGCATTGGATATGTTGCGATCGCAAAATAACGAGCCTCCTATAGTGCCAGAAAATAGAAGATTAATCTTATTAGACCTCAATATGCCCAAAATGAATGGTCTAGAACTTCTCCATGAATTAAGAGCAGATGAGGACTTAAAACGTACTCCTGTAATTGTTCTTACTACCTCAGACGAAGATCGAGACCGCATAGAAGCCTATAACTTGAACGTCGCAGGATATATCCTAAAACCAGTGACTTTTGTCAATTTTGCCGAAGTAATGGTGGCTTTGAACAAGTATTGGGCTTTATGTGAAATGCCGTAGTTAATAAATAAATATAATAGAGAGTCCCATTAAGAGAGGTCGAGATAATTCATAATGAGTGAGGAACAGTATTCAATATTACTAGTTGATGATGATGAGGTTGATCGCCAGATAGTGAAACGAGCCTTTAAAAAGGCTAATTTTGCTGCATTATTGACGGAAGCCGCAGACGGCAAAGAAGCGATCGCTAAACTGACATCAACAAGGAGCATTTCTGACTTTAAGCATACCGAAGCAGAAAATAATATCTTGAAGTTTGATGGCGAAAAAAGCCAAGGTAATCTAATTGCAGTTTCGCCAACTAAGATTAGTGATTTCGATTTAGTCTTACTCGATTATCGTTTGCCAGATATTGATGGTTTACATTTAATAGCGAAAATAAAAGCTTTAAGCTTAGATTTACCATTAATCGTTTTGACGGGACAAGGAGATGAAGAAATTGCTGTAGAAATGATGAAAGCTGGGGCAGCAGACTATATCTCCAAAGGAAAAATTGAACCAAAGAGTTTAGCTAAAGCAATTAATAGTGCGATTCGTATTCATCAAGCAGAACAGGCAGTACAAGCTGCTAATGCACGTCTTCGCGCTAGTAACGAATTGTTAGTACTTAAAAATCAAGAACTAGAAAGACAGCAACAACAAATAAAATTACAAAATATTAAACTACAAGAATCTTATAATCTCAAGTCGGAGTTTTTGGCAACTATGTCCCATGAATTGCGCACACCAATGAATGCGATTATGGGATTTTCTCAATTACTACTACGTCAATATCCCGACCCTCTTTCAAAACAGCAACAAAATCTGATTCAGCGAATTTTTAACAATAGTAAAAATTTGCTAGATATGATTAACGAAATGCTGGATTTTTCTAAAATTGAAGCAGGAAAACTAGATCTAAATCCACAACAATTAGATTTGAATTATTTAGTTAAATTGACTGTAGAAGAATTACGTTCTTTAGCTTTACAAAAACAACTTAGTCTAGTAGTCGATATTCAACTGGAAAACAATTTTTTGCTTCAAGATTCTAACTTTATTAAGCGAGTTCTAACTAACTTACTTTCCAATGCTCTCAAGTTTACCGAGTCGGGAGGGGTAACAGTAAGAGTTTGGGAAATAAACGATGGCAAAATTGCCATTTCTGTTGCCGACACGGGAATTGGAATTGCACCAGAAGATCGAGAGAAAATTTTTCAGGCTTTTCGACAAGGAGATCAAACTTTTACTCGCCAGCACTCAGGAACAGGTTTGGGATTAGCAATTACCGAATCTTTAGTCAAAATGATGGGAGGAAGTATTTCTCTGGATAGCGAATTGGGTCAAGGAGCTACTTTTACAGTTGAAATCCCTCGCGAGTATGATGTTTAAATTTATTAAGGTTGTTTAATATGGGTGTTATTTAATATCTTTTTTTATCAAAAATAATGTCTATTCCCACAGCTTTAGAAAGTAACTATATTTTAGCAGTAGATGATATTCCTGATAACCTCCTATTAGTTCAGCTAGCTCTGGAACAAGAAGGACATCAAGTTGTTTTGGCTCATGATGGAGCAACAGCCTTAAAGCAAATCAAAAAAGCCCCTCCTAGTCTTATTTTATTGGATGTCATGATGCCTGGAATGGATGGCTATGAGGTCACCAGACGCATCCGTCAAGATAAAAATATTCCCTTTATTCCGATTCTGTTGGTTACAGCCAGAGAAGAATCCAGCCTTGTCGATGGTTTAGATGCTGGTGCTGATGAATTTGTACGTAAGCCTTTCGTGATCGAAGAATTACAGGCTAGAGTGCGCTCGATGTTACGTCTCAAGGAAACTATCGATCAACGAGAAAATTTTGTTTCTTGCTTGACTCACGATTTACGTACTCCCCTAGTAGCAGCCAACCGCATGCTCGATCTGATTACGCAACAAGCCTTTGGCGATGTCACTGGGGAGCAACAAGAAGCGATCTCCAATATTGTCAGCAGCAATAATAATATGCTGAAGATGCTTAATACCCTACTGGAAACCCATCACTACGAATTAGGGCAAAAAACACTCAGCTTTATTCCTGTTAATTTACAACAGTTGATTGATGAAGTTCATAGCGAACTCCAGCCTCTTGCTATTGAAAAGGGTATCAAACTGATCAGCAATTCCGCCGATGATGTTCCTGAAATACAAGGCGATCGCTTGGAATTACGCAGAGTAATTACTAATTTAGTTAGTAATGCAATTAAGTTTACGGATCAAGGTAGTATTAAAGTGTCTCTCTCCCACAATGATTCAGAAGTTTTAGTTCAGGTAGAAGACACGGGAATCGGTATATCGCCTCAAGAACAAGAGACTATTTTTCAACGGTACCATCAAGGAAACCACAGGCGATCGGGGAAAGGCTTGGGACTATATCTTTGTCAACAAATCGTTAATGCTCATCAGGGAAAGCTTGCAGTGCAATCTCAACAGCGTTTACCTCAAGACGAGCAATCAGCAACAGGAACAATTTTTACTTTTTCTATTCCTAAAAGCTAAATCCGCTTCGGCTTTGGTAGTGTTTAATTTCTTCATTAAAGTCTTGCCATGAAATAAGAATAATAAATGAAATTGTTAACCAGCGTGCCTGGAATTGGAGAAGTCGTAGCTGTAACTCTGATTTCATCCTTACCCGAACTATAGCCGTACAAAGTTATGTTAGGACAAGTTGATTGGATTCTTCGTAAGTAATAAGTAATGAGTAATAAGTAATGAGTAATAAGTAATAAGTGTCCTAACCAAAATACGTAGTGCTATAGGTAACACTTTTGAGCTTCCAAGATCACAGTCAATGATTGGTGTGATGTCTAATTATCCTGCCTGGATTTAATTCATAGCGATCGCCTTTGAAGACAAATTAAACTTGACATTCAAGACAATCGCTTTAGGACTCAACGGACTGCTTCACCACAACGCAACTTCGCGCTGTTGACTGTTGAGTGTTAAAGCCGTATTCTTCCCGCACAAAATATAAAGGTCTACCCTTAACTTCTTCATAAACCCGACCTAGATATTCTCCCAATACTCCCAAAGTAATTAGCTGTATACCCCCTAGAAATAAAATTGCTACCATTAGAGAAGCATAACCAGGAACATCAACCCCAAAAACTAGAGTACGAACTACCAGCATCAAAGCATATAGCAAAGAAATAACTGAAACAGTTACACCGACGTAACTCCAAACTTTGAGAGGTAAAAAACTAAAGGAGATGATACCATCGAGGGCAAAGTTCCACAACTTCCAATAATTCCAGGTAGTTTGACCAGAATAACGGGGTTCTCGGTCAAATAAAACTGAAGTCTGTTTATATCCTACCCAAGCAAACAAGCCCTTCATAAATCGCGTTCTTTCAGGGAGTTTTTTAATTGCTTCCACCACCTGACGGTCTAATAAACGGAAGTCTCCTGTATTAGCCGGTATTGGCACATGACTCATCCTGCCGATAGTTTGATAAAAAGCAGTTGACGAAAATTTTTTTAACCACGTTTCTCCCTGACGCGATCGCCTGGTACCATAGACAACATCGTAACCTTCTCGCCATTTGGCAATTAACTGGACAATTAATTCTGGTGGATCTTGCAAGTCAGCATCAATCGGAATTACCGCAGCCCCAGAAGCATAGTCAATTCCCGCAGTTAAGGCTATTTCTTTACCAAAGTTACGGGAAAGATTGACTATTTTAATGGCAGGATTTTGGTGCCAAAATTTAATCAGCTTGCTGAGAGTATCATCCTGACTACCATCATTGATACAAATTATTTCATAGCTAGTATGCAACCCTTCTAAAACTGGAGTTAATCTGGCAAATAATTGTTCAATACTTGCTGATTCATTATAAAGAGGGACTATTACAGAGATTTCAACTGAATCTAAATTGAGAGACATCAGTACCTTTGCACGATAATGACATATCTTAATCTAATTTATATCTATTTGTCGTTTTGAGAAATAAGATAGGCTATACATTTATACATTTAACAATAAGTCTTGGCTTTTGAAGCATAGCTTGACAGTAGCAAAGCCTAAAGACAGTAACTCTATTTCTTATATACAGAATCTTCCCACAGACCACTAGATTTAGAACGAACTTTGCGCGCGTTAATTTCTGCTTCATCCTGCTGTTGTAATTCAACTAACAAAGGCTTTACTAGCTTGACGATATTTTTCCAGGTTAGATCTTTTTCTGGTAGATAATCAGCTAGTTCTTTTAAGGCTGCTTTGGCTTCGGCAATGCTTTTCTCAATTTCTTCTTCATTTTCTGCTAATAAAGGAGTAGAATTACGTAAAAGATCTTGCTGAACTGCGGCAAATCCTTTCCTTACTTCTTGAGTAATTTTAACGCTATATTGCGAGCGTCCTTTTAACTTTTGCTTATTAAATCCCTGTTGAGAAGAAGCGTATAATGCAGGTAATCTATTCAGGGCGTAGGTAGCTACTTCAATCGTATTAATAAATTTTCTAATATTATTAGGAAGACGAACTATCTGTCTATCGATTTCATCAGAAACCAACAATTCCATAACGTTACGATGAATATAATCGTTTTCTGGGCGGTTAATTTTCATTTAATTAATTTCGCTTATAAATGATAACTGAGAAGATCTGAATATCATCTTCCCATTGCTCCCTCTATATATACACAGATAATCATGATTGCCTAGAGAGTACCACCGTAAAAAAGCTGAAATTTATCTTATTTTCATTTTGCTTGGTTTGAAAATTGTTTTTCTTTACAGAAAACTTAAAATTGGCTCAGAAAAAATACGGACTCAACGGATGCTAATTTAGATTTAACTGTTCCTGTTTGATGCGTTGCTTGATCAAAGCAATTGCTTGGCCAACTTTTTCAGGAAAGATCACGATCAGATCATTAGTTTGTGCCTGATTTAAAGCCTTATTAGTAGCATCAACTTCACTGAGAATAACCTCGTAAGTTGAGTCGGGATTGGATTGAGAAATTCCCTTGGCGATTAGATCCGCAACTTCACCGGGCTTTCTACCTCTAGAATCTTGGTCTTCTTTAATAATAATTTGATCAAAAATTTCTACAGCAATACTACCCAGTAAAATTAAATCTTCATCACGGCGATCGCCTGGTCCCCCAATCACACCAATTTTTGCCCCTGGCCAATTGCGCACAAAATCGCCAACAGCTTTAAACCCGTGGGGATTGTGGGCATAATCTATCAGTACCCGATAGTCTTTGACATCGAATAAATTCATTCTGCCAGGAATTTTTTCCGCAGACATGTTGAAAGTCCGTACCCCCTGACGAATCAATTCAATATCAACTCCTTGAGCAAAGGTTGCTAGACAACTAGCTAAGGCATTAGCAATCATAAAGGGAGCCATACCCCCCATAGTCATGGGGATATTAACTGCTTTTTCGACTCTAAGGGTCCATTTGCCTTCTAAAATCGAAAGATAGCCATTTTCATAAATTGCGGCTAGTCCATTACGGCGAGAATGTTCGATGATAATGGGGTTATCAGGATTCATCGAAAAATAAGCTACTTTGCAGTTGAGGTTTTCTGCCATCCCGGCCACGAGAGGATCATCGGCATTAAGAATGGCATAACCATCTGGCTTGACTGCTTCAGCAACAACCCCTTTCACACGAGCCATTTCCTCAATAGTGTCAATTCCCCCTATACCTAAGTGGTCGGCAGCAACGTTGAGCACCACCCCAATATCGCAGCTATCAAAAGCTAAACCAGAGCGCAAAATACCGCCTCTAGCGGTTTCTAGTACAGCTACTTCCACTGTCGGATCCCTGAGAATCGCCCCTGCACTGTAAGGACCTGTATTATCTCCCTGTTCAACTAAATATTCTTGGATATAAATACCGTCCGTAGCCGTAAAGCCGACAACCTTATTGGTTTGACGATAGATATGAGCCGTTAATCTGGTAGTTGTGGTCTTGCCATTGGTTCCCGTAATTGCCACAATGGGAATCCGACTGGGAGCTTGATCAGGAAACAACATTTCTAAGACCGATGCTCCAACATTGCGAGGAAGCCCATAGCTAGGAGAAGCATGCATTCTAAAACCAGGAGCAGCATTAACTTCTACGATGACTCCTTTAGTTTCTCTCAGGGGTCTGCTAATGTCTGAGGTTACAATATCAATTCCTGCTATGTCCAAGCCAATTATCTGAGCCACTCTTTGAGCTAACCAAACATTTTCAGGATGAATCTCGTCGGTGCGATCAATCGCGATCCCTCCAGTACTGAGATTCGCCGTAGCTCTTAGGTAGGCTGTTTTTTGGGGTGGCAAAACCGAATCCAGACTATATCCCTGCTTTTCGAGGACAGACTGAGAAGTTTGATCGACAATAATTTTAGTTAAAACATTGTCGTGTCCGTCACCTCGCCGAGGATCTTGGTTAGTAATTTCTATCAGTTCCTTGATTGTTGATTTTCCGTTACCAACTACATGGGCAGGAACTCTTTCCGCTACTGCCACCACCTGGTTATTGATTACTAAAACACGATGATCGCTACCCTGATAATACTGCTCGACAATCACCGATCGCGTTTTGGCAGCTTTACTAGCTAGATCATAAGCGTCTTCTGCCTCTGTCCAGTTATTGATATTAATCGTGATTCCTCGACCGTGATTCCCGTCTAGGGGTTTAATTACAATGGGAAATCCACCGACATCGGCGATCGCTTGTTCTAATTCATCTAGATATTCAATTACCGTACCCTGGGGGACAGGGACTCCTGCATTGCCCAAAATATTTTTGGTACCTTCCTTATCACAGGCAAGTTCTACTGCCAGAATACTGGTGTTATTGCTTAAGGTCGCTTGAATCCGCTTTTGTCTGGCTCCGTACCCCAACTGCAACATGGCTCTTGCACTAAGCCACATCCAAGGGATTTTTCGGGCTTCAACTTCCTTGATAATTGTCTCCGTCGAAGGGCCCAAAGCCGTATTGGCATATAGCTCCTTAAGGTCATTCAAATCTTGCTCTAGTTCACGGGCAGGATAGGTTCCTGTCTCGACAATTGATTTACATAGTCTGACGGCAGCTCGACCTGCATAACGTCCTGCCTGTTCTTCAACATACTCAAAGACGACATCAAATACTCCTGGTGTGGAAGTTTCCCTGGTACGACCAAAACCCACAGGCATCCCCGCTAATTCTTGTAGCTCTAGGGCAATATGTTCAATGATATGCCCCATTAAAGTGCCTTCCTTGATTCTTTCTAAAAAACCACCGCGATGTCCACGGGAACAGTAGTGTTCAATCAAGCTAGGTAATACTTTGACCACTCCATCGTAAAATCCAGGAATCTCATTGGATGTCTTTTCGGTTAACTCTTCTAAGGCTAACTGCATCACAATCAGCTTAGTGCGCCGAATGCTCCAATAGTTAGGGCCACGTAAGGTTTGAGTCTTAAGAATTCTCATTATATTTGCTGTTCTAGTTGGTAACGCAGCATCAAAAGGTGACTAAACAATTAGCTCATCATCTCGTTTTGCTAATCTCGCAAACTGTTCATGGAGAACAGTTTAATAAGCATTTAATAACTTTTTTGCCCGATTGAGCCAGCTAATTAGCTCAAAGGGAGGTGCTTTTTTAAATCATAGCGATCGCCATAAGCCAAAATATGCAGTTTCAGATTGTGCATACTCAAGGGCTCGTTGCCAGTAACCTGTGCCTGGTTAGAGTAGGACATCTTCCTTGGATCGACAATAGTTACAGTACCCTTGCCAATGACTCGAATCAAACCATCACTTTCAAATATGGCGCAGGTATCCTCATCAATACCAATACCCAAAAGTTTTGGATGACCGGCAACAGCACTCAGCAGCCGTGCTAAACGATTTCGGTTATAAAAATGTTGATCTACCAAGACCCCAGGGACAATGCTTAAGCCCGTAGCCATATCTACCAAAGCATGATTAGGAGACTCCGCACTGCTACCACCAGAAATCATAGTCTCTCCCATTACCGCAGCTCCCGCACTAGTTCCCGCCAGACTAATTTCTCGTTTTTGTGCTCTGGACACAATGCGTTTCATCAGGTCAGTATCCGCCAATAAGCCACAGAGACGTAGTTGATCGCCACCTGTCAAGAATATTCCTGTGCAATTTTCGATGAAATCACGATAAACTGAGTCCTCTGCCTCGGAGCGATCGCGCACATCTAAGACTTTGATCTCTTTTGCCCCCATATCACTAAAGAGACGATAGTATCTTTCCCCAATCAGAGCGGGTTCTCTAGATGCACAGGGTACAATTCCAATCAGAGCATCTGTTCCTCCCGAGCGTTGGAAGAAGGTTTGTAGTATTTCTTTGCCATGCACTTTATCTTCGGCACCACCAATAGCTAAGATAGCGTTTTTGGTAGATTGAGAGGAGTAGTCGGTTTGATTGTTAACTTCAGTGTGAGTCATAATGGGGATGTTCGGACAAGAGATTAGTCTCTGGGAGTAGTGATTGTAGCGGTGATTGCGACATAACTACTGTGTCAAAGACTACTTAAATTTTAGAGTCAGCCAGATTTATACTTAATGAGCTGATGATCTCAATAACTTAGTAAATTTTATAATCGTGCGTTTCGATATTATCACTCTTTTTCCCGACTTTTTCGTCTCCCCCCTTAATTCCAGTTTATTGGGTAAAGCGATCGCCAAAGAAATTGCCACGGTAAATCTGGTAAACCCTCGTAACTTTGCTACTGATAAGCACCGTAAGGTAGATGACATTACCTATGGTGGTGGGGTGGGGATGTTGCTTAAGCCTGAGCCAATATTTGCTGCGGTGGAATCTTTGCCCCTATTGCCCCAACGGGAGATTATTTTGCTGACTCCCCAAGGACAACCTCTAGATCAGCCGTTACTTAAAGACTTAGCAACTAATTATCAGCAACTAGTACTAATTTGCGGTCATTATGAAGGAGTAGACGAGAGAATACGGCAGCATTTAGTCACAAAGGAAGTTTCCTTGGGAGATTTCGTTTTAACCTGTGGTGAAATTCCTGCTCTCACCCTGATCAACGGTGTGACTAGGCTTTTACCAGGAACAGTCGGTAAAGTGGAATCCCTCAAGGCAGAAAGTTTTGAAACAGAACTACTAGATTATCCTCAGTATACTAGACCCGCCGAATATCGCGGTTGGCAAGTCCCGGAAGTACTACGTTCAGGCAATCATAAGCTGATTGAACAGTGGCGCCAAGCAGAACAGATCAAACGTACTCGCGATCGTCGCCCCGATTTATGGCAAAAATGGCAAGACGATCAACAGTCAACAGTCAATAACCACGTAAGAAGCTAATAGCTTAAAACCAATTGACAAAAAACACACTACCTGGACTTGTCACGAATGGTTATTGGGGTATTTCAGTACTTCTTGTAAAAATTGGGAGTAGTCAGTATAAACTTGGCTCGGATTGTTTTCTTGTTCCACAATGAAAAATGGTGCTTTACTGACCTGATGTTTAATTGCCAGAGACATTCCTTTTCCTTGAGGTTTATGTTCATGGGCAAAAACTATGCGATCAATATGGCTTAAGAGTCTTGCTGCTTGTAATTCTGACCAAACTTCAGCAGACTTACGACATAAAGAGCCATCTGCCTTAACTTTTTTGACTATTGTTATCTTCATGACTAGTTATTTCTTGATAGTTCCTAATTTCTGTTCCCTATTATTCCCTTTTTCTCAAAATTATGATGTCTTAAACTATAGTTAGCTTACTATGATAACGGTGATATATCCCTAGTCAAATAAAGGACGACTGAGTATCTTCTCAAGATTTTATGATCAACTAAATTGTAAAGTCTCCAAGACAGGAGAGTTAAGATATGGCAAATTTTCTTTCTTTACCAACAACAGGCTATGGTGAACTGCTACTTTTACTGTTACGCAGGCGAAAGCGGTTCAAGGTTACTGGAGACTCAATGCTGCCATTACTACAGCCAGGAGATGAAATACTGATTAATCCCTATGCCTATCAGAAATCTCCACCCAAAATTGGCGACATTGTCGTGACGATGCACCCCAAAAAAGACAACTTAGATATAGTAAAAAGAGTTACAGCCGTTGAGCAAAATGGCGATTGCTTCCTGACTGGAGACAACCTCGATGCCAGCACTGATAGTCGGGATTGGGGAAATATAAAACGTCAACACATAGTTGGTAAAGTAACTAGTCTCTTCTAATCACAACTTTAACTTTAGGGTCAATTAACTATTTGCAAACCTTTGATAGTCAATTTCTCAAACCTAAATTCTGTTTCTGAAGCAGCAAAAATAGGAACAATAGCAATGGCAGCAGAGCAATCGCCCAACCAATGCCTAAAGCCCAAGTGGGATATCCTTCATAAGGAATCTTAATATCTTGAGAGAACTGGCTAGCGAGCAAACTAGTCAAAATTAGAGGAATAATATATTTAATCGAAATATTCCACCATTTCCCTACTTGCAAGTCGCTAACTTGGTTAATGTATCTTCTCAGTTTTTCTGCACCGTAGATCCATCCCCCCAAGATTGTCTGGAAAATTCCCACCAAGAGCAAATTATAGCTGGTCACAAAATGGTCTACGATATCTAAAAAGTAAAGTCCTGCTCTAGTGGTATAAATAATTCCCGCGATCAAGGTTACTAAACATACCACCAGTGAAACCTTAGAAATTTGTAGCTGTTCATACTGGTCTAAAATGGCTGCATTCAAAGCTTCTACTAAGGAAAAAACGCTGTCAATGCCCAGCAAAAGTAACATCAGAAAAAAGAAAACGCTAAAGAGTCCAGACAAAGGCATCAAACTGAGAGCTTCGGGAAAAACGATAAAAGTCAGACCAGGACCAGAAGCAGCTAATTCCTCAATAGGAGTGCTAGTCTTCCATGCCATGTAACCCAGTACACCGAAAACAACCAAACCAGCGAAAAGACTAATTCCAATATCTAATAAAGCCGTTACCCAGGTATCTTTGGCAATATCGTCATCGGTGTGTTTATAGCTGCCATAAGCAAGCATAATACCAAAAGCGAGGGATAAACTATAAAAAATTTGTGAGAAAGCAGCCGTCCAGACTTCTGAATCAAGCAAGGCACTCCAAACTGGTTGGAGATATAGTTCCCACCCCGTTAGAAAGCCTGGTAAAGTAACGGCGCGTAATAATAACAGACTAAGTAAAATTACAGGAAAAGAGACGCTATACTTAACAACTTTGCCTACACTTTTTGTACCTTGCCACACGCAAAAATAAACTAAAAGCCAGACAACAATCAAAGACAAAAAAATAGGCAAATTAATGCCTCCTAACTTCTCGATGCCATTACTTATTTGTAGAACTTCTTGATAGAAATAATTTTCAGCATTACCTGACCAGTTCACCCGAAAAGATGCCAGCAAATAGACCAAAGACCAAGCCATGACTACTGCATAATAAGAGACGATGATAAAAGAAGAAAATAAAGCAAACATACCTAGACCGGCAAAACTAGGATGTAACTTGCTGTAGGAACCGATCGCTCCCTGCTGCATTTTTTGTCCCACCGCCAGTTCTAGCATTAACATCGGCACACCTACCAATACCAAAGCGATGAGGTAAGGAACCAAAAATGCTCCCCCACCATACTTTCCCACCAGGTAAGGAAAGCGCCACAAATTTCCTAAGCCTACAGCCGAACCCAAAGCCGCTAAAATGAAAACCGTTCTTGATGTCCAACGCTGACGAGCCATCCAATTCTGTTAATTAATCCTCCTCCACAAGAATTATATCGAAGAGATCGCCTTTGGTATTAAAACAAAAAACGCTAGGCAGATTGAAGTAAACATCGGAGTTGAGTGAATTGTAAAAGAGCGATCGCCAATATTGAATACAATCAAAGATTGAGGCTTTCAGAACTGAACTCCAACTAGCCTACATCAAGACTGTGGGATCAAAGTCTCAAATTAAATAAAAGGCAAATGCCAAGCCCTAACTTCGAGACGGTCATAGCTTGGCACCTGGCACACAAATAACCAAATTTTATGCTAGTTACAAGCCCCATCCCCTTGTGGGTGGGGCAATTGACTTGATCCTATATATTTACCGAAACTTCAAAGGCATCTTGATCCTCGAAAATTTCAAAGGCTTTGTCCAACTGAGTAAGCTCGAACATGATTTTTACTGAAGGAGCAATAGAGCAAATACCAAATCTATGCCCGAGACTTTCCGCTAAACGAAAAGCCTTAATCAAGGCCATCAATCCTGCACTATCCATGAATTCTACAGCCTCCATGTTAACAAGCAAGGCAGAGCTTACTGAAGATTTTACTTCAACAGTTAAACGTTCGAGAAATTCTGAAGCGTTTGCCGCGCTCAAAAAGCCCTCTGGTCTGAAAGTAGTAAATTGCGTACGTAGTTGTGTGCTGCTCATAATATTATTGTTTCTCACTCTAGATATTACTTAAAAAAATTAGTTTTATGCCCTAAGAGTAATCCGTAAATTCACCTACATCCACTTTTTTTAACTTACTTCATGCAATCTTGATAAGGAGATAAAGTGGTGTTGAATTTTGTCATAAACTTCGGCTGATTATGGGAATTATGTATGATTCTTTACGCTTTTTATACCCATGTTATGTATTCAAATACTCCACTCCACCCTAACTATGAGAAACACCCTATATTTATAATCAATTTATCGCTTTTTCATATCAGGGCAATCACTGAATTTCGGCCGTAGCCGACATGAATTAAATTTTATGACGATTATTGATCTGAAATTATTATGGTTTAGTTCTGTTCATTAATTGGTATTAGAATTTACTAAACCCGTCTCTAACTGGATTATTAATAAATTCCATTGTTAGAAAATAAAGCATAAAAGTAAAAACTAAGTGAAAATTAAGGTTCAAGCGTGATCTAGAAAGTAAAAATGATAAGCATTGTGTTCTTCCATATCTAAAACTTATCTTGATTAGCCTGCCAAACCTGATGGATAAAAGTGTTGAGATATTGTTGATTTAATGTTCTATCGATTGCAGCATGGTTGACCTCCTGTAATTGAGCTAAGAACCAGATAACTTCTGTATCTAAAGCTGGTCTGAATAAAATTGCTGGCCACAACAAGTCTGAACCAGACTGCAAATTGATTAATCGAGCTTCTTGAGTCCGAGAATAAGGATCAGACAAATCTTTGGGAGAACTCGAAGAGATAGTTTTAGGTGAATATTTTGTCGTCTCCTGTACCGAGAAGGGTTGCCTTCCTTCTTGGATAGGGGGTACTTCCGATGGTTTAGATAAACTCTTCCACAAATTGCTGTCATTGGATGACATTGAGCTAGAAAGTACTAGGCAAATTGGTCTGAACCAACACAATTGACGGAGGGGAACTAGTTGGATTACCTCTCCGTAAAGATTATTATTGCCATATTCTAGGCAAGCTATTTGGTTGACCTTCAGAGACATCTTGGCTGAATTAAATGAGACATCATCCATAACCACATAGCATTTGTCTAGGAAATATATCCCAATTCTTTGATCTTATTAAATATCTTATCAATGCTTTCAGATAGCTCCTCAAGATCGGTACGACATTCTACTTCAGGATTATTCGGTGGTTCATAGGGATCGTCAATACCAGTAAACTGCTTAATTTCTCCTGCTCTTACCTTTTTATAAAGTCCTTTTACGTCTCGTTCTTCACAGACTGACAGAGGAGCATTAACAAACACCTCGACAAAATGCTCGATATTAGCTCTCATTTCTTCTCTGATAGCACGATAAGGGCTAATTACAGGAACTAAAACAAGTACTCCATTGCGAGCTAAAAGTTTAGCAACAAAGCCAATACGACGAAGATTAGTGTCTCGATCTTCTTTGGAAAAACCCAAGTCCTTGGTCAAATTCTCCCTAATCTCGTCTCCATCTAAAACTTCCAGTTGATATCCTTCAGTTTTCAGCTTCTTGGTAAGTGCCTCAGCAATGGTGCTTTTCCCCGCTCCGCTAAACCCAGTAAACCAAACGACTGCTCCTTGCTGCTTCATAATTGTTAATATTCTTTAATATGTTTTCATGTCCTTGAGTATTCTACTTCACTAAAGAGACTCTGGAAAGACTGCTAGGAATTTACTCTGGACATTTAAAGTTTAAGATTAAAGCTATGCGCCAAGGGTTATGATAAGCAGCATCAAAACAATTACAGTTAGTACTCCTAGAAAAAAACTACTAATAAATAAGAGATGTTGCTGTTTTTGAGTACGGGTTTTGGAGGCTACTTTGAAACCGTAACGGACAGATCTGGGAGTGTTTATTATAGGTCGATCTTTTTTGAGCTTGGTTCTGATTTCTTGCTGAACTTGTGAGTACTTATTGGTTAAATTAATAATTGTATTTTCTTGAGATTTAA
Source organism: uncultured Pleurocapsa sp. (assembly GCA_965365755.1). GTDB lineage: Bacteria > Cyanobacteriota > Cyanobacteriia > Cyanobacteriales > Xenococcaceae > Waterburya. Next base: position 29,770 of record CBDUCX010000005.1, read on the forward strand.
TTGTTTCCTGTAATTGAAACAGTCCAGTGGTTAAATTCGATAACGTATAGTTCAGATCAAGTGCATCCCTAGATTCATCAGAATATGGAAAATCTGGCTTGACAATAGCGCTCACTTTACTTGGACTCTGTCCCATTGACCAACTATTAACATTGGTAACATTGGATTGTGATTGTATATTCCTGTGGAGGGTTCCATCCCAGTTACCCACTATAGGGCCAATTTGAAAAAAGTCTTTTTCGGTTAGGCGAATAATATTACTAATGTCTCTGACGCTGGTGTTTTTCAGAATATAACCCCTAGAACCTGCTTGCAAAGCACGATTCAATTGCTGTCTATCGTCTTGACTAGTAAGTAGCAGAACTTTGACATGAGGAAAACGTTGAGTAATTATCTTTGTCGCCTGAATACCGTCAATTGCTCCTGGCATTTCGATATCCATCAGAACAATATCTGGCTGATGTTCTTCCACTTGAGTGATCGCTCTATCGCCATTATCGGCTAACCCAACTATTTGAATATCTGGTTCACTGGATAGGTTGATTTTTAAAAATTCTCTGATGCTGTTTAAGTCGTCAACTATAAGAACTGTAGTCATATTGATAAAAATTTATAAGAATATCGAATATATTGAATAACTTGGTTATAAAGTCCTTCCTGAGAAAATTTAACCAGGGAAATGAGATTATTGATGTCAAAAAAGGTACCAAAAATAAATCTCTAAATCTACTCAACTAGTACAATCCGTAACTCTCATTATTTCGTCTTCTTTGGTCAAACAAGGTTTGTAAACTAGAATACAATGCTTTGCAACGCTGATGCACTTAGGGAATTTATTTTTGAATCAGTTAACTTACATTTGGTCTGAATCACTACTCCTTTTAAGCAAATAAGCTGTTGACAAATAAACTTAACTATGAATTACTCATCTGAGACAATTCGTAAGTCACAAAAATAATTAAGCGTATTTCAAGCTGTTAACCATATAATGGAAATCGGACAAAAAACGTAATATAAATAAACAAAAAGCAAAATACTTTGCCCTGCTATATTCCACTAATTACAGGAGAAACCCCATGTTGCGACTTGAACACATTAGCAAAACCTACACGACAGGAGAAGTTCTTAAAGACGTTACTTGGGAAGTCAAACCTGGAGAGAGGGTGGGTTTAGTCGGAGTTAATGGTGCAGGCAAATCGACTCAACTGAAGATAATCAGTGGGGAAATTGAAGCGACATCGGGGGAAGTGATTCGCCCAGCCAGTCTCAAAATTGCCTATTTAACCCAAGAGTTTGAAGTCGAGCCAACAAGAACAGTTTATGAAGAATTCTGGACAGTTTTTACTGAGGCTAATAAGATTCAGCAGCAGATGCATCAAGTGCAACAGTCGATGGAAACAGCCGAAGCAAAACAATTAGATTCTTTGATTGATAAGTTAGATAAGCTGCAACGTAAATTTGAGGCACTCGAAGGCTACAGTCTGGATGCACAAATTGAGAAAATCTTGCCTGAGATGGGATTTACTTCGGAAGATGGCGATCGCCTGGTAAGCTCTTATAGTGGTGGCTGGCAAATGCGGATGAGTTTGGGGAAAATTCTGCTGCAAGAACCAGACTTATTGCTGCTAGATGAGCCGACTAACCATTTAGACTTAGAAACTATTGAGTGGTTAGAAAACTATTTGCGGGGCATCAATACTCCCATGGTGATTGTCTCCCACGACCGTGAATTTCTGGATCGCCTCTGTACTAAAATTGTGGAAACTGAGCGGGGTGTTTCCACCACATATCTCGGTAACTACTCCGCATATCTTCAGCAAAAGGCGGAAGCGAGGTTATCCCAAGGAGCAACCTATGAAAGACAACAGAAAGAAATTGCCAAACAACAGGAATTCATTGAGAAATTTAGAGCTAGTGCGACTCGAAGTACCCAAGCTAAAAGTCGCGAAAAACAGCTAGAAAAAGTAGAACTAGTAGAAGCACCCGTTGCTAATTTAAGAACCCTTAAGTTCCGCTTTCCTCCTTCCCCCAGAAGTGGTCGAGAAGTAGTGGTCATTAAAGATTTGGTACATGCTTATAATAACAATATTCTTTTTTTAGGCGCTGAGTTAACCATCGAAAGAGGCGATCGCATTGCAATTTTAGGACCCAATGGCGCAGGTAAATCCACTCTCTTGCGCATGGCTATGGGCATGGAAAAGTTTGACGAAGGCACAATTGAACTAGGTAAACACAACGTTATTCCTGGTTATTTTGAGCAAAATCAAGCAGAGGCTTTGGATTTAGACAAATCTGTCATGGATACGATCCATGATGAAGTTCCTGAATGGAAAAATGAGCAAGTTCGGACTTTGTTAGGACAGTTTTTGTTTAGTGGTGATACAGCCTTCAAAAATGTATCGGCTTTAAGCGGCGGAGAAAAAGCCCGTCTAGCACTAGCAAAGATGCTGCTTAAACCTGCCAACCTACTGATTTTGGATGAGCCGACTAACCACCTAGATATCCCTGCTAAAGAGATGTTGGAGGAAGCCTTACAGAACTACGATGGAACAGTACTGATTGTTTCTCATGATCGCTATTTTATCTCTCAAACTGCCAACAAAATTGTGGAAATCCGTGACGGTGAACTGATTGCTTACCCAGGAGACTATCATTATTATTTAGATCGTATTGCAGAGGAAAAAGAAAAAGCTAGACAAAAGGCTGAAGCAGAGCTAAAGGCAGCTAAGAAAGAGGCAAAAAGAGCTAAGCAAGCTGAGAAGAAGAAAAACAGACAAAAGAAAGCGAAAGCTTAAACAAAGTTAATGGGGAGAAAGACCATTGACACGTAATTTTGCAATTTACAAGTTAAACCACTACCCAATGTTTAATGGGTTTAATGGTCACTGTCCAACATAGCGTCGCAGAAAACTTTCTAGAGATTCCATTTTGAGATTGAATGTAGACTCTAATCGAGAAATTTCTTCTGTGGTACAGAAAAACTCATGAGCTAACAGAGTTCGTAACGTACCCAAAGATTTATTTAACGATGGATTGATTAAACCAATGCCCATCCTCAAGCCATCAAACAGTTCCAAGGGAGGATTGATGATCAATGGCTCTCGATCAAACATACGGGCAAAAATACGCGCAATATCTTCTCTCTTAATAATATCTGGGCCGCCGACGGCAAATATTTGATTTTTGGCGGCTTCTATTTGGGTGGAAGCGATCGCAATTTTAGCTAAATCATCAGTACTAACAATTGAGGAGCGATTTTGCTGTTCTCCGATAGAAAAATAAATTCCTGTATCCCGAAATCTTTCAGCCAAGGGAATTAAACTACTGGAAAACCCTGAAGGGCGCAAAATTGTATAGTTTAAGCCACTAGCAATTAGATATTTTTCGACTTCTCGCTTAGCTTTAAAGGTGGCTGAGTCTTGATAACCTCGGTCTGCACCTAATACAGAAATAAATACAAAATGTTCAACATTTTGGGCAACTGCTTGGTCAATTAAATCTATATTAGCTCTGTATTCTAGAGCCTGAGCATCGGTTCCACCATGACTGCTGATAATGTATTTTACTCCGTTACAGGCTTTAATAATATCTCTCTCTAGTTTGAGGTCGCCGATAAAAATTTCTGCCCCACGGTCTTCTAATTCGCTGAAATTAGATGATAAACGGACAAAAGCTCTGACTGGCTCTTCATTTTCTCTCAATTGTCTGACGATTCTACGTCCTAATGATCCTGTTGCGCCAGTGACTAAATACATTACTGCACCTATTTTTGATCTCGGTAATAAGTTGTTGATGAGCCAGAAAATTAAACCTTTTCGCTACTGAAATTTTACGAAAAAACTAATTGCACTGACAATCTATAGCTTGATAGATAGATAGGAATTGGATAATTGATGAGCAAAAGAAACTAAATATTTTTAAATTGTTTGCCGACTACATTAACCAATAAATCTCTGGGAACTAATCTCGGTAAATTGACGATCATCTGGTTAGCAAATCCACCCGTTACAACATTAGACTGTTTTTTATCAAGTGCTTTGAAAGTTTCTTGAACAATTCGTTCGGCGGTTGCCATAGTCATCCCGTTTGATCCAGTAGCTGAGTCGGGAAAATCAGCACGATTAAAAAATTCAGATTCGGTGGGTCCTGGACAGACAGCTAAAATTTTAACCCCAAGGTCTTTATTTTCTGCCCATAACGCCTCACTGAAGTTCAAGACAAAGGCTTTAGTTGCTGCATAAACAGACATGTAAGGTATGGGTTGAAAGCCTGCAATTGAAGAGATATTAATAATTGCACCACTGCTTTGTTGTTGCATCAGAGGCAGAAATAAACCAGTAAGCTCAACTACTGCGGTAATGTTGAGTTGCACCATTGCCATCTGCTTGCTCAATGGGCGATCGCTAAATGTGCCATAATCACCAAATCCCGCATTATTAATCAAGAGGTCGATGAATAATCCTTTAGCCTGAACTGTATCAAATACAGACTGTCCTGCGGCGAGTTCGGTTAAATCTTGGACTATGACTTCTGTTTGTACCTGATATTTGTCAGTTAATTCCCTTGCTAGTTGCTCTAACTTATCTTGCGATCGCGCAACTAAAACTAAATTAGTTTTTTTTGCCGCCAATTCTCTGGCAAACTTCTCTCCAATTCCCGATGATGCTCCAGTAATTAAAGCTGTTTTCATATCCTCAAACCAAATAGCGCTTTTGTTAAGAATTGTAACGCGACTTGGATGATTAAATCAGCAGTTAACTATTTTTGATGGATGTTATACAAGATAATTCCAAAATGTTAACTGATCAATCTGGATACCAGAACATCCCTTTGATGCCTTCAGGATCTAGCATGAAACCTAATCGTTGATAGAACTTTACTACCTGGGGATCAGCAAATAAAGTAATATTGCTAATATCTGCACTGCGTAGCTGATTAATACAGTATTTCATCATCGCTTTACCCAGACCTCGATTTTGGAACTTCGGGTCAACTACCACGTCCCAGATAGTCGCATTAAAGGCATGATCGGAAGTGGCGCGAGCAAAACCAATCAAGCGTCGCTTTTTTCCCTTAATTTCCCACATAGAAACCACCAAAAAACTGTGTTCTATCGCCTTTTTAACTTTACGTAGAGGACGACGTGCCCAGCCAACGCGATCGCAAAGCTCCTCTAGTTCATAATAGTCTATATCTCGATCAGTACTAAATATGATTTGAGGTTCAGATACGTTTTGATTATCTAAATCTAATAATTCTCCACTAAACTCTGTAGTTTCCGAGGTAGCTACTATGTCCGAATTGCTAAATAATTTTTTCCAAAAGACCATGCCAATGTGGCTTTACTGATTTGCGGTTTTAAATACGATATGTCTGTTATATTAGTCTATTTTCTGACCCAAAAACATTTTTGGGCGTAAAAACTATTAAAACTATTAATAGGAAACGATAAACTAACAAACGTTTGCCTTCGGTAGGCAGAATGCTGGACTTCTTTTTCAATCGGCTAAAATTCCTTTGGATTGTGATGATACGATAGATAAATGCCATCCATTAACATACTGCAAACACCTCACATTTATGAGCTAACCGCTCCTGTTGCCAACCCTAAATTGCCTGTGTTGGTATTTGTTCACGGCTGGCTACTAAGCCGTCACTATTGGCAGCCTTTGGTACAGCTTTTAAAATCTGAATATCAATGTTTAATTTATGACGCGAGAGGTTTTGGTGAGTCGCAAATTTCTGAGCAATCAGTTGTCAAGAGTCTAGCTTCAATATCAGCCGAAAAATCATCCATTGAGCAACAAAGCTCTGGAATAGGTCTTAATGTTGACGCAGATAAATCTCAAGATTATAGCCTTAATGGTTATGCCAATGATCTGGGACATCTGCTGGAGAGTTTGGGTATAGAACAAGCATGGTTAGTCGGACATTCATTAGGCGGTAGCGTTGCTCTCTGGGCAGCAGATCTTTATCCAGAGATAGTCCAAGGAGTTATTTGCCTTAATGCTGGAGGAGGAATTTTTCTCAAGGAGGAATTTGAACGCTTTCGGAATGCGGGTCAACAGCTAGTGAAGTTTCGCCCCCGCTGGTTGTCTCTTGTTCCTGGTTTAGATCTGCTGTTCTGTAGAATGATGGTAGCTCGTCCGTTGGCAATGAGATGGGGGCGCCAAAGAGTACTTGATTTTATCCAAGCTGATGAAGAGGCTGCTCTCGGTGCATTGCTAGAATCTACTACCGAGTCTGAGGTACATTTATTACCTCAATTAGTTTCTCGCCTACAACAGCCTGCCTATTTTATTGCAGGGGACAAAGATAAGGTGATGGAAATTAAATATGTCAATCATTTGGCTAGCTTTCACCACTTATTTAGATCAGAAGAGAGCAACGTCTTTCAAATTGATAATTGTGGTCACTTAGGTATGATTGAAGCCCCCGATGAAATCGCCTCGATTGTCAGCAAAGTCTTGGATAAGCATCAGGAATAAATAGCCTGAATTCGGAGTTCGGAGTTCGGAGTTTGCCCTACAGACACGCTATGCGAATGGAGTTCGACGAAATATGTTTAAGGGGGAAGCAAAGAAAGAATACTATCTGACTTCACTAACCCCCTCGTTACTCGTTACTCGTTACTTGTTACTTATTCTTTATAAGCCTCCATCCCTACGCAAGAACAAACTAAATTGCGATCGCCGTAAGCATTATCAATTCTGCCGACAGAAGTCCAAAATTTGTGTTCTCTTGTCCAGGGTGCTGGGTAAGCTGCTTGTTCGCGGCTATAGGGATGTGACCATTCACCGCAGATCAAAGATGCTGCTGTGTGGGGGGCATTTTTGAGGGGGTTGTCATGGGGGTCGATGGACTCATTGGCGATCGCTTCTGCTTCTTGATAGATAGCTAACATCGCATCACAAAAGCGATCTAGCTGTTCTAGGGATTCGCTTTCAGTGGGTTCGATCATCACGGTACCAATTACGGGCCAAGATACGGTGGGTGCATGGAAACCAAAGTCCATTAGTCTTTTGGCTACATCGTCAACTTCAATTCCTGCGCGTTTTTTCAAGGGACGCAAATCAATAATGCATTCGTGAGCCACAAAACCAGATTCGCCCTTAAACAGCACTGAATAACTAGTTTCCAGACGCTTTGCCATATAGTTGGCGTTGAGAATTGCTACTTTAGTCGCCTGAGTTAAGCCTGCTTCACCCATCATGGCTATGTACATCCAGGAAATAACTAAGATACTGGCGCTTCCCCAGGGAGCAGCAGAAATTGCGCCAATGGGCTGGGCTTCCTGCTTAGTGGTGGGGGTAGCAGGAAGAAAGGGAACTAAATGGGGCATGACTCCAATGGGCCCTACTCCAGGGCCACCACCACCATGAGGAATACAGAAAGTTTTATGGAGGTTGAGATGACACACATCTGCGCCAAAATCACCAGGGCGACATAGACCGACTTGAGCATTCATGTTTGCTCCATCCATGTATACCTGACCATCATATTGATGGACAATCGCACAGATGCTTTTAATTTCCGCCTCAAATACTCCATGGGTTGAGGGATAAGTCACCATTAGGGCAGCCAAGTTATCCTGATGTTTTTCCGCCTTAGTCTGTAAGTCCTTTAAGTCAATATTGCCATTGCGATCGCATTTAACTGCAACTACTTTCATGCCACACATCACAGCACTGGCAGGGTTAGTACCATGAGCAGATTCGGGAATTAAGCAGATATTACGATGTGATTCCCCTCTAGACTGATGATATTGACGAATCACCTGTAGTCCTGCATATTCTCCTTGAGAACCTGCGTTGGGTTGTAGGGAGATGCCGGCAAAACCCGTGATTTCTGCCAGCCACACCTCTAGTTCAGTAAATAACTGTTGATAGCCTTGAGCCTGTTCTAAGGGGGCAAAGGGATGGATATTGCCAAATTCCGCCCAGGTTACGGGAATCATCTCCGCCGTGGCATTGAGCTTCATCGTGCAAGAACCCAAAGGAATCATGGATGTGGTTAAGGATAAGTCCTTAGTTTCTAAGGAATGCAGATAACGCAATAATTCGGTTTCGGAGTGATAGCGGTTAAATACTTCTTCCGTTAAATAGGGGCTAGTTCTTTGCTGTTGAATAGCTGGAGACTGACTATTGAGCAACTCCGCCACGTCAAAGGGTAGGTCGATACTACCGGCAAAGATCTGCCATAGATCGATGAGGTCTTGTTCGGTGGTGGTTTCATCTAAAGAGATACCGACAGCATTGCTATCAAGCCAACGGAGGTTGATCTGATTATTAGCCGCAATTTGGATAATATCCGCTGCTTTTTTATTTCCCGTATTGACCTTAATCGTGTCAAAGAAAGACTTGTTAGTAACCTGATAACCCAATTCCCCTAATCCTCTTGCCAAGGTGGCTGTCAGGTGGTGAACTCTTTCGGCGATCGCTTTTATGCCTGCTGCACCATGGTACACCGCATACATTGAGGCAATTACCGCTAATAGTACTTGAGCGGTACAGATGTTACTAGTAGCTTTCTCTCGACGAATATGCTGTTCTCTGGTTTGTAATGCCAGACGCAAAGCAGGTTGACCGTGAACGTCTTTAGAAACTCCCACAATACGCCCTGGTACTTGTCGCTGATACTTCTGTTTGGTGGCAAAATAAGCTGCGTGCGGGCCACCATAACCCAAGGGAACACCAAATCTTTGAGTGCTGCCCACGGCAATATCTGCACCAAATTCTCCTGGAGGAGTCAGCAAAGTTAAACTCAGAATATCCGCTGCCACAGTAGCTAAAGCTTTGGCTTCATGTACCTGTTCAATAAACGAGCGGTAATCATTGATCGTTCCGTCGGTAGCTGGATATTGTAATAAGGCACCGAAAATCGGTGTGGCGAAATCAAAGTTAGTATAGTCATCAATAATTAATTCAATCCCCAGAGGTAAAGCGCGGGTTTTGACGACTTCAATCGTTTGAGGATGACAACTAGCATCAACAAAGAAGGCATTGGCTTTAGTTTTGCATACCCCATAGCTCATGCTCATGGCTTCCGCAGCAGCTGTCCCCTCGTCTAGTAGGGAAGAGTTAGCGATTTCTAAACCGGTCAGGTCAACAACCATTGTCTGATAATTAAGCAGCGCTTCCAGCCTTCCCTGGGCAAGTTCTGCCTGGTAGGGAGTATAGGATGTGTACCAGCCAGGATTTTCTAGTACATTACGCAAGATAACTGCTGGAGTGATGCAGTTGTAATAACCTCTGCCAATAAAAGAACGGTATACTTTGTTTTTGGTAGCAATTTCCTTTAGTCTTGCTAGAGCAGAAGATTCACTTTGCGCTTCAGGTAAATCCAATGATTTATTTAGACGAATTGCTGCTGGGACAGTTTTATCGATCAATTCATCTAAGCTACTAACCCCCAAAACTTGTAGCATTGATTGAATTTGTTGCTCATTTGCCCCAATATGCCGTTCGGCAAAGGTATTAGCACTCTTATTTAAAGAATTTCTATAAGTAGAATTTGCTTGGGTTGTCGCAATTTTGGACTCCACAGCAAAGTTTAGATTAACCATACTTATCTATTAAATTTGACTGGTTGATGAAAAAACGGTCGTTTGTCGCCTCTAACTAGACGAAATCATTGCTTTTAGCTAGTTGTAGTAAAGGTTAACAAATTTTATTCAGATTGGGAGTAACTAATTGCTCATTTTAATCAATGACAGCTTGGTTCTACATGGACGCGGAGCGGTATCCTTGAGGGCGGAAGGTCTTGGGGGTTTCCACCCAGCCAAACGGCGCAAGCCTCATGAGGGAAATGGGTCACGGTATCCTTTAGGATTGCATTAAGAAGCTTGAAGATCCAACTCTATTAGAGAAGTATCTTCACCATTGGTATTCTTGTCTAGATAAGTTGAGATGATACAAGAATCTCGCCCCTAAATGCGGACAAGTCCTTTGTGGTGCGCAAGTATCAAGAATCTTCCATTCCTTCTACCTGAGCGCGATATTCCTTTGCCGAGAGAGCATCGGCTAACTCGTCATCAGGATCGTCAACTTTAACCTTGATTAACCAACCTTCTCCATAAGGATCTTCCGCCAGAGTTTCTGGCGCATCAATGGCTGTTTCATTGCGCTCAATCACTGTTCCCGATACTGGAGGATATAGATCCTCTACTGCTTTGACCGACTCAATCGTTCCTAGAGTTTGGCCAACTTCTACCGCATCACCAACTTCAGGAAGCTCTAAAAAAACTACATCTCCTAACTGATCGATCGCAAAAGCACTAACTCCAATCGTGGCAATTTCTCCATCAAAGCGTACATATTCGTGGCTATCTAGATATTTTAGATCTTCTGGATATTCTATCTCCATGGTTACCCTCTTAATCGTGAGCAAAAACTAGTTTACATCAATGATTACTAATTTATCTCTCTTTGACTTTAATCCCTTCAAAGTTATTAGCGCGCACGGTATCAAACTATTTTTTGACCTGGGCGTGAAGAGTGGGATGATTGGTTTTAAGGGCCAAGACATAATCGGCTTTTTTGGCACGAATTAAACACACAATTTCTGTTTGAGTGCCCATGGCATCAATAGTCACAATTGCCTCGGTAACATCAATTAACTCCAATAAGGCTCTCTATAGCGGTTATTTCATGGGAATGATCTTCTACTTTTACTTGTCCTAAAAATTCTTCTAACCACTGTTGCTTGGCACAACCATAATTTTCGATGTCTTCCCAGCCTTCTGCTCCCGCGATTACGGCTAAGATAGCAATGACTAAAATATCTTTTAAAAAGTGCTTTTTGCTTCTATTAACTCTGGTTCTACCGAACTTACTGTGTAAAATCCATCAAGATTTTTTTTAACAAAGAAGGCGATCGCGAAATAGAAGCTATACCAGACTTGACTTTTGTCGATTAACCTGGTTAATTCTTATTTATATAGACGCTCATATTTATCAATTCAAATAAAATGGCATCAAATTCCGAACTTTATCTAATGACTCGATTGGTAAATTTATCGGGAGTCAAAGTTATAGATTATCGGATAATTGAAGGGATAGGAATAATCTTATCATTGGAAAATACTCACAAACAAGCTGTTTGTCCTTTGTCCCGCTTGTAGTCAAACTACTGATTTATTACATTGAAAGAATCTGAGAAAGAGAAGCTCAAAGAGGTTCAAGAAGTAGCTCCTATCTTAATCGAAATGCACTGTTTAAAAGAGAAACTCCGAAATATTTTTGAAACCCAGAAAAATTGGGGTGAAGGACTATTAGAAATAGCAGATTGGCTAAAAGATGTGTCCAAATATTTTCCTAAAAGTTTTGGAACAATAAAAAGATGGATAGGAGAAATTATTGCTTATTTTGATGAAGGAACTACACAAGGAATAGTCGAAGGAATTAATAACAAACTGAAGTTGATAAAAAGAAGAGCTTTTGGCTTGAGAAATTTTGATAACTTTAAACTTAGAAGCTTTTTAACTTGGCAGTTTGCTAGTTAGTTTTACACAGTAAGTTCGGTAGAACCTTTAATTTAACTAATTAAATTGATTTATTACTTTACTAAATAGGTTAAGATATGTCTCTGGATAGAAGAATCTACTATTAAAAACAGATATCATTATTACATCAAATAAAACCATAAATAAATAAAATTTTAGGAGCAAGATATGGGTATTTTAGCTTGGTTAGTATTAGGATTGATTGCAGGTGCATTAGCAAAATTAATCTATCCTGGTCGACAGGGCGGTGGTATCTTTGCCACTATCGGATTAGGTATTTTAGGTGCCTTAGTGGGTGGATACATCAGTCAGGCATTGCTGGGGGGAGCCGCCGCCTCGGCGGGTACTTTAACAATTCCTAGTATTATTTTCGCTGTGTTAGGTGCAATGTTGTTAATCTTTATTTGGGGTCTGATTACTCGTCGCGCTGCGTAACTTTAAGTAGGTTGGTATAAATAAAATTGACGAGCGACCCCGCGTCGCCGTAAGGCGCAAGGGAATGCTGCCCTAGCAAGGGAACGCGCGAGTTTAACTTGTTAAGACTGTTAGTGGTTAGTAGTTAGTTGTAATAGCTTTAATCAGATTCATACTTCTTAACCTGTGTGACTTTATTTCGCCCTACTTGCTTAGTTGCTGATAATTTTAAATAACTTTATTTTCTTCATGATTACTGTAATAGAGACGTTAGAATTAACATCTCTATTTTTTTGTGATAAATATTTAGATCTCAGTAACTATTTAAACCTGAATTCGACGAAGACATATTTAATAAGTTTGGGCGGGGTTAAAATGATTAGTAGTTAGTAATTACTGAAATCCCTTCTGTTTTTTCTTGGTTTTTGTTTTTGATTTAGATTTAGATTTAGTTTTCTGTACTTGAGCTACTGCTGCCTCAAATAGATTATTCAGGTGAATGGGTACGCTGGCGATCGCAGGTAATTCAGGAAGGTCAGTTTTATTGTATTGAAGTAAGAGATTGTCTAGGTCTTGATCAAGATTAAAATCATTTTTCTTGGTATAGTCTTGTAATAACTTTTCCAGATTTACTGCATATTCTTGTTTTAATTGTTGCCAAATATAATAGTTAGCTTCAGGTTGTTGCAGGTATTTATTAATTAATCGGTCATTAGCCTCTTGGTTTTCAGCATTTTCTCCTGCTAAAAGATCAGTAAACTTAGTGAAATTTGGCAGAAACATTTGACCCCATTTGGGGTCAGAAAAGACAGTAACAGTTTCTGCCTGTTTAATTTCTGGAGGTAAATCAACTTTGGGGGTTACCATTGATAGTTTGTTTTTATTACCAATGATTTTTTCAACAGTTTCAGTATCTACTCCTAAATCACTAGCTATTGCCGAAAATTCTGCTTCGTCTGTCCCTGATGCTGCTAGTACCTCCGATAACGACTTATTACTATCTATTCCTGCGTCAGCAAGTTTTTTCTGACTCATTTTTTGCTGTAGTTTACCAATCTCTTGATTTAATTTATACCCAGGTAAAGTTAACATCTTACTTCCAAAATGGGTGACAAATTCCTGATGATATACTGCTACCGAATCCCAAGCCTGTGCTAATAATTCGGGGGCATCAGCATAAAGAAAATCGGGATAATTATCACGAAATTCCCCAATAGCCACAGCAAGTTTGGGCTGACTTAATCTTCCTTTAATAATGCGATCGCTAAAAAAGAACCATTCAGCATCGCTTATCGGGGCAATAATTGTTAAAATAATCTCCCCAGGCTGCCATCTTTTTGTTTCCTTATCTGACATTGCGCCATGACCATAAACTTTATAAGTTTTAGCTGTTAACCAGTTCATTAACTGATAATAATCATCTTTGATTTCTTTGATTTCAAATAAGCCAATAAAATTACTTTTCCATAGCTTAAGTAATGACTTATCCTGCTGATCTAAATCTTTTGCTGATGCCAAAAATATATCTAAAGGAGTTTGCTTATTTACTATTCCTTCGGTGAGGAAAAGATCGATAGTCAAATTCTGCTGTTTAATACCGTAGCTATTCTTCTTGCTCTTGACCGCTGCATAGTTTTCTAGAGCGATCGCCATTTCACCTTCAGCATCATAGACAAAATCTACTAGCCTATGTTTTAAATCTAACGCTCTTTCTATAGTTTTTTGCATAAGTCTAATAAGTCTAGTTGCCTAAAAAAATTCTTACTCTATAGAGTAACTGTTAATCTTGTTTCCGCGCGTAATCTATCTTTAGATCAGTGTTGCGCCAAGTATGAATGGATTAGGCTAAGTAATAAGCGGAGCTAGCATCTACTGAGATTGTCCTTACTAGAAGTTAGCCCCGACATATATACACCTTAACTGGAACTAATCTTACCGAGGCTGTGGTCATTTTAGCTAGCTTTGCTGAGATTCATTTCACTGGTGTATCTTATTCACGTTTCTTGCTCGTTGACCGAAAACAATGGGATACAAGCCTCGTCCTTATAGGACGGCTTTCTGTTACTATGTATTTTGATACCCAGATTATTAGTATCAAATGTTTGTAATCGAATATAAAGTTAAACCAGTCGCTACACAAATCCAAGCTATAGAAGAAGCTATTAGAACAACTCAGTTTGTCCGCAATAAAGTGCTTCGTTTCTGGATGGATAATCGTGGCGTAGGTAAAACTGAAATGTTCAGACACAATACATTTCTCAGGGCGGAATATTCTTTTGTAAAGGAACTAAATTCCCATGCCTGTCAAACAGCGGTAGAAAGAGTGTTACGAGCAGTTAATCGCTTTTTTGATAACTGCAAAAAGAGCATCCCTGGAAAAAAAGGATACCCTCGTTTCAAGCAGAATACTCGCTCTGTCGAGTACAAGACTTCTGGCTGGAAGCTAGGAGATTGTCGTAAACGAATAACCTTCACTGATCAAAAAAATATTGGTACTCTTAAGTTAATTGGTTCGAGAGAGAGATATTTTTATCAACCAGAACAGATCAAGCGAGTACGTATTCTAAGAAGGGCAGACGGCTACTATGTACAGTTTTCGATTAAGCTCGATCCAAGGGATACAGTAAAGCCGATTTCTCCATCGCAATCATGGGTAGGAATAGATGTTGGCTTGAAGTATTTTTATGCTGATAGTAAAGGGTCTGTGGTAGACAATCCTAAGTTTTACCGTTTATCGGAAAAACAGTTAAATTATGCCAACCGATTAAAGTCCAGAAAATTTGTTCGAGGGCAAAAGCAATCGAACAACTACTTGAAAGCAAGGCAGCGATACGCCAAAAAACATTTGAAAGTAAGCAGACAGCGAGAAGAGTTTGCTAAAAAAGTAGCACTCCGTTTAATTCAGTCTAACGATCTGATTGTCTGTGAAGATTTAAATATCAAAGGGCTAGTCAAAAATCGTCGTCTTAGCAAATCGATAAATGATGTTGCATGGTTTAAGTTCAGACTTTGGTTAGAGTACTTTGGAGACAAATACGGCAAGTTAGTAGTTGCTGTGCCACCTCACTACACTTCAGTTATATGTTCTAATTGTGGCAATAAGGTAAAGAAAACTTTGTCTACTCGAACCCATGTCTGTAGCTGCGGTTATACGGAAGACCGTGATACTAACGCTGCCATCAATATTTTGCAGCTTGGTTTAAGTAGGGTGGGGCGCACCCCAACTAATAACGCCTGGGGAGACTTGTCCTCTAGCTTGGTTGGAGAAATCCTGTCAGGTTACGACGGGTCGCCGAACCAGGAATCCCCGTCCTTCTAAGACGGCGGAGCGTCAATATATCTCAGGTTAGACATAACTAAATAAAGTTCCTTCTTACAGTAGATGTGTGC
>CBDUCX010000006.1:0-40868 GCA_965365755.1 uncultured Pleurocapsa sp.
TAAACAGAAACTTCGCTTAATTCGCGAGTCATGTAATCAAAGGGTTCATCAATAACAGCAGTATTAGTAATTCCCGCTTCCGCTGCCATTTCTTTGAGCATGTTCTTCATAATTTGGATACCGACAACAGTGGGGCCAATGGGTACTCCCAAAGAGTTATAAGTCTCCCGTAAACCTTGTAACACTCGTTCGTCCAAAACATCCGTACTTCCAGCAATTAAGGCATAGCTGGCGTAGCGTAAATAGTAGTCCATGTCGCGCAAGCAAGCAGAATAACGACGGGTAGTGTAAGCATATCCCCCTGGCTGGAGTAATTCGGGAACTTCCTCAAATAATTTAATTCCCGCTTCCCTAGCAATAGAAGCTGCATTGCCGCTAATCATAGTAGCTACCGCCACCCTGGCATCACCAGAAGCAAAGTAGTCTTTCAAACTATCCATGGCGTTACGATCTAAGTAACGACCTGAAATATCATAATTTTTAATTAAGTTGGTAACAGCGTCCCGCATCTTCCTTAATTTCTCCCAACAGCAATTGTTAAATTTATTTAATTTGGCTAATGTATTAGCCTTTAGTTGTTCAGCTATGTCTTAAGCTACTTCCATTAATAATCCCATAACTCGTAGCGACGATTACCCTTTGCTTCAAATTTTGACATCTTAACTTTCGATTCAGTAATTCACATTCAACGTACAGTATAAAATATCAGATAATTTTGTATCTAATTTTACATTTTACAAAATTACTAACAAGTAGGATCAATTGAACTAAATATACTTGTTAAAAAAATACAACTGTCATGGGATACGAATCTCGCTCGCAAGCAATCTATCAAATTACTGATCGTGAACCAATCCCTGTAGGGCCTCCAGTACGTATAGAGGATCTTTGGGCAGTAGACGTTTTTAGCCTCAGCAAAATGAAGCAATGTCTGCCCAAGGCTGTGTTCAAGTCTTTGAAAAAAACCATCGAAACAGGTGAGCAACTGGATATCTCTATTGCTGACACTGTGGCATCGGCAATGAAAGATTGGGCCATTTCTAAGGGTGCATCGTATTATGCCCACGTTTTTTATCCCATGACCAACGCCACGGCCGAAAAGCATGATGCTTTTATCTCGACTCAGAGCGATGGTAGTGCGATCGCCGAATTTGCTGGTAAATTATTAGTACAAGGGGAGCCTGATGGTTCATCTTTCCCTAACGGTGGTATTCGCTCTACTTTTGAAGCCAGAGGCTATACAGCTTGGGACGTAACTAGTCCTGCCTATTTAATGACAACTGATAATGGTGTAACTCTTTGCATTCCCACTATCTTTGTCTCCTGGACAGGAGAAGCTTTAGATAAGAAAACTCCTTTGTTACGCTCCATTGGCGCAATGAACAAGGCAGCAAATAGAGTTTTAAAGTTGTTAGGTAACGATGATATTGCTCCAGTAAATTCTAGCTGTGGTGCCGAACAGGAATACTTTTTAGTCGATGCCCATTTTGCTAACAGCCGTCCTGACCTATTGCTAGCTGGCAGAACTTTGTTCGGCAAACCTCCTGCTAAGGGGCAACAGTTTGATGACCACTACTTTGGAGCAATCCCTGAACGAGTCCAGGTCTTCATGCAGGACGTGGAAAAACAAATGTATCGCTTAGGTATTCCCGCCAAAACCAGACATAATGAAGTAGCTCCTGGTCAGTTTGAAATCGCACCTTATTTTGAAGCAGCCAATGTCGCTTCTGACCATCAACAGTTAACCATGACTTTGCTGCGTCAAACTGCCAAGAAACATGGCTTTGTTTGTTTGTTACATGAAAAACCCTTTGCGGGTATTAATGGTTCAGGAAAGCACGTCAACTGGTCTGTCGGTAACGCTACTCAAGGCAATTTACTAGATCCTGGAGAAACTCCCCATAAAAATGTACAGTTTTTAGTTTTCTGCGCTGCGGTAATTCGCGGAGTTCATAAATATGGCCCTTTGATGCGAGCAGTAATTGCTAACGCTAGTAACGATCACCGTTTGGGAGCAAATGAAGCTCCTCCTGCCATTATGTCGGTATACCTGGGTTCTCAGTTAGAAGAACTATTTAACCAAATTACCACAGGAGAAATTAGCGACAATTATAGCAAGAGCGGAAAACTAGAGTTTGACGTGGATACCTTACCTGATTTAGCTAAAGATGCAGGCGACCGCAACCGAACTTCACCCTTTGCCTTCACTGGTAACCGTTTTGAATTCCGTGCCGTGGGTTCTAGTCAATCAGTTTCTGGCCCCTTAATTGCCCTCAACACGATGTTGGCAGATTCTCTAACTTTTATCGGCGATCGCTTAGAAAGTGAACTAGGAAAAGGAGTTGACCTTAATAGCGCCATACTTACTGTGCTAAAAGAAGTAATGGATAAACATGGCGCAGTAATCTTTGGCGGTGATAACTATTCTGCCGAATGGCACAAAATGGCGGTTGAAGAAAGAGGTCTGGCTAACTTGCCGACAACTGCGGATGCTCTCCCTCACGTCAAAGAAAAATATATTGAAGAACTCTTTGAGAAAACTGGAGTACTTTCTCCTGTAGAACTAGAAAGTCGCTTTGAAGTATATGCAGAACAATATATTCTTTCGATTGAAGTAGAAGCAAAAATGGCGATCGATATCGCTAAAACAGCAATTTATCCTGCTGCCATGAGACACTTAGGGGATATTGCTGCTACCGTAGAAGGTTTGTCAGAAATGGGCATCACTCTGGCACCAGATAACATCAAGAAAGTTGCTGAATTGACCAATTCCATGACTTCTAAAATTGAGCAATTAAGCTCAGCTTTAGCAAAAGAAGATTTTGGCAGTACAGAAGATCACATGCAATATTGTGCTAACACGATTCGTCCTATGATGGATAGTCTTAGAGAAGATGTCGATGCTCTCGAAGCTGAAGTTGCCGACGATCTTTGGCCTTTACCTACTTATCAAGAAATGCTCTTTATTAAGTAGTTTTTGTTAGCTTTAAAACTTCTTGAGGGTCGCCTATTAAGCGACCTTTTTTGTTATTGGTTGGCTTGTATGTTATTGCAGTACTTTAATCGATCTAAATTAGACCTCCTAAATTGTATATATTGTATAATTTCTGTAAAGATAAATAAGCTGAAAATATAAAATATATACATACTCTCTAATTTTTTTCGTTTCAGCAATTTTGAAGAGAAATAAATTAAATAACTCTCCGAAATATTTTAATTAAACTTTACTTTCTGATCATCAAAAAAACTATAATTATACAGTTTTGCGGTAAAAAAAACTGTATTCATAAATACGGCAGAAAAGGAAAAAAAACAACAGACTGTATAAAATTAAGTTTGCCATTTCCTGACAAACTGGCTATATTTTTTGATCTAAATCGAAATGTAAATGAATTCTGAATTCTTAGAAACTAAAAAAACACTCAAGCCTAAAAATGTTATGAATAATGGAACACAAGTTAAAAGCTTGCTTCCAAGACCATTGAGAGCTGTTTTCAAGACTTTTTCTCCCTCATGGTTTTTATGTATTCCCCTAGCTGCGCTGATCGTGATTGTCTTGAATACCGCAGTCACGGCTCAAGGGTTAGAAGCTCCAGCTACTTTAGACGAATTGCGGGTCGTGCTAGATTCCGTATTTTTGCTAGTCTGTTCTGTCCTAGTAATCTTTATGAATGCTGGATTCGGAATGCTAGAAACTGGTTTTTGCCGACAAAAGAACGCAGTTAATATCTTATCAAAGAATCTCATTGTATTTGCGATCGCCACCTTGGCATATTGGGCAGTTGGCTACGCTTTAATGTATGGCGATGGTAGTCCATTTATTGGTACTAGCGGATTCTTCTTCAGTGGCGATCCTGTCCCTTATGGTGACGATCCCTACCCCCTGGCAGTTCCCCCAGCAATTAGTTTTCTATTTCAGGTCGCTTTTGCTGCTACCGCGGCAACTATTGTTTCTGGTGCGGTGGCAGAGCGTGTTAAGTTTGGACCCTTTCTGATTTTTAGTACTCTCTTAGTAGCTTTCTCCTACGCCATTACTGGTCATTGGGTATGGGATGGTGGTTGGTTGGCTGAAATGGGCTTCTCTGACTTTGCTGGCTCTACTGTGGTTCACTCCGTTGGCGGTTGGGCAGCATTAGTTGGTGCAGCAATTTTAGGGCCAAGAATCGGTAAATATCAGAACGGTAGAATTAGCGCAATTCCTGGACATAACATGGGTTTTGCTACTCTAGGTTGTTTGATTCTGTGGATTGGCTGGTTTGGTTTTAATCCTGGTTCAGAATTAGCAGCCACAGCAAACGTCCCTTACATTGCATTAACTACTAACCTAGCAGCAGCAGGTGGTGGTGTAGCAGCAACCTTTACTTCTTGGTTAAAAGACGGTAAGCCTGATTTATCGATGATTATCAACGGTATTTTGGCTGGTTTAGTGGGTATTACTGCTGGTTGTGCTGATGTAGAGTATTGGGAGGCTGTAGTCATTGGTCTAATTGCTGGTGTAATCGTTGTTTTCTCCGTAGCATTCTTCGACAGTATCAAAATTGATGATCCCGTTGGTGCAACTTCAGTCCACTTAGTTTGCGGTATTTGGGGCACTTTAGCTGTAGGGATCTTCGGCACAGGCAACTTTATTACTCAATTAATTGGTGTAGTTGCTATCGGTGCATTTACTGTTATCTTTAGTGCGATCGTTTGGTCTATCCTTAAGTTCACTATTGGTATTCGAGTGGACGAAGAAGAAGAAAGACGTGGTTTAGATATTGGTGAACACGGTATGGAAGCATACAGCGGATTTGTCAAAGAGGCTGATGTTCTCTCTGGTGGGGCTTCTGGTGCGTCCCTCGGCATGAACCCCACTGAAAATCCAGAGTTCTAAACTAACTCAGTTAATGTTAAGTTAAGTTAAGTTAAATTAATTAATTAAATTTAATCAATGCCATTGCGAACATAGCTAGTATCTAGTCCTCGCAATGGTTTTTTATGTTTGATTGTCTGGTGCTAAGTATAGCCGTACAAAGTTATGTTAGGACAAGTTTATTAGATTGTCTGTAAGTAATAAGTAATGAGTAATAAGTAATGAGTGTCCTAATCAAAATACGTAGTGCTATAACTACTGTAGTTTAGACTACTGAAAAAAATAGAACAGAAAACAGAGAGTGTTACAGATCGTCTCTAAAGCCTTTGCCCTGATCCACCCTGGGAGTGCCTGAGTTCGGTATTTGAGGCGATTCAGGTACAGATTGTCGCATCAATAAATAGATACCGCCAATCACAATTGTAACTAAAGCGATCGCCAGGCTAGCAAAAGACTTGATAATCTTAGGAACTTTTTGTTTGCCTAACCTATGTTGAGCTAAGGGAGCAACTGGCTTTAGCTGGAGATCTGGCGATGGCATAGGCAACGAAATGTAATGTTGCTTTGGGTTTTGCTCTGCCTGATTGGGTAAATTGCTATGAGTGGATAAACCTGGCTCGGCTGATTTATTTCCCGATGAGCCAGAAACAGACACCGGGGTTAAATAATTTGTGTTCAAATCATTGGACAACGATTGATTAATAGCTGTAACAGATTGAGGTGAGGTGACATCAGCATCCGAAAGGACATTTAAAGCTTGCAAAGCTTCTGGGGCGGATTGATAACGATCCTCAAAATGATATCGCGTCATTTTAGTCAAGATTGTAGTTAGCCGAGGATTTACCTGAGCTAGATGGGTCCACATAAGCTCCCCATGATCATCTTCTTCTAGCTCTAAAGGTTCAACTTTGGTAAGAGCCTGGATAGCAATCATACCTAAAGCATATAAATCGCTTGTCGGGCGTGGTATACCTCTCGCCTGTTCGGCGGGCATATAGCCTTTCGTCCCCACGGGAACAGTCAATTGGGAAGATAAGGGCTGCTCCTGAAGCAAGTTCTTCACCGTCCCAAAATCAACCAACACTATCTTCTGATCACAATGACGACGAATCAGATTAGCAGGTTTGAGATCACGATGAATTACTCCTTGATTGTGAATAAATTC
Organism: uncultured Pleurocapsa sp.; assembly: GCA_965365755.1. Classification (GTDB taxonomy): domain Bacteria; phylum Cyanobacteriota; class Cyanobacteriia; order Cyanobacteriales; family Xenococcaceae; genus Waterburya. Next base: position 6,018 of record CBDUCX010000006.1, read on the forward strand.
TAAGATTCTTAAGCAATCATGTAATAGTTCAACAACTTTGGCTTCTGACCAAATATGTTCTGAATGTAGCTCTTGTTCGATCGTCTGTCCTTCAATGTATTGCTGTACTAGATAAAACTTTTCTGATTCTTCAAAGTAAGCCAACAGTTCTGGTATTTGCCCATGATGACCTAAGCTATTGAGTGCAGATGCCTCTGCCTTGAACAAGCGTCGAGCTACCTTCAGCAATTTAGGTGATTCGGTGCCAGGAGATAGTTGCTTAACCACACACAGATCTTTACCTGGAAGCTGAGTATCTTCCGCCAGATAAGTTCTGCCAAATCCGCCTTTGGCAATGTACTCTAGAACTTTATAGCGCGAACCGATAATTTTTTCCTTCACAGCAGAGCATTGATTCGGTTTGAGTAACCTTATTATTGAAGATAACAGTATTTTACTCTAGCTTAGAGCTTAGGCATTGCTGAATAAATAGGACAGTTTTCTAAAACTTGATCTAAGTTGCTCATAGGGATCACTGCCAATAGAAAACTTGCGAGTTAGTTGGTATGTTTGATTTTTACTCTTATTTTATCTACAACTATAAAGTTTAACTTCAACTGTCAGAAGTCTCTCCATTTTTTAAAGATGATCGCCGTTAACTAAGAGATTTCCAGAAATGCGATCGCACTTCACCTAATCCATTTAATAGAGATGCGATCGCCATTAATATTTGTTTACTCTAGGGGGTCGCAAGATAGGCAAATAATATTAATTTTTTACGTACTGCGATCACTCTGAAATGCTGATTGCTCTGCTTAGTTTTTGCCTATACGATAAAGGTGATCTCTATTGATATCATTTCAGTTAAAAAAGGCGATCGCTTTTCTCAAGTAATCATTGCGCTCTTTAGAATGAATAGTATTAGACTAGAATGGGTGTAGCCGAACAGTGGCGCAAAGCATAAATACATCATTTAAAAGCTATAGGTTGCAAACTAGACGCGGTTTAAATCTAACTGCTTGATTTTTTTCTTTTCCCAAGCTAAGGCAGAACTGACGATCTCATCTAAAGAATTATGTTGAGGTTGCCAACCAATTACCTGACGAATCTTGTCTGCTGACGCTACAACACAAGCAGGGTCTCCTTTGCGGCGAAGAGTTTCCACCACAGGAAAATCTACTCCCGAGATTTCTTTGATCTTAGATAATACTTCTTTTACGCTGTAGCCAATGCCATAACCACAATTGAGAATTTGGCTAATGGATTCTTGTTCTAAATACCCTAAAGCATCAACGTGTGCAGCAGCTAAATCTTCGACGTGAATATAGTCTCGAATTCCTGTGCCATCAGGAGTCGGATAGTCTGTACCATAAATACTAGCTGAGTCACGAATCCCCAATGCAGCATCACAACCAACCTTGATTAAATGAGCAGCTTTCTTGCCCATCTGACCAATTTTACCCGAACTATCTGCTCCTGCAACGTTGAAATAGCGCAGAATAACATATTTAAGTTTTGAAGCGTCTGCATAGTCGCGGATTACACTCTCACTCATCAACTTAGACTTCCCGTAAGGATTGATGGGAAATGTAGGAGAAGTTTCTTGGACAGGGTATTCTTTAATTTCTCCATACACCGCAGCTGTGCTAGAAAAAACAAATTGATTCACGTTAAACCTCTGACAACACTGCAACAAATTAACCACATTACAAGTGTTGTTGTAGTAATAATCTAAAGGCTTTTGCAAAGATTCAGGAACAGATATACTGGCTGCGAAATGTAGTACTGCATCAAATTTATGTTGCTCAAATACCTGTGCTAGTAGTTGTGTATCATTAAGTTCTCCTTTGATCAACTCGCCATAGAGTATGGCATTAGCTGAACCCGTAGAGAGATTATCATAAATAATCACTTCATAACCAGCTTCCCCAAGTTTTTTAACGGTATGAGAACCAATGTAGCCAGCACCGCCAGTTACCAAAATCTTTGTCATAGTAATTTGTACTTAAAATCCCCCTGAGTCCACCAATAATTATAAAGACATATTTTAATGTTTATGATGAAAATTTGGTGAAGAACTAGATCTGCGAATTTGATACTAAATCCTTTTCATAGTTAAATAGTTTACTATCTATGTATTTGACCATTGCTCACTTTACGATATGAGTAGCTAGTGCCACTACGCTTAAGTAACGAGTAACGAGTAACAAGTAACAAGTAACAATTCTGTGTTGAAACTTGCTGGACCATCTCCCAGACCTAAAATTCGCTGTTGTAGATCTTCTGAAGATAGCTTGAACATTTTCTGGTATTCATCAAAAGATCGCCCAAGAGGAACAACTTGTTCTAGTTGCATAACCATAAAGTAATTTATTGACAAAGTATTTGTTATGAGGAAAAAACTAGCTATTTTTTTTCACTGTTAATTAAATCCAAGCTGGCTATTTCTTGAGCAGAAGCTTGTAGTTGTAGAACATTTGTCGCCTGTTTTAAGAGATAAATTGGCAAGCAAATTAGCAACAGTAATTGCCAAAGAGTTAGCTGCCAACTACCCAAATAAATGTTAACTCCTACAAGGTAAAAACTGAGATAAAGCAGTATATAAAAAACCTCGTTACCGAGGATTAATATATCCATAAAAGATTTATTGCCATAATAAAGTTTCAAAAGTCCATTGGTTACCCATTTATCCGAGTCTTTGTGGCTAGTTTCGCCTAAAATTCCTGTGGCATAAACTAAATAATAATGACTGCTAACATCAAGAGCGATCGCACCAATAAAAGCTAATAAATAATTGGGATACAATTGCGCCAAAATTAGGCATAATCCAGCCGTAGCCGAACGATCTGCCACCATATCTAAGGCTGCGCCAAAGTTACTACTCTGATTGAATGCACGGGCAGCACGACCATCAAATTCATCTAAAATAAAGGCGATCGCATATAAACTGATACAGAGTTGCCAATTTCCCCAACTATGAGCAATAAAGCTAGCCAGATAAAACCCAAATCTTAGATAACCAATGAGATTAGGCACATAGAAAAATACTTTGTTGATCGACATATTCTCAATTAAAGTTAACTGGATAGCAAGAAAATCAAGGGAGATTAATAATTTCTATCGGTTCAATGGGTTCTGCTGGTTCAAAGCCAAAGATACGAGCATAAAAATAAAATTCACTATCAAGTGCTTTTTTAATATTGTCGGCAATTCGGAAACCATGTGCCTCTTCCTCAAAAGAGATATAAGCCACAGGTAAACCTTTCTTTTTAATCGCTTGAAACATCATTTCTGCCTGATTGGGGGGCACAACCTGATCTTTTAAACCCTGAAAGAAAATCACGGGACAGTCTAACTGTTCAGTATAGTAAATCGGCGATCGCTCTTGATAAATAGCTCGATCTTCAGGATATTTTCCCACCAGACGGTCTAAATAACGAGATTCAAATTTGTGAGTATCTTTGGCTAAAATTTCTAAATCGCTCACACCATAGTAACTAGCACCAGCCTTAAAAGTATCGCGGAAAGTTAATGCCGCTAAAGTGGTATATCCCCCTGCACTACTTCCCGTAATCACTAGGCGATCGCCATCTACTCTTTGTTGCTGAACTAGATACTCGGCAGCATTAACGCAATCGTCAACGTCCACAATGCCCCACTGACCAGCTAGTCGCTGGCGATACTCCCGACCATAACCAATGCTCCCGCCATAATTAACATCTAAATAGCCAAAACCTCGACTAGTCCAGTATTGAATGCGTAAGTTTAAATCTACTGAGGCTGCTGCGGTAGGCCCTCCATGACTTTTAACTATCAAGGGGGGAAGTTCGCCGACGGGGGCAACATAGTCTTGATTCTGTGGCGGATAGTACCAAGCATAAGCAGTTAAATTATTGCTGGTGGGAAAAGCGATCGCCTCTGGTACGGACAGATAGCCAGGATCAATCTGAAGATCCCCTGTCCGCTTCAATATTTGCTCGCTTCCTGTCTCTAAATCGAGTTTGATTACCGCAGTGGTTTCTGTTGGGGAACCGCCAATAAAGACGACAAAGCCACGATCGCTAGCCTGAAGACAAGAAATGTTAGTGTATCTGGTCTTAATTGCCCGAAACTGCTTAGTCTGGAGGTCGATCTCTCCTAAATGCCAGCATCCTTCTGCTGAATAGGTGCAGATTAAACGCTCATTTCCCACTAAAGCAAAAGTAGATAAACCAAATACCCAATGGGGATAGGCAAACTCCGCTGATTTTTGATGTAGAATCTCAATATTGCCGTCAATTTTACGCCGATAAAGATTCCACCAGTTAGTGCGATCGCTAGAAAAATACAGGGTTCCATTACCACCCCACTTCGGCTCACAAATCGACTCGGCATTCCCTCCAGCTATCAGTTCGGGTTTCATAATCAAACCATCGTCGTCCAACCTAGCTAACCACAGAGAAGTGCTGTCCCAAGGCATATCGGGATGATTCCAACTCAACCAGGCTAAATGCTGTCCGTCAGGACTTAGGCGAGGAGAAGAATAAAAATCATCACCTGCGAGCAGATCCTGAATCTTGCCAGTACTAATATCAATGCTCACAATACTATTTTTAGCCTCACCATCAGTTTGATGATCTTCACAAATACAGATCAGACGATTTCTCTCCTGGTCTATAACTAGATCCCCATAACGTAGATCTAATTTGTTGGTCAGAGGTTTGGGCTGCTGACCCATTATCTGCCGATAAATCCTGCCATCTTGATAATTGGAAAAATAAACTGTATCTTTTTCTACAGTGAATGCACCACCACCATACTCATGTATTTTGCTGCGAACACTTAGGGGCGCAGGGGTAATTTCTTGAGTTTCCCCTTGATTAAAATGACCTACAATTAGATTTCTACCCTGTTCTTGTGGGCGCTTCTCTAGCCAATAAACACTGTCATTATTGATGGCTATACTATCAATACCGATAGTTTTGGAAACTATTAAGTCTGAGGTTATGGGCGATTTCCACGAACCAAAGGGCGCAACTTGAGGTGTCTTCATAAAATTTTGCTTCTTTTTAAGCTATTCAAAATATACATTTAAAGCTGTTTTGTTGTCAGTGTTGCATTTTGAAGCGCATTTTATTTGTATGATTTTGTGACAGGACTGGATAGTAAAGACTTCGATACCATAGTTTTGTCACGTTTTTCTAATAAAGTTCACACAAGTTAACAAAAATAATGTATTGTAAAAATTAGAGGACAAAGTTGAAGAATGCCGATTGATTCCATGGAAATACTTAAGATTGAATCGATATTGGCTGTATTCGCTAAGATATAAAAAAGATCAAGCAGGGGAAAGGCTTTGCAGTCTGTAAAATTTCCCCAAGTTTTTTAATAAAAGTACATATGTGTACTCATGAGAATATGAGCCTGAGCAATTAAGAAGAACTCTTTCTCGCACAATCAACATCAGTAAGCAAATCGCGTAATGAAAACAGCACAAAAATCTAACGACTTAGTTAGAAGCTATCTAAAAGAAATAGGTCGTGTTCCTCTACTAACTCATGAGGAAGAAATTCTCTATTCCAAAAGAGTGCAGAAAGCGATCGCTTTAACTAAGATCAAAGAATCTCTAGTAGAAGAATTAGGCACCGAACCAACTGTTGAAGAGTGGGCAAAAGCAGCGAAACTAGACTCAGGTGAACTCCTGGCAGCAATAGAGGCGGGAGACTCTGCCAAGCGCAAAATGGTCGAGGCAAATCTCCGCTTAGTGGTCTCCGTTGCCAAAAAGTATCTCAAGCGTAATCTTGACCTCCTGGATCTTATTCAAGAGGGAACTATTGGCATGCAAAGAGGCGTTGAAAAGTTCGATCCCACCAAGGGATATCGGTTTAGTACCTATGCCTACTGGTGGATACGTCAAGCAATCACTAGAGCGATCGCCGAAAAAGGTCGTACCATCCGCCTGCCAATCCATATCACCGAAAAGCTGAACAAAATCAAAAAAGCACAGCGGCAACTGGCACAACAGAAAGGTAGAACTGCCACCATATCTGAGTTAGCCGAGGAATTAGAGTTGACTCCAAAGCAGGTACGAGACTACCTGGAAAAATCTCGTCAGCCAATTTCTCTAGATGTCAGGGTTGGCGACAATAACGATACTGAATTGGGGGATATGCTGGAAGATTCTGGTCAATCTCCTGAAGATTATGCCACCTCTTCCTCTCTTAAAAGAGATTTAGAAAAACTGATGGCAGACTTAACACCTCAACAAAGAGAAGTAATTGGTCTGAGGTTTGGTTTAGCCGATGGCAAGCCAATGACCTTAGCCAAAATTGGTGAATGCCTAAGCATCAGTCGCGAGCGAGTAAGACAGATTGAACGAGAAGCTCTATCCAAACTACGTAAGCGAAAAATGGCAATTAGAGAGTATTTAGCCAGCTAGAGTAACAAGGTTAATTAATAATTAATAGCTGATTCTAGATCGGAAACCTCTCTGATATTAGTTCGGTTCTACGTAACAGTAAATAAATCAAGAAATGATTTAATCAATTAAGCTAGAAATAGTTAATAATATGCTTATATTAATTCCATTCAGGAGGGTATAAAAAGTGAAGAGTGAAAACAGTCCTCAAAACACTTTTAGATACGGTGAAGATAACAATTCGCTATGGCATTATGTTAAATCCCTTAGCCCAGAAACTATCGCTCAACTTTCCCAGCCTGAATCCCAAGAAGTTTTTCAGATTATTGAACACAATATTACTGGATTGTTGGGGAATATGCCCCAGGAAAATTTTGATGTCTCGATCAGTACCAACCGCGAAAATCTCGGGCGTTTGTTAGCATCAGCCATGATGAGTGGCTATTTCCTGCGCAATGCAGAACAAAGAATGAGCTTTGAAGAATCCTGGTTAGGAACTCAAACTGATAGCTAAAAAGATCAACAACAAATTAAACTATTGCGAGCAACCTTTATCAGAATAATGAGAGGGTTGCTTTGCTTTTTTCGCAATTCTAAAGTAACTTATAATCTAAATTAACCTATTAAGTCAGTCGAGCTTTACATACTTTATGCCATCAATATCATCCCCCCTCAAGCATAAACAGATTGGAGTAGCTGTAATCAATAATAAGCAGGGAAAAATCCTGATAGATCGCAGGAAAGAAACGGGCGAGATGGGAGGACTATGGGAGTTCCCTGGGGGAAAAATTGAAGTAGGGGAAACGATAGAAGAATGTATTAAGCGAGAAGTAAAGGAAGAGTTAGATATAGAAATAATAGTCGGCGATCGCTTGACCACCATAACTCATGCCTATGAGACTTTTAACGTGACACTTTATGTTCACAACTGTCAGCACTTGAGTGGCACACCACAACCCCTCGAATGCGCAGAAATTCACTGGGTTGAACCAGCCCAAATGAACCAATATCAATTTCCTCAAGCCAATACGCAGATCATTAACCTTCTCCAACAGAGGGGTATAAGCAAATGAGAGCTAAAAACATTTCTGATAACCTAATTATTAGAGAGTTTACCGCCCCAAAGCAAATCAAGTTATTTAGTTCGTTAAAAGAGGCGGAGGTAAGTGGCAAATTGACCTTTACCGAGCCAATTAAAGGAGAAGAATGGTATTTGTATCTCTATTTAGGTGGAATCGTCTATGGCACTGGAGGGGTGCATCCTATTCGTCGTTGGCAAAGAAATCTAATTTCCAATTTGCCCCAGATACCTTTTCAACTATCTAGATTGCAAGCTGAACTGACGGAAAGAAAAGCTAACTTAAACGACAACACTTGGGAATATGAACAAATATCTCACTGGGTAGAACAACAAATTATTACGCCTCAACAGGGAAGGAATGTGATCGTCTTTGCTGTAGGCGAAATTCTCTTTGATATTACTCAAGCAAGACAGATAATTTGTCACCTCAATCAGGACAATATCTTGCCATCAAAGCTAGAGCCAATAGAACCAGAAGAATTAATCACTAACACTAGCAACGTTTGGTCAAATTGGTCAGAAGCTCAAGTAGCCGATAAATCGCCTAATCTGGCTCCTGTAATTTTGCAACCAAAACAGCTTCAGCAAAAAACATCCATCTCTGCTTATCAAAGTTTGTGCAAGCTACTTAATGGCAACAGAACCTTGAGAGACTTAGCAGTTCGACTCAGAACATCTCCTCTACAGGTTGTTTGCTCTCTATTACCTTATATTCAATCAGGGATATTTGGGTTAGTAGATGTTCCTGACTTGTTAGAGTTAATTAATCCAGCCGATGTTAACTATAACTATGCTCAGGACAACCAGGAGCGACCCTTAATTGCTTGTATTGATGACAGCACGATGATTTCTCACATGATGGAGCAAATTATCAATATGGCTGGCTATCGGTTTATTGCCATCAACAATCCTTTAGAGGCAGTAGATATTCTCCTGAAATGTCAACCCGATTTGATCTTTTTAGATATTGTCATGCCTAAAATTAGTGGCTATGATCTTTGCTCTCAACTACGCAAGTATCCAGAATTTGCCTCAACGCCGATTATCTTTCTCACCAGTACTTCGGGAATTATTGATCGTATTAGAGCTAAAATGGTAGGCTCGTCAGACTTCCTGCGGAAAACGGTAGACGCGGATGAGCTGCTGGAAAAAATTTCCGAGCATTTGTCTTAGTGATACGTCAGTTCGATGAAAAATTTTTAGGTTGACTTTTTGATCAACAAGTAAGATAATATAATCTGTAACTATCATGGTAATTAGATTAGCTACGATTTAAATCACTGATTAATTTGAGGCATTCATGGCAACTCGCGCAAATAATTCTAGTACTACTAGCAATTCCGATAAAGACAAGGCTCTTAACTTAGTTTTAAAGCAAATTGAGCGCAACTTCGGTAAAGGTGCAATTATGCGCTTAGGGGATGCTGCTCAAATGAGGGTGGAAACTATCCCCAGTGGCGCATTGACACTAGACGTAGCCTTGGGGGGCGGATTACCCAAAGGAAGAATTATTGAAATATATGGCCCAGAAAGTTCTGGTAAAACCACTTTGGCGCTACATGCGATCGCCGAAACGCAAAAAATGGGTGGAGTTGCCGCCTTTGTGGATGCGGAACATGCCTTAGATCCCACATATTCTCAGGCACTGGGGGTAGATATCGAAAACCTGTTGGTGGCACAGCCAGATAATGGAGAATCCGGCTTAGAAATTGTCGATCAATTAGTGCGATCGGCAGCAGTAGACTTAGTAGTAGTAGACTCCGTGGCAGCCTTAACTCCTCGTGCCGAAATTGAAGGAGAAATGGGGGACAATCAGGTGGGTTTACAGGCTCGTTTAATGAGTAAAGCCTTAAGAAAGATTGCGGGAAATATCGGTAAATCTGGAGCGACGGTAATTTTTCTCAACCAGCTACGGCAAAAAATCGGGATTAGTTATGGTAATCCAGAGGTAACTACAGGAGGTAACGCTCTTAAGTTTTATTGCTCTGTTCGCTTAGATATTCGTCGCATCCAAACCCTCAAAAAAGGCAACGAGGGGATGTATGGTATTCGTGCCAAAGTGAAGGTGGCAAAAAATAAAGTTGCCCCTCCCTTCCGTATTGCTGAATTTGACATTATCTTCGGCAAAGGAATCTCTAATATCGGCTGTCTCTTAGACTTAGCAGAAGAGGCTGATATTGTCGTGCGCAAAGGTGCATGGTACAGCTACAAAGGGGATAATGTTGGTCAGGGTAGAGATAATACGATTAACTACCTCTTAGAAAATCCAGAAGTAGCAGCAGAAATAGAGGCAAAAGTTAAAGAGAGTATTAAGCAAGATAGTGGCAATGGCGCAGCTTCTCCCGAAGCTTTCGAGCCTGATGGCGATGCCGAAGAGTAGTGTCGTAGTGCGTTAGCTGGTGGGGACAAGTTTAGTTTATTGCTCGTAAGTAATAAGTAGGGGTGAACGGCCGTTTGCCCCTACTCTAAGCTTTTAAGAAAAAGGTTAATTTGGCAGCACAGTCTAGTAAAGCGCGATCGCAACCATGACGAGCAATTAGAGATACTCCCCAGGGTGCTTGTTCGCTGGTTAAAGCTGGCAGGCTGATTTGTGGGGCGCGAGTTAAGCCTGCGGGGGCGGTTAAACCCATGAGGCGGGTACGATATGTTGCTAATTCTGAGGATGATGTTGTTAGTAGAGGTGCTGCACCTGGAGTAGTGGGCATTAGCAATACATGATTGCTATTGGGTAATATGTTGCCATGCCAAAAAGTGATGAACTCTTGGGCGTTAACTTTTGCTTGCTGTTCGTCCTTTTCACTGAGGCTTTTACACCAATTAAAGCGATCGCTAATTTCCTGAGCCATGTCGGGCTGCTGTTGTTCAATCCAGGAACCATGTATGCGCCAAATTTCTCTACCTTGCAAGACACGGAAGGCTACACTAGCTTGGGTTAATTGTTGAGCTGTCAGATCTACATACTGAATTGATGCAAACTGATTGCTTAAAGCTTTTAGTAAAGGCTGGCGAGCTTCGCTCCAGGGTTCTATACCTTCAATAGTCGCCACAACAAGGCAGGATAAATCATGTGCCATGCCTCCAGGCAAAAGTATTTCAGCCACTTGGCTCATTGTGGTCAGATCACGGGTTAACCAACCAACTGTGTCGAAACGGGGTGATAAAGGGACTAAATGTTCACAGTTAACTGCCCCGTGACTGGGACGAAAGCCGTAAATACCGTTATAGCTTGCTGGTACTCGAATTGAACCACCAGTATCTGTACCCAAACCAAGATCAATGCTATGATTTGCCACTGCTACTGCTGAACCACTGCTAGAACCCCCTGGAAGACGCTGAGGTGCTTGGGGATTTGTTGGAGTACCGTAATGTTTATTGACCCCTTCAAGACTATATGCCAGTTCATCAGTCAGAGTTTTACCAATTAAGGTTGCCCCTGCTTCCAGCAAAGCGGCAACAGTTGGGGCAGTTACATTTGGTACGGGGTGGCTTTCCCGCCAATCAGGATTCCCTGCCGTCGTCGGTATTCCTGCAATATGAAACAGATCTTTGACTCCTAAGCGTAGTCCATTTAGGCTACCTGGAACATTTTTATGTGACTGACAAATATAGACGAACGGGCTAGTAATAGTCATGATCGCAGTATGTTAGCTGGTTAGCGGAACTTAGAGGATGTCTAAAAAGTTAAAATTAGTGTTTAAATCTAGTGCGATCGCAATATTGTTAGAGTAGCTTTTGCTGGCATAGTTAGAACAACTTTTGAATTTTTCGAGTACAATTCCAATCTATCGGACTTTAGACGGGAATTGGAGAAGATTTAGAGATGAAAAGTTTTAACTGGAAGTTTCAGAACAGCGATCGCCAAAAAAGTGTCAGCGATCGCTCTAATTCTAAAATGATGCTGGCTCTGATGTCTTTAAGTGCAGGGGTATTGCTGACTTCTTGCCAAGGCGGAGACGTGGCGGGGGGTAGCGGACTTAAATTAGGTACTTTAGCTCCCATCACAGGGGATCTTTCATCTATTGGACAGAATTTTCCCGTAGCGGCGCAACTGGCTGTAGATACGATCAACGAATGTGGTGGTGTAAATGAAGCTCAAGTTAGCTTGATCACCGAAGATAGTCAGACCGATCCCAGTGCGGGGAGTAGCGCTATGACTAAACTCGCTGAAGTAGATAGGGTGGCGGGAGTTGTGGGTGCTTTTGCCAGTAGCGTTTCTGGGGCAGCAGTAGATGTAGCAGTGCGTAACAGAGTAATGCTGGTGTCTCCTGGCAGCACTAGTCCCGTATTTACGGAAAGAGCACAAAATGATGAATTTAACGGTTTTTGGGCGCGTACTGCTCCACCAGATACCTATCAATCCCAGGCGCTAGCGGCGCTGGCGCAAAAGCAAGGCTTTAAAAAGGTTTCTACTGTCGCCATCAACAATGATTATGGTGTCGGATTTGAGAAAAAATTTATTGAAGCATTTAAAAAAACAGGTGGCGAGATTGTGGGCAAACCTGTTCGTCATGACCCCAAAGCAGCCACCCTCGATAGTGAAGCAAAAGCCGCCTTTGGGAAGAAACCTGATGCAGTAGCAGCAGTTCTATATGCAGAAACAGGAAGCGTACTACTTAAATCTGCTTTTGAACAAGGATTAAGTGATAACGTAACCGTATTACTGACTGATGGCGTATATTCCGCTGATTTTGTGCGACAGGTGGGGAAAACCGCTGATGGCAAATCGATTATTGCTGGGGCATTAGGAACAGTACCAGGGGCTGATGGCGAGGCTTTAAATGAGTTTACGGCATTATGGAAGGAGAAAACAGGTAAAGAGTTAACCCCCTATATACCCCATAACTGGGATGCCACGGTGCTGATGATGTTGGCAGCGGAAGCGAGTGATGCGAATACGGGAGAAGGAATCAAAAGCAAAATATTGGATGTGGCGAATGCTCCAGGAACCGAGGTTTCTGATGCTTGTAAAGCCATGGAACTATTACGCAACGGGGAAGAGATTAATTTTCAGGGAGCCAGTGGCAATGTAGATATCGATGAAAATGGTGATGTTATTGGCAGTTATGATGTTTGGCAGGTCGAGGAAGATGGGAGTTTGAGCGTGATTGATAAGGTTAACCCTGTTAGTGATCAGTAGTCTTGGATATTTAGCCCTGGATATTCATTGCCTAAATTAAGTCGGTATTGTATGTCTCACCTGGTTGTAAAAGCTAAAGATTAGACCGCTTGCAAACCGACCCTAAACCAAACTAAGCTAAATAAAGATAGGGAGTTGAAGGTATATGATTGCGATTTATATCTTCTAGAGCATTTAAACAGTAGCCTTAATCTAGTAATTAAATTATTGCTGCTCCCAGTAATTCGCTCATCAAAACACATTCCTATAAAACTAAACACCATAAACTATGATGTTGAAACAAGTAATTTTCCAGATCAAAAATCTTTTTCCTGCACCAGAAGTTCACGCTCATTGTGATGGTCCTTGCGGTGTATATGATCCTGCCTCTGCCCGTATTACGGCTGAAGCGGTTCTTTCCATGACCAAGAAAATCATCGATCTTGAAGTTCCACCTGCTGGTGATAAAGCTGCCAATATTGCTTATCAAAATACCCTAAGTCGATACATTGCGATTAAGGAAGAGCAAGCTCAAAAAACTAAAGATGACTTGCTAATTCTGTGGACAGACTACTTCAAGCCTGTACATTTAGAAAAATATCCTGATCTACACGATACTTTTTGGAAAGCGGCTAAACTCTGTTCTGCTTGTAAAGTAGAAGTTAGTGTAGATCATGCTAACGAATTGATGGATACGGTTCAGAAAATTCATGGGATGTTCTGGGCAACTAAAGAGCGTGACGTTAGCTTCGTCAGAGCAAGCTAATCATAGGATTCAGAATCAAATATACCAATATACTTAGAGGTGAGTTAGTTATAACTGGCTCATCTTTTTTGCTGCAAGATTATTAAAAATTGCGATCGCGATTCTTAAAAATCAGCGCTAATTAACAGCATTTTTTTGTAAAATATCTCTCTCAGCAATATATAATTATATATTTGGAGATATTTCATAATTGCAATCTAGAGAGGAAATAATATATGTCTCGCTATAGAGGTCCGCGTTTGCGGATCGTTCGCCGTTTAGGGGATTTACCAGGTCTAACCAGAAAGAGTGCGCGTAAAGCTTATCCACCTGGACAACACGGTCAAAGCCGTCGTAAACGTTCTGAATACGCGATTCGTTTAGAAGAAAAACAAAAATTACGCTTCAACTACGGAGTTACTGAAAAGCAATTGATCCGTTACGTCCGTAAAGCTCGTCGAGTAGCTGGTTCTACAGGACAAACGTTGCTAGAACTACTAGAAATGCGTTTAGACAACACCATCTTTCGTTTGGGAATGGCGGGGACTATTCCTGGAGCGCGCCAACTAGTTAACCATGGACATATTCTAGTGAACGATCGCGTGGTAGATGTTCCTAGTTATCAGTGTCGCCCTGGAGACGTGATCAAAGTTAGAAATCGCGATCGCTCTCGCAAGTTAGTGGAAACTAACATGGAATATCCAGGTTTGGCTAATTTACCTAGTCACCTTGAGTTTGATAAGGCTGCACTAACTGGTAAGGTTAATGGCATCATTGAGCGTGAATGGATTGCCCTTCAGATAAATGAACTACTCGTAGTTGAGTATTATTCACGGATGGCTTAACAGAGATCGCAGTATGTTGCTGGTTAGGACAAGTTTAGTTAATTGCTCGTAAGCAAATTCGAGACTCCGCGTCGCCGTCAGGCGCAAGGGAACGCTCGAATTAAAGTAACAAGTAGCAAGTGTCCTAATGTAATTGCTTATTGCTATATCTGGGGTTAGCTTCGTTGATTAAGTTTGGACTAAAGGCTTTTAGCTTAGGGCTATTAGCTTTCGTAGGTTGGGTTAGCGACAGCGTAACCCAACAAAACTTACTCTTAATCTAGTCTTTGAATTCTATACCGATATTGTTTAATATTTTTGTACTAACTACGATTCCAAATAGTTATTCCCCCTGGCTTGTCAATCAGAGTAATACCTTGGGCTTGTAGTTCGTCTCTAATGCGATCGCTTTCTGCATAATTTTTGTTGCTTCTAGCTTGATTGCGCTGCTGTACCAGATCATCGATCTCAGCGTCACTTAAGCCATCTGTATTGCTGTTCGAGTCCTCTGGTTGGGCTGTAAAACCGAGAATTGCTGCTAGATGAGTTAAAGTATGCCACTGTTGCTCTAATTCTTGACTGTCAGCCTTAACTGTCCCCTGATGAACTAAGGTATTACCTTCTTTGATCAAATTCTTAGCAATTTCAAATAGGACGACTAAACCCCCCGCAAAATTAAAGTCATCGTCTACGGCGGATTTAAACCTGCTAAGTAATTCTTCATCTAATAAATCGTTATCATTATCAGAAAAGCCTAGTTGTTCCCCATATTGAGCGCCAAATAGTAATCCTTCTTTAAGAGTTTCCCAGCTATTAGTCGCGGTATTTAAAGCTTCCTCGGTAAAGTCTAAAGGTTTACGATATTGAGTTTGTAAAATAAACAAACGTACTGCCATTGGCTCATATTTATCCAGTAATTCACGGATGGTAATAAAGTTACCCAAAGATTTAGACATCTTTTTCCCTTCGACAATGATCATGCCGTTGTGTAGCCAATAATTAGCTAAGGGTTTACCTGTCGCCGCCTCAGATTGAGCAATCTCATTTTCATGATGGGGAAAAGTTAAATCTCCACCCCCGACATGAATATCAATGGTTTCTCCTAGCCTTTCTCGCACCATCGCCGAACATTCGATATGCCAGCCAGGACGACCATTTCCCCAAGGAGACTCCCAAGCAGGTTCACCTTCCTTAGCAGCTTTCCAGAGGGCAAAATCAAAAGGATATTGCTTTTTACTAGCTTCTGGGTCTTCCATCGCAACTCTGCCACTAGCGCCAGCCTGCATATCTTCTAGCCTTCTACCAGACAGCTTGCCATACTCAGGAAATTTCTGCACTGCGTAGTAAACATCTCCCTCAGCAGGATAAGCAAAGCCTTTTTGTTCTAATTCATAGACTAAGCGCTTAATACCATCTAAAGTATGAGTGGCGCGGGGATAGGCATCTGCTTGCCCAACTCCCAGACGTTCCATATCTTCAAAATAAGCCGCAATATACTTCTCGGAAACCTCTTCCATTGATGTTCCTTCTTCCCTAGCGCGGTTGAGAATCTTATCGTCAATATCAGTAAAGTTCTGAATATAATTTACTTCGTAACCACACCACTGTAGGTAGCGGCGCACCACATCCCAAACCAAACAAGTTCTAGCATGACCAAGATGGCAATAATCATAGACAGTTATGCCACAGCAATACATCCGCACCTTCTTATCTTCAATGGTTTGAAACTTGGATTTGCTACGGGTGAGGGTATTGTATAGGTTTAAAGTCATGACTATGGTTTATTGGAGAATCTTATTGCAGAGTCCCAAAGTCGCCGTCAAAAGTCAAGTAGTGGTAGTCAAAGATTACTTTCAATCCTCAAAAATGTCTAATTGTTCAATCGCTTTACCATCAGCATCTTTTTTCGGCTGCATCTGTTCAATTCCCTGACGTAAACCGAGGGCAATCTTACTGTGCTTCTCGATTTGTCCCATTACCTGTTTTGCTCTAGAAATTACCGAAGGAGGTAAACCTGCCAGTCTTCCTGCTTCAATACCATAGGATTTATCTGCACCTCCTGGCGTTACTTGATGTAAGAAGATAATCTTGTCTGCCATTTCTTTGACGGTGACTTGATAGTTAGCCACGTTGGTCAAAATAGAAGCCAGTTCGTTTAATTCATGGTAGTGAGTAGCAAAGATCGTTCTTCCCTGGACATCTGTAGCCAAGTGTTCCGCTACTGCCCAAGCGATGGAAAGCCCGTCAAAAGTTGCTGTACCGCGCCCAATTTCATCTAGGAGAATCAGCGATTTAGGAGTTGCATGGTTCAGGATATTAGCAGTTTCGTTCATTTCCACCATAAAGGTAGATTGTCCTGTTGCTAGATCGTCTACTGCACCCACACGGGTAAAAATGCGATCGCAGATTGCCAATTTCGCTGCTGTAGCGGGGACAAAGCTACCAATCTGAGCAATTAATTGAATCAAGCCAATTTGCCTTAAATAACAGCTTTTGCCACTAGCATTGGGACCAGTCAAGATAATTAAATCAGGATTTACTCCTCCCTTGGCTAAGGAATCTTCACTCCCCATGTTGGCTGAATTAGGAACGAAAAAGCCTTCTCCCAAAGATTGCTCTACTACGGGATGTCTACCCTCAACAATATTGATGGCTCGTCCTTTAACCATTTCGGGACAGCAATAGTTTTGATAGACAGCAACTTCGGCTAATCCTGCTAAAACATCAATCGCGGCTACGGCTTTGGAGATACTGCGAATTTCCTGGGCTTTCTCGGCCACCTTTCCTCTTAATTCGCTAAAGATCTCGTATTCTAAGTTATTGAGGTCATCTTTTGCCGTGAGGATTCTGGTTTCGCGCTCTTTTAATTCTGAAGTGATATATCTTTCTTCATTGGTTAAGGTTTGTTTCCGCTTGTAGTTATCAGGAGCCTGACTAGCTTTGGAACGGGGCATACTAATGTAATAGCCAAAGGTTTTGTTATAACCCACCTTGATATTAGGTATACCAACTCGTTCCCTTTCTGTAACTTCCAGGTTGGTTAGCCATTGTTTATCGTCTTCTAATCTTTGGCGAATTTCATCTAGTCGGGAGTCAACACCATCCTTAATGATTCCGCCGTCTTTCAGATGTTGTGGCGGGGATTCCACCAAACGCTCTACTACATATACCCCCAACTCTTCCAACTCTGGAGGAACTTGATGTAAGGCTTTCAAATAAGGAGCAGAACCAAAGGAAGCGATCGCTGATAAATCGCTTAATTTAATCAAAGATTCGGCTAAAGCGAGTAAATCTCTGGCATTAGCAGTACCAGAACCCACCCTGCC
Organism: uncultured Pleurocapsa sp.; assembly: GCA_965365755.1. GTDB lineage: Bacteria > Cyanobacteriota > Cyanobacteriia > Cyanobacteriales > Xenococcaceae > Waterburya. The sequence continues at coordinate 23,486 of CBDUCX010000006.1, forward strand.
TGATAATCTCTCAATATCGTATATTTTACGCAACATAGAGCGTAAATCCTGGCGCATGGCGGTATTTTCTACCAATTCTTTAATCGTATCTTGTCTGGCAGCAATCCCCTTGATATCAATTAAAGGTTGCAATACCCAACGTCTTAATGCTCTTCCGCCCATAGCGGTACTAGTCCGATCTAATGCCCAGAGTAAAGAACTATGAAAGGTATTATCACGAATAGTCTGGGTGATTTCTAAATTACGCCTCGTCTGATGATCGAGAATTAGATAGTCTGCCAAGCTATAGGTACGCAGAGGTTGCAATGGCACTTGATAAGCTTTTTGGGTATCCTCGACATATTCTAATAGTCCTCCCGCAGCCCTCACCGCTAAGGGAATAGTTGCACAACCCATTCCTTCAAGGGAACTTACCTGAAAGGTATCCTTGAGTCTTTGACTAGCTTCCACTAAGGTAAACGGCTGTTGCGATCGCAAGGAATAACAAAAGCTATCGGGCAAATAATCGGCTAAATACTCTGATTTTTCTCCTGGACGCAGTAAACCAGTAACATCTGGAGCATTAGCAGGAATTAATACTTCTGAAGGTTGTAAACGAAGTAATTCTAAAGTTAAAGAGCTTAATTCACTTGACTGGCTAGTAAAGAACTCCCCTGTAGATATATCTGCATAAGCCAATCCCCAATGTTCCCCGGCAACCACAATCGCCGCGAGAAAATTATTTTGACGAGATTGCAACATCCCATCATCGGTTAAGGTTCCAGGAGTAAGTAATTTCTGAATTTCCCTTTTGACTAAATTCCGTTTTTCCGCAGCAGCAGTGGCAGCATCTTCTACCTGATCGCAAATTGCCACCGCATAGCCTTTCTCCACCAACATTGTACTGTAGCGTTCTAAAGCATGGTGAGGCACTCCTGTCATCGCAATTCTTCCTAGTTCCTTTCCCCCTTCCTTGCTGGTTTGAACTAGCTCTAATTCTCTAGCAATAGTGACTGCATCCTGAAAAAAGCATTCAAAAAAATCCCCTACTCGATATAGCAGCAGAGCATTGGGATACTGTTCTTTCACCTCAACGTAATGTTGATACATTGGTGATAGCTGTGATTTATCGATATTACGACAATCGGTAATAATCTTTCTGTCTGTTTTGCTATGCTTCTCGGAGGACATGTATCTTGGCTAATCAGTATATTTACCGTGATCGGTGGTTTTAAAGCCCCGTCTTTGAGGACGACTCGCTTCATCAATCATCATAAAAGATATTATTCAAATTACTCTAATCCAGAAAACTTAATTTTTGTCTACTTAAAGTACAGTCTCATCGTTCAGTTGTAGGATAAGGTTGTTGAGCGATTACGACACGACCCGTAGCCGACCGAGCGCAATATCTTAAAAGTTTGCCATGCTTCACAAGTATTTAAGCGCGATCGCCTTCTTTTGTTATATCATTGTGGCAATGCTTACTTCTTAGCTAACAATGGTGCAGCAGAAAGTAGCTTCTGAGTATAAGGATGCTGTGGGTTGGTAAAGATTTTTTCGGTAGTATCTAATTCTAGGATTTTACCTGAATTCATGACCGCAATGCGATCGCAAAAAAATCGGGCTACCCAAAGATCGTGAGTAATAAACAAGTATGTTAAGTCAAATTCCTCTTTTAAGCTCAACATCAGGTCTAATACTTGGGTTTGTACCGTAGCATCGAGCATACTCACTGGCTCATCACAAATTACTAGCTTAGGCTTAGTAATTAAGGCACGGGCGATCGCAACTCTTTGCTGTTGTCCTCCTGATAATTCTTGGGGATAGCGTTGATAGTATTCTGCGGTAGGAGTTAAGCCCACTTTTGACAGCATGACTTCTACCTGCTGCTGGGCTTCTTTAGTAGTGGCTAATTTATGAATTAATAGAGGATCGGCAATACTTTCCCCCACAGTCATTAAGGGATTGAGACAGGCATGGGGGTCTTGAAATACCATTTGTAGCTGTCGCCGTTGACTCCGCATAGCTTGAGGCGGGAGGGTAGTTAAATCTTGTCCGCGAAACTCAACTTTGCCCCCAGTGGGTTTAAGTAACTGTAAAATTGTCCGCGAAAGAGTACTTTTTCCACAGCCCGATTCTCCTACTAGTCCTAATATTTCTCCTGGATATAAATCAAAGCTGATCTGATCAACGGCTTTAATCACAGCAGCTTTTTCTTGAGAAAATAATTGCTGAATAAGATTTGCTTCTAAAGTAAAGTACTGTTTTAACTCTCGAACCCTTAGAATCGGCTCATCTAGGTTCATACTGTCGCCTTGTTCTTCTTCTACTGCTTGTAAATGTAATGCGGCATCTAACAGGGATTTAGTATATTCATGCTGGGGGTTGTAGAGAATCGATTTAACCTCCCCAGTTTCTACCATTTTGCCCTGATACATCACCGCAATGCGATCGCAATATTCCCCCACCAGGGCTAAATCATGGGAAATCAACAGCAACGCCATCTCTCTTTCGCTACATAGCCGAGTCAATTCCTCCAGGATTTCGGCGGCAACTGTAACATCCAAGCTAGTTGTCGGTTCATCGGCTACAATTACTTTCGGGTTGAGCAAGAGGGCTAAAGCGATCGCCACTCGTTGGCGCATCCCACCACTAAATTCATGGGGGTACTGTCCCCAGCGGTTAGCAGGTATTTTAACCGTGGCTAAAGTCTCCAGGGCTAGTTTTTTAGCGGCGGATTTAGATAACTGGGGTTGATGAGCTTTGATTGTCTCTAAACAATGATCTCCAATTGTCATCAGGGGATCTAACCGCGTCATGGGGTCTTGAAAGACTAAAGCGACAACTTCACCGCGAAATTGACGTAATTCTGACTTATTTAGCTCAAAAACCGACTTATTCTCAAAAATAGCCTGACCCAATACCTGGCTCCCTTCTGGCAAGAGACGCATAATTGCCCGCCCTAAAGTAGACTTACCACAACCAGATTCTCCCACTAGCCCCATTTTTTCCCCAGGCTGCAACTCCAAGGAAACATCATCTACCGCCCAAGTAGTATCTTTCTGGGATTGACGGGGATATGCCACTCGAAGATGGTTGACTGACAATAGGGCTTGAGTCGTAGTCTGAGTCATAGTATTTGGCGATCGCAGAATAGTTAATTAATCGCATTGTAATCAGCTATTAGTTAAATTGCCTATTGAGCTATTTCAGTTTTAATACTATAAATATTCCTAAGTAGGTAGGCATAAATAAATATAAAACCAAAATAAAAGAGAACGAAGTCAAGGGGAGCTGTCTTGCCAACTACTAACTACTAACTACTAGAATCATTTTCCAACTCGCGCATTCCCTTGCTAGGGCAGCGTTCCCTTGCGCCTTCGGACGACGCGGGGTCTGCCCTCTTACGCCGACGCGGTGAAGCAGTCCGTTGCGGTGAAGCACTTTCGTTGGGCGGGTTCCCCGACTTGAGAAAAGCGCAAAAGTGCGGTCTTGGGGGTCTCCCCCATGAGCAACTTTTGTAAGAAGTGCTGAACCCGAAGGGAGGTTCCCTCCGTTGTAGGAACTGCTGAACCCTTTAGGGGGTCGCTCGTCTTAATTTTACCCACCTACTTAGTTACAGTTAATAAAATGTCTACTTTGGGGACACATTTAGAAACTACTGAGCTATGATGTCTAGTCAAACATTGTCAAACTGGAGTTTGGCGTTAATCAAGCTTCGGCAAAATAGTATTTTGATGATAGTTATGAACCAGAAACCCCCGCAAGTTTTTTCAACTGGACAACAGAGCAAATTCCAGCAGTTACAGTTAGAAGTAGCAGCATTGGAAGAACAGGTAGAAAATGCTCTGAAAGAACAAACGCAGCTCACTAAAAATTACAATTCTCCCTCGCCAATTCCCCTAATTTATGTCAACGATCAAATCTCTAAAACAGGAGTTAGATTGACACCAGATGCTGCTAACTAATCTTGCGAGCAGTGCGTAAGATCTGTCCTGCTAAAATAGCTGCCCCAAAACCGTTATCAATATTAACTACCCCAATCCCCGCAGCGCAAGAATTCAGCATGGTTAACAAAGGGGCAACACCGCTAAAGCTTGCCCCATAGCCTACGCTGGTAGGTACTGCAATCACTGGACAATCTGCCATCCCTGCCACTACGCTGGGCAATGCTCCCTCCATTCCTGCTACGACAATTAGTACATCAGCATCGTAGACGACTTGACTGTTACTCAACAGACGATGAATCCCCGCCACCCCCACATCCCAGAGACGAACTACCTCAAAACCACAAAGTTCGGCGGTAACAGCAGCTTCTTCTGCTACAGGAATATCCGCAGTACCAGCAGTCAAAATTGAGATCGTGCCAAGTTGAGTAGGAGTTTTCGGCGCAGATAGGGAGCAAATACGAGCATCAGGATAATAAATTAGATTGGGAATCGCGACTTGTAGTTGTTGATATATTTCTGTCTCAATGCGAGTAGCCATTACCACTGTCCCATCTTGACCCATGGCAGTCATAATTTTAATTAGCTGTTCAGGAGTTTTATCAGCACCCCAAATAACTTCAGGAAAGCCTGTGCGTAACTGCCTATGATGGTCTATTTTGGCGAATTCATCGAGGCTTTCAAAGGGCAGATGTTTTAATTTTTCCAAGGCAGTTTCCGGGCTAATTTCCTGCCTGGCGATCGCTTGGAGTAATTTTTGTAGTGCTTCTGGCTGAGTCATAAGTAGCTTTATAACGAACAAAAAAAGAGAGACACACCGTTGCAGATATGCCTCTTAATCAATCTTAATTATATAGTTAGAATTGCTTATCTAACCATTATCGTCTTGCTGACTTTTTTATTGAGCGATCGCCTGCTTATAGCTGTTTTTCTATAATTTTTTTCTCACAGACTTAATCGATTCAGACCTTAAAATAACGTGAGCGTAAAACTAAAATAAAGCAAAGCTAACTAGAGGTTTATTGTGTCTGAAACTAAAGTTCTAGACAAAATCATCAAAAATGTCCGTGTAGTTCGTCCTAAGCAGCAATCCGTTGAGCAACTCGATCTAGGGATTAAAGATGGTAAATTTGCCCAAATTGCCCCCGAAATTGCGCCTGACCAGGCAAAAGAGGTGTTCGATGCTCAGAATCGACTAGGATTTCCAGGGGTTATCGATGCACATATGCATGTTGGGATTTATCAACCCCTTGACCAAGATGCGGTCACGGAAAGCAAGGCAGCAGCGATGGGTGGTGTTACTACTAGCCTAAATTATATTCGCACAGGTCAGTATTATCTGAATAAAGGTGGCTCTTATCAAGATTTTTTCCCAGAGGTACTAGCACTGTCAGAGGGCAATTTTTATGTTGATTACGGTTATCATATAGCACCGATCGCTTCGGGACATATTGATGAAATGCAGTATCTCTTTGAGCACCACGGCATCTCATCCTTTAAAATTTTTATGTTTTACGGTGGTTATGGCTTGCATGGTTTGTCAGATCAGCAAAATCTGTTTCTGATGATTAATAAAGAGGAACGGTATGACTTTGCGCATTTTGAATTTATTATGCGCGGTCTGACCCAATTAAGGGAACATTATCCTGAAGCCAAGGATTATCTTAGCCTCAGCCTGCACTGCGAAACTGCTGAGATCCTACGTGCCTACACTAAAATTGTCCAGGGGAATAAAAACCTAACTGGTTTAAGAGCCTACAGTGCTGCCCGTCCGCCTCATTCAGAGGGATTAGCAATTAGTATTGCTTCCTATCTCGCCCAGGAAACGAACTGTGTGAATATTAATCTGCTACATCTCAGTTCTCGCAAAGCAGTAGAAGCTGCCCTAACTATGGAAAGGGCATTTCCGCAAATTAATTTTAGGCGAGAAGTAACTGTCGGACATTTAATGCTGGATGTGGATGCCCCCACAGGTAAATGGGCAAAAGTCAACCCACCAATCCGTCCCCGTGAGGATGTGGAATATTTGTGGGAAAAACTGCTAAATCACCAGATTAATTGGATTGTCAGCGATCATGCCTGTTGTTCTGCTGCTAAGAAAGCCAGTCTCCAAGATCCAGAGAATATTTGGCTGGCGAAATCTGGTTTTGGCGGGACAGAATATCTCCTATCCAGCATCTTTAGTGAAGGTAGTAAGCGCGGGATGTCCTATAATCACATGGCGGAGTTACTCTGTTGGAATCCTGCCCAACGTTTCGGCTTGTGGGATAAAGGAGACATTGCTGTAGGTTACGATGCTGACCTAGTTCTTCTCGACCCCAATGAAACTTTTGTCGTCCGTGCTGCTGAGTCTGAATCACAACAGGGCTATACTCCCTTTGAAGGGATGGAGTTGACTGGAAGAGTTAAGAGTACATTGTTGCGCGGTAACCTGATTTATGATCAGGGACAAGTTATTGGTTCTCCTGGTGGGCTTTATCTGAAGCGACCTTATGGAGATGCTCAACTTTAAATCTTGTTCATTATTCGTGGCAACGTGAGTTTGGAGTAGAGACAAGGCATGCCTTGTCTGTATGGAGTTCGGAGTATGCCCGTAGGACAGCTGCGCGAACGGAATTATGATTTTTATAACGAAATAATGTGGGATTCAAGTAGATCAAAAGTTATGAATTATCAAATTTTTAGCTTTAGTCGAACTGACGTGTGGCAAGTTAGGCTTTAAGTAATGAGTAATGACCCGTTAGTCACTACTCATCAGTTATTTAACTAGTTATTGGCGGCTGCTAAAGATTTTTTGTAATCTTCTGGATCAGTTCTAAGCTGAACACTGAAGCTATCAATACCTTCTCTCTCCAACATTGCTAAAATAGCTAAATTCAATTTTTCCTCATTGGAAAAGTACAAATTAAGATCTTCAACAAATGCTCGAATATTAATTACACGGGCATTTTCTTCAATTCCGCTAAAGCGAACCAAACACTTAGGAGACATTCCTTCAATGCTAGGGGCAATCTCTCTAATATTCTGGCAAATTTTGGCAGTTTTATCTGCGGAGATGCCATCGATGTTGAGAGTGAAATTAAGTCCCCATGCCAATGGCTCATCACCTGTCTGTTGTGACCAATTTTGGACGATCCCAGTAATCATTTGGGAATTAGGCAGTTTTAGAGTAGAACCCCAACCAACTATTTTCAGTGTGGTACTCCTGAAACCAACTGCTACAACTTGAGCAAAACCATCTACCCCCGTTACTCCAATCCAGTCTCCCTCTTTATATAGGTTATCAGTATAGATAATTACGGTACAAAACCAATCATAGACAATATCCTTAAATAACAAACCGATGGTAAGACCTGCACCCCCTAGCAATCCGACTAATGCCCCTGCTGATGCTCCTAAAAAGATCTCACTTGCCTTGATGACAATTACCATAATGGCAATTGCCTGAAATATTTTAGGCGTAAAAGGTCTGAGCAAAGAGTCCAGTTCTGTGTCAGTTCTCAGAATAGAGTCAGCAAGTATTCGTCCTAACAGAGAAGCAGCACGGAACAAAACATAAGCAATAATGACGATCACAATGAAATTGATCAGCTTGTCAATATTCGCGCTTAATTGGGGCCCTAGTTCTGCTGATAAAATTGCTTGTGCTAACCAGATTCCAAAGAGCAATATAACTAAGTTTAAGGCTGGTTTGATGATGGCGATTAATTCATCATCAATCGTTGTCTCTGTTTTGGCCGTTAAGCGTTCGATAAAAGCAATGATACCCTTTGAAATAAATTTTCTGAGGAATTGAGTCAGAACAAGAACGATAAAAGCTATGGCAATTTTGACGAATGGAATGCCGCTCAGGAAATTGGCAAAATCTAAGTTTCTAAAAGCATTTAATATTGATTCCATGTTTGTCGGATTTTATTCCCAATATATTGATTATTCAGTTAGATGACAGCTAGAAATGATACAGCAAAACTAAGTAAGTAGCTAGAAAAAATAATTGATCAAATTTCAGTAGTTAATCTTGTCTCTAAATATGCGTTTATGTTCACCCAACAGCTTGGTCATAAATGGAGCAAGTCGTCAGACTCAGCAGTATCGGTGATAGATAGCCTATCCTCTAACATCTAATCCCCTGACCAAACTATTTTATATTCAATTACACCCTCTCACTGATCGTGCAGCAAATTTAAGTTAAAGAGGTTACATTTTTTAAGATTTTTTTTTAGATTAAGTTAGGATTTATAGCTACTAATTTGGCAGCACATAGGCGATTACGCGACCCGTAGCCTTCGGATCGCAACTAGCCCTATTTTCTCTAACTTGCCGATTAATTAATCTAGAGAGCGAGGGAACTAGTCAACGAAATGACTTAAAATGCCAAAATGGGTTAGTGTGTCTAATCCCTTGTTAAATTATCTAGAGGGAAAATTAAGTACTGAACAATGCCATCAATAGGCAGAAGTAATTCTAATGAGCAACAAACATCCTAAGTTTTCCCTCTGGTTATCCCAGAGTAGTCTGATTTTGGCAACTCTACTAATACCTTCGGGTGGGGATGTTGCTCGATCAATTTCCATACCGCAAAATTTGCTCGCGCAGTCGCCACAGCTAAAGCAAAACCTCTCAGACAAGCAAATTCAATCACGGATCGAAGCTGAAGCCAACCGCGTCTTTAGCCGAACCATAACCCAGTTTAATCTGATAATTTTAGCTACATTGGCATTATTATTAACAGGTGCGATCGCTTCTTTGTGGCTGTTGCGTAAAGCTGTCGTGCGCGAAGTTGCCCATCTTGTCAGTACTAATCTCCAGGAACTAGATACTGCTAAATCTCAACTCAACAAGGTTACTCAAGATTTACAACAGATACTTGAAACTGCGCAACAAAAGAGCAATAGCCTAGAGGATGAGGTAGAAAATTTCCAACAAGAATTAAAGCAAAAACGAGAAATTATTTCTGGGCTACTAGCAGAATTTAGTAGCGCTAAACAGCAGGGATTAAAAGGCATTGACAGAGAAATTAACACCTATCAGCAAACAGTAGCCAAATTGTCAGCTGAATTTAAGCAACAACTGGCAGAATTAGAGACAGATACCAAACAGCAAAAAGATCTCGTACTGGAAAATATGACCAGGTTGAGTTCTGAGTTTACGCCTCAGCTTAATCTGATGCAGTCAGAAGTAGCTCAACAACAAGATACTGTCTTGCAATCTCTACAACAAGCACAAACTAGCTTTACAGAACAATTAGCTAAACTACAAGCAGCAGCACAAAAACAACGGAATGAATTGGGACAAAAACTCCAACAATTAAATTCTCAACTAGCACCCCAGATAAGCCAATTACAAGCTAATTTGCAGTCACAAAAGCAACAGTTTCGAGACAACTTACAAAGTTCAGAAGCTGAATTTACCCATCAATTATCAACCCTGCAAGAGACAGCACAAGAACAACAACAAACTATTCTGGATCGTCTTACCCAACTAGAATCTGAATTCACAGGACAGATTTCTGACTTGGAAAGCAATGCCGCGCAAAAAGTTCAGCAACAGCAGGAAATAGCAGTTAAGCATCTGGAAAACCTAGGGATAAAACTCACTACTCAACTAGAAGATTCACAATCCCAAATTAATCAGCAAATTGAGCAAATCCTGGAACACTTGCACCAGCTAGAAAGCGAATTTGCCACTGACGTAGCTCAAGAAAACAGCAAAATTCAAGCTCAAAAAGAGCAAGCACTACAAAACTTAGCACAACTGCAAACCGAAATTACTGAGCAATTTAAGACAGCACAATCAGCAATACAACAGCGTCAAGAATTAACCTTCCAAAACCTAGAACAATTACAAACTGAAAATACTGCTCAACTGGCGCAAATAAACTCCTCTGCTCAAACTCAGAAAGAGCAAATCCTCGCCGATTTAGCCCAGATTACCCCTCAAGATATCGCTGCCGATGCCTTGACGGAAATCCAACAAAATCTGCAAACCCTCAGTGAACCAATAGAACATCTGCAACAGAATCATCCTCAGTTATTCCTCAAGCCTGATGATTTCATTGAACAAGGGAAGCAGCTATTGACGCAAGAAAATTATCAAGAAGCGATCGCCCTTTTTGATCAAGCCTTAGAACTCCAGCCAGACAATCCCCAGGCTTGGAATCAGCGGGGTATTGCTCTTAGGGAACTACAAAGATATGACGGAGCGATCGCCGCTTTTAATAAGGCAGTGAGAATCGAACCCACTTTTGATGAAGCTTGGTGCAATCGTGGTATTACTTTCAGTCGTCTTAAGCGCTATCAAGACGCGATCGCTAGTTATGATCGAGCAGTAGAGATTCAACCAGACTATTATCAAGCTTGGGTTGATCGCGGTGTCGCCTGGGGCATGTTACTCCAACACGAGCCTGCTTTTCAATCTTTTGAACGAGCAGTACAAATTCAACCTAATAATGCAGTAGCTTGGATGAATCGTGGTATGGCTTTAGAGATGTTAGAACGCTTGGAAGATGCTCTGAGTTCTTTTGACAAAGCTGTGGAGTTAAATCCGCAATTATCTAAAGCATGGAACTATCGAGGTAAAATCCTGATTCAGTTAGAACGGTATCAAGAAGCGATCGCTAGTTTTAATCTAGCTTTAGAATCTCGTTCGGATTACGCCGAAGCTTACTATAACAAGGCAATTTGCTATGCTGTGTCAAATCAAGTCGAGTCAGCAGTCGATAACTTACAACAGGCAATTAAACTCAATGCTAAATATCGACAACAAGCCCAAACTGAGGGATATTTTGCGGGTATTGTTCAAACTGGTTAGTTGTTAGTTGTTAGTTGTTAGTTGTTATAGCACTACGTATTTTGCTTAGGACACTTATTACTCATTACTCATTACTTACCCTGAATCCAATAAACTTGTCCTAACATAACTTTGTACGGCTATAGTTGTTAGTTGTTAGAGACGCAGCATGTTACGTCCTATTTTGCAACTTGAGAATTCAATAACAGAGAATTAGTTACCACAATTAAAGAACTTGATGCCATAGCGACTGCTGCCCATACTGGAGATAAGATGAACCCAAAGTGGGGTAATAAAATTCCTGCGGCGATGGGAATAGCAAAAACATTATATGCCAAAGCCCAAATCAGATTTTGCTTGATTTTATTGACCGTAGCGCGACTAAGTTCAATTGACTTGATTACGTCTGCAAGTTGATTTTGCATTAGGACAATATCCGCAGTAGCGATCGCCACATCTGTACTGCCATGAAGAGATATGCCCACATCTGCCTGTGCTAATGCCGGGGCATCGTTAATACCATCACCAACCATCCCTACTGTTTTATCCTGCTGCTGTAATGATTGAATAATCTGGGCTTTCTGGTCTGGCTTGATTTCCGAGAAGATCTGAGTAATATTGAGCATAGGCGCGATCGCCTGAGCCACCTCCGAGCGATCGCCTGTCAGTAATGCCACCTCTAATCCTGAGTCCTGTAATTGTCTAACGGTTTGAACTGCGTCAGGACGTAAGCTATCTTCAATGACTATTAAACCTTGTAAACTGCCCGATATAGCTAAATAAATCACGGTTTTACCTGATTGGGCTAAATATTGAGCCTTTAAATCATGATGCTCAGAAATAGTAAATCCCTGACTGGTTAACCATGACTTATTACCCAAATATACCTTTTCTCCTGCAACTGTGGCAGACATTCCTTGTCCCAGTGAATTATTAAAATCACTAGTCTCTAGTAAAGCCAGATCTTGTGACTCGGCTGCGGTGATAATTGCTTGGGCTAGAGGATGATTGCTCCCACTTTCTACTGATGCAGCTATCTGGAGCAATTTCTGCGGTGTCATATCTGCCAGAGTCAGACAGTCAATAACTTGAGGTTGACCAACAGTTAAAGTACCCGTCTTATCAAAAACCACTGTATCTAACTGGTGTACTCGCTCCAAAACATCGCCACCTTTAATCAAAATCCCTGATTCAGCCCCAATACTAGTACCAACCAAGATTGCCGTGGGAGTAGCCAAACCGAGAGCACAGGGACAGGCAATTATCAGTACAGCGATCGCCAATTTTAAACTTAGCAATAAAGCAGAAGTGGTGATCACCATCTCTCCCAGAGGCATAGACATGGAATGAGATGCCGTGGCTAATACAGAATCCCAAATGTTAGTGCCAATAAAATACCAAAAGAGGAAAGTTAGACTAGCGATCGCCATCACACCATAGGCAAAGTACCCAGCGATCGTGTCTGCTAGCTTTTGTACAGGTGCTTTGCGAGTTTGAGCATCTTCTACCAAATTAATGATTTTTGCTAGGGTAGTATCTTGACCAATACCAGTGACTTCAACGGTAATTACTCCCGACTGATTAATTGTCCCGGCACGCACCACATCAGATTTGGTTTTAGTTACTGCGAGAGATTCCCCCGTTAACATTGCCTCATCGATGGTGGTTTCTCCCTCAACGATTACGCCATCCACAGGAATTTTTTCCCCAGGTAAGATGCGTAACCATTCTTCAGCCTTGACATGCTCAACAGGAATTTCAATTGTCTCTCCGTTACCTTGTTTGCCGATCAAGCGAGCGATGGGGGGTTGTAAGGTAACTAACTGGGCTAAAGCAGCAGAAGCGCGGTTACGGGCTTTTCCTTCCAAAGTACGTCCCAATAAGATAAAGCCCAGCAACATTACAGGCTCATCAAAAAAACATTCCCAACCCAAATTAGGGAAAAACAAAGCAAAACAGCTAGCTAAGTAGGCGCTCACTGTACCTAAACCGACCAGGGTATTCATGTTGGGCATCCCCTGCACTAGACTATAAGCACCATCGACTATTAGTGTTCGCCCTGGAATTAATAAAGCCAAAGTTGCCAAACCAAAATGAATCCAGATATTGCTAAGTATAGGGATGGTAGGTAAACCCAGATGATGCAGATGACCAATACTAGAAAAAACCAACAAGATCGTAGCGGTAATTAATTGGCGCAATTGTTGTTGTACTTGTCGCTGGCGTTTAGCCTCATTTTCCTGGGCAGTTTCATAGATACTGCGATCGCTTTCTCGTAGTTGACTGGGAAAACCTGTTTTAGTTAATTTCTCAGCTAAAGTTTCTGGAGCAATACTTTCAGCTTGATACTCAACCACTGCCACTTCAGTAATCAAGTTAACACAAGCCGACACTACCCCCGAATTCTGCTCTAGCTGTCGCTCAACAGCCTTAACACAACCTGCACACTTCATCCCCCCCACATCAAGGGCAACTGTCTTTAATTCAGCTATATTGGATTTATTTTCTTGCTCCTGAACTGACGCAGAGAGGGAAGACTTAACCATAAAACGAGTATTTAAAAAATGTCTGATGTTTCTAAATCTTAGATCAATCAGCAAGTAAAAGAACTTAAATATCAATCATCACATAGAGCTAAATGTTCAATGTTCACTGAGATACTGCGATCGCAGTTCCTGATAAGATTAAAATACAGCCGACAATCATTGATTTTGTAATTGGTTCTTCCAGCACTAGGGCACCCCAAAGCATAGCAAACAAAGGAATTAGATAACCAACGGTTAGGGATTTACTGGCGCCAATATTGCTAATGAGACGGAAATAAAGAATGGCGGCAAAGGCAGTAGAGAATAAACTAAGAGCTAAAACTACTAAAATAACCTTCAGTGAAGGGAATGCTGGAGGTAAAAAGAAAGGCGTAATCGGCAACAGAACTACCGTCGAGGCTAATAGACTTCCCGTGGCTGCTGCTAACGGAGAAACGTCAACTAATTTCTGTTTCGCGTAAGCTGCGGAAATCGCATAGAAGCAAGACCCCAGCAATCCAACTGCTACAGATCCAGCAAAAGAAAGAGTAACAGGGATACTTGTCCAGCCGACTAATATTGTTACCCCTGCAAAACCAATTACTAGTCCCATAAACTGACTAACAGTTAGTTTTTCTCGCAACCAGAAACCAGTAATCACTATGCCAAATAGGGGTGCAGTGGCATTTAAAATCGAGGCAAAACCCGCAGGCAAATATAAGGCGGCGATCGCAAACAATAAATAGGGAAATGCTAAATTAATACAGCCAATAACAAACAAAGGAACTAACTTTTGACGAATTTCTTCCAGCAAATTGAGACGAATTAAAAATAATAGGAGTGTCAAACCTGCGATCAATAAGCGTAATTCAATTAGCAAAACTGGCCCCAGAATAGGTGCTGCAATCCTTACAAATAAAAACGAAGCACCCCAAAGGGCTGCTAGTAAAAGTAGCTCGAATGAATCAGAAATTCTCATATGGTTGGCTTTTTGGGAATTCTTGCAGCAAATAGTCGGCAATACAACACTTGATACTTACTTATGTAGCTCGATATTCCTACTACCAGATTTTAGCTAGATCAAGCACAAAGCCAGATAAAAGAGGATTTGCGTTTACAGTTTGAGGATTATCTAAACACTCTACATCATTCCCAGGGACGTAAATATAAACTTGACGGGCAGTGCGATCGATTAACCAACCCAGAGATGCACCGTTATCAACATATTCCTGCATTTTATCCTGAAGCAATTGCAGACTGTCACTGGGAGATTTTAGTTCAACTACAAAGTCAGGACAGATCGGTGCAAACTTAGTTTTTTGTTCAGCAGAAAGACTATTCCATCTAGTTAAATTGATCCAGCTTGCATCAGGAGATCTGGTTGCACCATTAGGCAAAATAAACCCTGCCGAAGAATCAAAACCGATTCCAGTACCATCTTGATCTGTCCAGTTGGCTAGTTGCTGAATTAACTTGAAATTACGATTTCCTGTTTCTGAACCGGCGGGAGACATGATGATTAGTTTTCCTGTAGCGTTGCGTTCAATACGAAGATGAGAATTAAGCTGACAGAAATCAAAAAAATTATCGGCGCTCATTTCCCATACAGGGGGCATCTGCAACACCAGGTAATTATCGCTTTGAGGTACAGTCGATAAAGTCATGGGTCAATACTAAAGTATCTGGCATTAATTGTATAAATAGTCTACATAGGTTCGTGAAGTAGAAAATCTGCCAGTCCCATGAAGTTAATGCCTTGAGGTGTAATTTCAAAGCGATAGGGAAGTACTTCTACTCCTTGTTCTACTGCTATTCTTAATAGTTCACCGTATTTAGGATCACAGGAGTCGCTTGGTGCAAATATATCGCAATCACCGCGATTGATAAAGTAGATCATTACCGCGTTGGTTTCTGGAACTAAGTCGGTCAATTCTCGCAAGTGTTTTTGCCCACGGGTTGTTACCGTATCGGGAAATAGAGCTAAATTATTGCTATTTAAAGTAACGCTTTTAACTTCCACGTAAATTGGTGGTTGATTATCTTCTCCTGTTAGCAGAAAATCAATGCGACTTTTTTGGTCTTTACCATAGGGAACTTCCGAGCGAACCGTATTATATCTGTCGGCTAATTCAGGCAGCAGCTCTTGTTGTAAGGCTAATTTGATCACTCGATTTGGAATTGCGGTATTTGTTCCAACCCAAGTAGAGCCAATTTGAATCATTTCCCAAGTGTAGGATAACTTGCGCTTGGGATTATTACTTTTGGATACCTGCACCAAGCTATTAGGCTGAGAAATTCCTGTCATCGGCCCTGTATTAGGACAATGAGCCGTAATTACTTCTCCTGTATCTAACTCTATATCCGCTAAAAATCTTTTGTAGCGTTTGATCAGACGACCCTGAGTTAAAGGAGAATACTGGTATATTAAGCTCATGGCAAATCTTTGATCAAGATAAATCCTCAATAATTGATTTTACTGGAGTGTTGCCCCAAAAATACCTTCAGTGGATGCAACCCAACGGACTAGTGACTCTGATTGATGAGTATTTAAGCAGTCCATTACCAGATGCCATTTTTTTACTTGAGGAGAAGCTTTAATCATCTGTTGTAGATGAACTACAAAATCCGATTCAGTTCTAGTTGGGCCAATAGTTTCATGTACAATTTTTTAATAAAAACAGTTTGCTAGTTATCGTACTGTGTTTGATCGCTTCGGTTTTGGTCAAAGAATCGAGGGCATGATTCTCTCACAAATCTACCAGGCTGATTAGGATGAGAGTAGCTGCTAAAGCGGTAAGATTACTCTTTAAAGAACTGGTCAAAGAAATAACTTAAAACACCCCAAGGGATTAGTGTGTCTAATTCCTTGATAAATTGACTATAAAATAACTAGAGGGAATGTGGAGCACAAACTAGATAGCTTGCTCACTAAAGGTGTGGAGTCAGAGTTGTTTGCCGAACTGCTGGCTGAAGTGACGGGTATGTGTCAAAGTTTGGGAATCACTGATGAACTGAGCATTACAGATAATTTTGAGAGACTGTGGTTGCCTTTGGCGTTAAATTTGGCACAAGGGAGCAAGGCATTAGACAGGACTTTGATTCAAGGTGTCCTTGGAGGTCAAGGAACGGGAAAAAGTACTCTCTGTATTGTTCTGAAGCTGATGCTTAATCATTTGGGTTTTTCTGTAGCTGCATTGTCCATTGATGATTTATACCTGACTTATGGGGCAAGACAAGCTTTACAAAAACAAGATCCTCGTCTGATCTGGCGTGGTCCACCAGGAACTCACGATATTAAGTTAGGACTTGAGGTAATTAAACCGTGTTTACAGACAAATGATCCTGATAATACAGTAGACATTTCCCTCCCTCGCTTTGATAAGTCCTTGCATAATGGGGCAGGCGATCGCATTAATCCCGAAGTGATTTCCCAGCCAGATATTTTATTATTTGAAGGTTGGTTTGTGGGAGTTAAACCGATAGCAGAGAGTTGTTTTGCTAATCCTCCTGCACCAATTATTACTCCAGAAGATCAACAGTTTGCTGTAGATTGTAATCGGCGTTTACGGTCTTATGAGCCTTTATGGACAAAACTAGATAGTCTAGTTGTTCTCTATCCCGAAGATTATCGTCTTAGTCAGCAATGGCGCAAAGAAGCTGAACATAAGATGATCGCTAGAGAAAAAACAGGGATGAGTGATGAGGAGATTGATCGCTTTGTCGAATACTTCTGGAAAGCACTTCATCCCAAATTATTTATTGAGCCACTGACGAAAACTGCCGATTTAGTTGTAGAGATTATCAGCGATCATAGTATAGGAGAGATTTATAGCAACAGGTAGTTGAAGGACATTGTTACTCGTTACTCGTTACTCGTTACTCTAATTCGAGTTAAGCGTTATAGGCAGCATTGTAACCGAGAGCGACATCGATTACTTCTCCAGAAATTAATTTAGCGCGATCGCTGGCTAAAAAAGTGGCAGTATCGGCGATATCCTCAAGACTGGCAACTGAGGCGGTTTTTAAAGGCATTAATTGAGAAAAGAATTTATTCTGTTCGGCAAAACTATTTAAACCTATGGCATCTAATACTCCTTGAGAACGATATAGAGGAGTTTCCACAGGGCCTGGAGCGATCGCATT